>CAYQDV010000224.1:0-5783 GCA_964416295.1 uncultured Planctomycetaceae bacterium
CGTCTCGCGAGGCAACCGAGGGGCCTTCGAACCCACAAGACAACGTGTGACCATGAACTAGGGAGACGCCGCCTTCGTGCCGTTTTCGGTCAGTCCGTCTCACCGGCCCGGTTGGACGGGCGTTCTCCAGGCGTTGGTGGGCTCACGTCTCCGGCTGCGCCGATGGACGCCCCAGCGCCCGGTCGATGGCCGTCCGAATCCGTTCGGCCCGATAGGGCTTTCGAGTGTACTCCAGCGCCCCAGCCTTGACCGCCTCGGCAAGCGAGGCGTGCCGGCCCGCTCCCGCCACCGCGACGACCTTTGCCTTCGGGTCCACCCCGCGCAGGGCATCGAGCGTCGCGAGGCTGCCCATGCCCGGCAGCGTCATGTCAAGCAGCACGACATGAGGTCGGACCGCCGCGTACTCGGCGACCGCTTCCTCGCCGCTGGCGGCTTCCGCCGCGATCTCGAACCCCTCCCGTCGCAACTGCTTCTTCGCAACGTGCCGAAGGAACGCCGCATCATCCACGAGCATCACTCGAACGGCCATATCAGCACTCTCTCAAGACTGGTCTATTTCCTTTCGCCGCCGTCGCGCTCGAATCCTCGTGACCGCCAAACCCAGGAGCAGAAACGGCGCCACCCCGCCCGCGCCGGCACCGCACACACCTGCTCCGCATCCCGCGGTGGACTCTTCTGATGTCGGCAATGGTGGCTCGGATTCCTCTCCATTCCCGCCCTCGGAACCGGTGGACGGAGGGCCCCCGGCCGTCGGAACGACGGTCGAATCACCAGTGCCGCCGCCTTGCGGTGGTGGCTCGCCCGGCTGTGCGCCGGGTTCTGAACCGGGATCCGGACCCGGTCCGGGGCCAGGCTGAGGGTCCGGCGGGGGGGACGGTGGCGGCACCGTTCCACCCGGATCTCCGCCGCCGTTGTCCGCTGTGCAGGCATCGCCCACGCCGTCCCCGTTTGAGTCTTGCTGATCAGGATTGGGTGTGTCCGGGCAATTGTCGCGACAGTCCGGCACGCCGTCGCCGTCCGTGTCGGCCGGTGCCGCGATCGTGATCCGCGCGGTGCAGGTCGCAGCATGGCCGCAGTCATCCGTCACCGCGAACGTCACCACGGTCTCCCCCAATGGCACGACCGATCCTGCCGGAGGCGTCTGCACCACGTCGAGCGTCGGGTCGCAGTCGTCGGTCGCGTGGATCTCTCCGATCTGGTTCGGTACCCGCGCGGTGCAGTTCGCGTCGCCTTGAAGCGTCCGGTCCGCCGCGCATGCGGTGATGACCGGTGGCGCCAAGTCCTGCCGAGCGATCCGCTGGTCACACGAAACCGAGTTCCCCCGCGCATCGGTGGCCGTCCACGTCCGCGTGGTCACGCCCGGGCAGGGACCACCGAGCACGTCGGCAAACGCGATCGTCGGCGCGGCGTCGCAACTGTCCGTTGCCGTGGCGCGCCCGGTCGCGTCCGGCGAGGTGTCGGCGCCGCAACCAACGGTCACGTCGGCCGGACAGATCATGGCCGGCGGCTCGGTATCGGCGAGGACCGTCAACGTCGCCGCCGGGCTGACCGTCACGCCGTTGTCGTCGGTCACCTCGCACACGATCTGCGCGCCGTCATCGCTGAGCGAGACAGTTGTCAACGTCAGAGAAGGGGCATCCGTGCCGACGAGCATGGCATCGAGCATCCACTGATGGTGCAATGGCCCGGTTCCGACCGCCGTGATGCCGAACGACGCGCTCGTGCCTTCGCACACACTGACGTCTGACGGCGGGACTTGGATTTCCGGCCTCGCCCGCTGCACGGTGAGGATCGCCGGTACGCTGTCAACTCCGCCGCAGTCATCCGTCACATGGCACGTGATCACTGAGCCGTCATCGGACAGCGTCAGCCCGGCGAGGATGAGTGTCGCAGCATCGGCTCCCACCGAAACGCCATCCTTCGCCCACTGATAATGCAGTTCGCCCGTGCCCGTCGCACCGATCGCGAAGTTCGCGCCGGTCCCCTCCAACACGACGATGTCCTGCGGCTCGGCCGTGATCGACGGCCGGCCGGGATGCACGGTCAACGTCGCCGCCGTACTCGTCGCGGACCCACAACCGTTCGTCACGACGCAAGCGAATCGGGCGCCGTCGTTGCTGACCAGGAGTGTTTCCAGAAGCAGCGAGGCGCTGTCCGTTCCGGTCGGGACCCCGTCTCGCAGCCACTGGTAACTCAAGCTGGAGCCGGCGGCGACGACGTCGAACGTGACCGTGCCGCCGTCGCAGGCGCTTCGGTCTGTCGGATCACCCGTGATGACGGGCACGACGACGGTCTCGCAATCATCGGGTACGCCGTTCTCATTGCAGTCCGCCAGACAGTTCGACTGGCAGAGACCATCGGGGAAACCCGTCGATGCCGCGACTTCGCACTCATCCGGAACACCGTTTGCCTGACAGTCCGCGCTGACCCCCGCAAGGATGTCGCACGTGTCGGGTGAGCCGTTCTGGTTGCAGTCGACGAACGCCAACGCCAGTACGTCGAGCACGTGGGCCGATCCCGAACTGAGACCCGCGTCGTCGTCACTCCGTGCGCCAACGATGATCCGCGTTCCGTCGAGCGCAACCGCCGAGCCGAATTCGTCGCCGCCCGCGGCGTCACAGGCCGTCGCGCTCGTTGTTTGGACCCACACGCCGGCGACGACCTCGAACACATACGCCGTGCCGGCATTGTTGCCAGCACAGTCGTGGCGGCGCGCCCCGACGATGATGCGCGGTCCGCCGATCGCGACGCGACGGCCGAATGCGTCCCCCGCCGTTCCGTCGGAGGCCGTCCGTTTCGCGGCCTGGCTCCAAGTCGTGCCGCTTCCAGAGAAGACATAGATCGCCCCCGCGTCGAGTCCCGCGTCGTCGTCATTGAAGGCCCCGACAACCGCAGTCCAGGATCCGGAACCATCCTCCCGCACGCCAACGGCACCGCCGAAACCATCGCCCGCCACGGCACCCGCACCGCTCAGCGTGGCCTGCCAACTCCACAGTGTGCCACTTCGCGCGAACAGGTATGCCGCCCCGGACGCGTTCGACGGATCTCCGTCCGCGCGTGAGCCGACAATCAACGTGTTTCCCACGACCGCCACCGACTGGCCGAACCAGCCGTCCGCCGTCGCGTCCGGCGCCACGAGTTTTGCCTCCTCGACCCAGACGCCGGCGCTGAGGCGGAATACATAGACGGCCCCCGTGTCGGCTCCGGCCGTAGCATCGGCGAGCTTCGCTCCGATCGCGATCGTGTCACCGCTGATCGCCACTGAAGCGCCGAACTGGTCTCCCGCGGCGGCATCGGACGCGGTCAGTTTTTGCTGCTGCGGCCAGAGATCGTCGCTCGGATCGGTCGGCGTACCGTTGTCATTTCGTTGGAACACATAGACCGAACCAGACGCATTGCCCCCATCATCGTCGAACCGGGCGCCGATGACGGCATCGTCGCCGGAGAGCGCCACCGACTCGCCGAACAAATCCACCGGTGCCGCATCCAACGCGGTCAGCTTGGTCTGCTGCGACCACAACGAGGCAGCGGAGTCGAATCGGAAGATATACGCGGCCCCGGAGGCGATGCCGGCGTCCGCAACGCCCCGCGCACCGATCACCGCGTAATCACCATCGATACCCACGGCCTCCCCGAAGAAGTCGTTCGCATGGGCGTCGGCCGCGAGGACCTTCTCCACCGGGCACTGCGCAAGAACTGCGTTCGCCGCCCCCGACAGGACGACGGCTCCAGCAGCGAATCGGATAGCGTTTTTCGGGATCGTTCTCATTCGGCCCATACGCCCCACGAAGGATCGGCCTAACCATGCGTCTCTGAATATCGGAACCCGCTTGGCACGCGTCTGAGCGAATATCCCCCTTCGGCGGAAACGAGCGGCTTTACCACGCTGATATCTCAGGGTCCGCCTGTCGTCGGACCGTTGAGCCTGGGCCTCTCGGCCGGATATTCCGGCATCCGGTGAATCCGTGTAGTCGGGAGGACACCCGGCACGCGCGCAAACACCACTTGATAACTGTCTGTGCCAAAGAGCTTTGCGGACGCGCTCGGCCGTGACAGGGCGTGGCGCCACTGCGCGGACGTGAGGAACAATGCACGCACCGGTCGCGGCTCGACCAGTGGCCGGCCCGCGACACTTGTATTGGCCAGCGCATTGGAGTATCCTGAACGGCGGAGAATATAGGCCTCTCGGGATCGGGCGAGGGCTTGTCGCTCGCTCCAGGTTCCCGCCAGCCTGAATCAACTGGGGCCGATCCTGTCAGCTTCGTCGGCCCGAAGGAGGGGTATCCCATGGCCGAATCGTCCCTTTCGTTTCGCAGGCCACCCGCTCACGCGGCGGCGCGCGCCGCCCTCTGCCTGGTTCTAACGCTCTGCGCGAACCAGTCAGCCTCCGCCGGCACGCCAGCGCCCTTCACCGAGGAGGCGCTGGCCCGAGGCCTCAATTACTTCATGCCCCAGCGACCCAGCCTGGAGCGCTTCGGGTACGGGATGGCTTTCGTCGACCTGGACGGCGATGGGGACCCCGACGTCGTGGTCACCGGCGCCGCGGACGGACGCGCGGGCATCTTCGAAAACGATGGCACCGGGGTCTTCATAAACCGATCCATAAACAACGGGATCCCGTTTCTGCCGGGGCGGTCCGGCGTGGTGGCGCTGGATTATGACGCCGACGGCGACATGGACCTGTACTTCACACAGATCGACCAGCCCAACGTGCTGGCCAGAAATGACGGCAACTTCCAGTTTGTCGATGTTTCGTCCGCAGCGGGCGTCGGTGATCCCGGCCGTGGCACCGGTGCGACGGCCGGAGACTACGACGGCGACAGCTGGCTCGACATCCACGTGCCCAATTACGGCGTGGACGGCCTTGGCCAGCCCGACGAGGACGCACTCTTCCACAACCTCGGCAACGGAACGTTTGTCGACGTCGCTGCGGCTCTGGGCGTGGCCGACTCCTCGCGGGGCTGGCAGTCCGTATTTTTTGACATGGACTGGGACGGTGATGTCGATCTGTACGTCTCCAACGACAAGAAGGTCGCGACCGAATTGGTCATGCACAACCACCTCTACGAAAACGTCGGCGGCACCTTCACCGACATCTCCGCCACGTCCGGCACCGACGTGAACATCTACTCGATGGGAGTGGCCGTCGGCGACTTCAACGCCAATGGACGGCAGGATCTCTACTGCACCGACCTGCCGATCGACCCCTTCAACGTGCTCTTCACCAATCAGGGCGGAGGCGTCTTCACGCGCGACGAGATCGCCGCGGGCGTCCAGTCGCAGCGGGTCGGTTGGGGCGCCGTCTTCTTCGACTATGACAATGACGGCAACGAGGACCTGTATGTCTGCAACATGATGGGCGCCAATCGGCTCTACGTGAACTCCGGAACCTGGCCCACGACCGACATGGCGCCGGCCCTCGCAGTCGCCGATGCCCTGGATTCGTTTGCCGTCGCCGTCGGCGACATCGAAAACGACGGCGACCTCGACCTCCTCGTTCAGAACAACGACGACAACGTCCGGCTCTACGTCAATCACGAGGGCGAACTCCGCCACTGGATCGAATTCGACGTCATCGGACACGGAAGCAACGTCTTCGCCGTCGGGGCCCACGTGGCGATCCGCGTCGGCTCCGTCTGGAGCCATCGCCAGATCATCGCCGGCGGCAACAACTACAAGTCTCAAAACGAGTTGCGCGTCCATTTCGGATTGAACGCCGCGTTGGCGGTGGACGAGGTGCAGGTCACGTGGCCGGGTGGAGCGGTCACGCGCACGCTCACCAA
>CAYQDV010000225.1:0-4507 GCA_964416295.1 uncultured Planctomycetaceae bacterium
TTGGATGAATACGCCGGGAATAGCACTGGCAAAGATCCCGACCCGCAACGCCGGCTCTTATTTCGCCCGTGCAAACCACGCGGCGGTCCGCAGCCAAGCCGATCGTCGTACCTGACGAAGCCCCGCCTCCTGCATCAAGTGCAGCGGGCGGGGCTTCTCTTGTCACACGCCACTTCATGCTTCATATCCTCACCATGGCGTGTGTCCTCTTCGCACGAAGGCCGACCGATCGGCTGAGGCCCAGGCTCCACCGGCAAATGTGAAGAAAGCGCAAAACTTCACGAGACCGCGCAAATCCAAGGGCGGAATCGCTCTCTCGCCCTTGCAATTATGTGCCCATGATGCAACGCTGGCTTCCAACGCAGCCTGCCTCTGCGGGCGGGTGCCATCCATTCCCGGCCGGCGGGGAAACAGACAATACATGCAATTCGCAGAAGTGAAATGCCGCCCGGCGGCGCAGCAAGGGCGACCATCACGGAGAAAAACACCTGTGGAACCTGTCCATACGACGTGCCTTCGCCTGATCCTGATCGCCACGATTCTTCTGGCCGGCTCACGCTCCCCCGTAAGGGGACAGACGACCCAAACAACCCGCGCCGTCGCGTCTTCTCCAAGCGAAGATACGCCGCCGAAGCACCACGGTTTTTTCGACCTGAATGCCCCGAAGATGACCGGCAACTGGGCAGGGTTCCGGCCCGTCCTGGAAAACCATGGTGTGAAGTGGAGCCTCGCCTATCAGCAACAAGGGTTCGGCATCTTTCACGGAGGTCGCGACACCGGCCGCGGATACCGCCAGTCCGGCAGCTATGATCTGATCTTGAAGCTGGACTCCCAGAAGCTCGGTCTGTGGAAGGGTGGGTACAGCTATATCAAGGTCAAGGGCAACTGGCGCGAAGCCATCGGCTTCAACGCCGGCAAGGTCGGCGGTCTGTCGCGACCGAATTCGGATGAAGGGTCCGACGACACCATCTTCATCAGCAAGTGGTGGGTCGGTCAGCGATTTCTGGATGGGGCCATCGACCTCCGTGTGGGCCGTCTCGAAAGCAAGAAGGACCTCTTCGACCGGAACCGCTACGCCCAGAACGAAGACTACTTGTTCATGAACAACTGGTTCCGCGCCAACCCCACCGTTCCCCACACAACCGCTGGCGGAGCACGCCTCAAGATCAAACCCGCCGACTGGATCTACTTCCAGATGGGCGCCTTCGACGGCAATTCGAAGGGGTCGAAGCACGGCGCCCTCCGCACCAGCCTGACCGGCCCCGCCACGTTCATCGGCATGTGGGAGCTGGGCCTCATGCCGAAGTTCCAAACAGCCCACGGCGCGCTCTCCGGCACCTATCGCTTCGGACTCTGGTACGACGGACGGGATCGCAGGGAACTGCGACTGGCCGCACAGCAGGCCGGCGTGACGCGGCTCAAGAGCGACTCCGTCGGATTCTATCTCTCGTTCGATCAACTCCTCTACAAGGAAAACGACACGGCCGGTGACAAGCAGGGGCTAGGCGCATTTCTGCGTTACGGCTTCGCTCAGAGAGAGGTCAACCGGATCGACAACTTCTGGTCGCTGGGCGTGCAGTACCAAGGGCTGATCCCAAAACGCGACACCGACGTGCTGGGCTTTGGCGTGGCCCAGAGCATCTTGTCCGATCGCTTTCGCAAGGTGACCAATCCGGAGGCGGATCGTGAAAGCGTGTACGAGCTGTATTACAAGATCGTCGTCACGCCGTGGCTGGCCATCACGCCGGACCTTCAGTTCCTGACCAATCCCGGTGGCGTGGGCGCCCACAAGGACACCTTTGTGGGCGGCGTGCGACTGAGGTTCCTCTTCTAGCGCCGCTTTCCGGCAGGACAGGAACCGACACCCGCGAAGCGGGCATCTCGCCCAGTGTCTGCTCCCTGAAGCATCCCATCCCTCGCAACGGGGTTTACCGTGCGTATTCGATCGCGCGAACCTCGCGTAACAACGTCACCTTGACCTCGCCGGGATAGGTCATATCCGCTTCAATCTGCTTGGCAATCTCTCGCGCGATGCGCATGGCGTTCGCATCGTCGACCTTGTTCGCATCCACGATCACACGCACCTCGCGGCCTGCTTGGATGGCGTACGCATGAGACACACCCGGCCGTTTTTTCGCGATCGCCTCCAGATCCTCGAGCCGCTTGATGTAGCGCTCCAAGGATTCCCGACGACTGCCCGGCCTCGACGCACTGATCGCGTCCGCCGCAGTCACCAACGGCGTGTACGGACTGGTCGCGGCGATGTCGCCGTGGTGACCCGCTACGGCGTTCAGCACTTCGGGAGGCTCGTTGAACTTGCGGCAGATTTCCGCCCCGATGGCCGGATGTCCGCCCTCCAGTTCGTGGTCCACCGCCTTGCCGATGTCATGAAGCAGACCACACCGCCGCGCGAGCGTCCCGTTCAACCCCAGCTCGTCGGCCATCACCTGGCAGAGGTATGCGACCTCGATCGAGTGGCGAAGCACATTCTGCCCGTAACTCGTGCGATACGTCAGGCGGCCGAGCAGCTCGTAGATCTTGCGGTTCAGGCCGCTGACGTTGGCCTCCATCGTGGCCTTCTTGCCCAACTCGACGATCTGTTTTTCTATCCGCTGCCGAACCTCTGCCACGACCTCTTCAATCCGGGTGGGGTGAATCCGTCCGTCCTGAATCAGCTTCGCCATCGCCTGACGGGCGATCTCTCGCCGGACCGGATCAAAGCCGGTAACGACGATCACACCCGGCGTATCGTCCACCACGACGTCCACGCCGGTCGCCTTCTCGAAGGCCCGGATATTGCGGCCTTCGCGGCCGATTACCCGGCCCTTCATGTCATCGTTGGGGATATCAACGGTCGTGACCGTCGTATCTGTCGTCTGCGACGCTGCGAAGCGCTCGATGGCCGACACGACAATCCGTCTCGACCGCTCTTCCGCTTCCTCCTCGGCAGCGGTAACGCGGCTGTCGATCAGGGTCGCGCACTCCTGCTCCAGTTCGTTCTCCAGGTTCTTGAACAACTGCTTCTTCGCCTCGTCCAGCGATAACTGGGCGACCTTCAGCAGATCATTCCGCCGCTGCTTGAGGAGTTCGTCCGTCTCTTCGGCCTTGGCCTCGATTTCCGATTGTCGCTGGCGGAGCCGGGTCTCCGCCGTCTCGATGTTCTTCTCCTTCGTTGCGAGCATGTCGAGCTTCCGCTCGAGAATGTCTTCTCGCTTGTCGAGCCGCTTCTCGGCATCCCGCGACTCGTTGCGGACTTTTGCGGTCCGCTTGTCAAATTCCTCCTGCCGGGCCAAAAACAAGGCTTTGGTCTCGACCTCGGCCGCGCGAATCGCCTCGCGGGCCTGCCGTTTGCCATCCGCGATCAATCGGGCGCTTTCCTGCTCGGCGGACAGCCGTGCCTTCTTCGCGAGAACGCGCAGATACACGAACAGCAGGCCCGCCCCAGCCAGGGATGCCAGGACCGCAACGGCGAGAGTCTCCGGGGTCGAGACCTGTGCGAGCGTCACAGATCCCATGGGAAATCACCTTTCTCGATCTCATCTCGATGAACAACTCAGGAACTCCGTCGGCCGGCACCCGGCGTGCGTCGAGGATCGACGCGCCGGCGCACCGCGCCAAATGCCGCAGGTCGCGGCTCATCTCAGATCATTCGAAGTGGAGAGGTGGGGTCTCGGTCGGTGCGGCCCAACGCGCAGCTCACTCTGCGAGCCGGTTGGTCAGGCCGGTCAACCGATGAATTCGGGGCGTGGTGTCGTTCCGTGCTATTTCAAGACGAAATCATTCGAAAGCCTGTCGGCGGATTGCCGAGCGAACAAACCCGGACCCGGATCATGTGCGCCCCGCATCAATCAACCTGCCCTTACGACACCAAGCCATCACACCACCGAACCCGAAATCGTCCATCGGGCATGTTCGGTAGTCCAAGAAAGTCCGAAAACATCACACCTGCGGCCTGCGTACCGGACACAGCCCGCCGCACCTTTTCTACCCGCCCCCCAAAGAAACACCCCCACCGCTCCAGCGGGGGCCACCGATCTCCTTTCTGCTTCGGACCGGACTGCGGCGTCGAGCCATGACTGGGCAATCGCGCCGCGCCGTCCGCGGACCATATTCTGCACAGGCCGAACGCATCAGCCTCTACCACGTCCAGTATAGTATCGGCGGTCGGTGCGTCAAGACAAAAGGACCGGCGTTCCTGTGTGTCGCTTCAGTCGGAGTTGGAGGATCCGGCCGTTTGGGTTACACCGATAATAGGTGACATGACACGGAGGTATATCCCATGCGGTAGCCGCGGCGGAATTTCAGCGGCACGGAGAAGATGGCGATGCCGCGACGGTTCGAGCATTTCCCTGACGGAGAAGGATTGGCATGAAGTCCAGGCCGGGGTCGAGGTGAAGCGGGTGCCCGGCCCGGATGGCGAGGAGACGTTCGTTCTGGCTCGCCGCGCCGATCGCCGCAAGAAAGAGTGAAGGCGACCAAGGCGGGAGCCTGAACCGATGCACCAGCG
>CAYQDV010000225.1:4607-5777 GCA_964416295.1 uncultured Planctomycetaceae bacterium
ACCCAACGCAAGCAACCCAAGGGCGAACCCGCCAAAGGCAAGCCGTCCAGGAACAAGGCCCGCCTGGCGATTATGTGGAAACGCCGACAGAGTTGGGCTGACTGGGCGACCCTGTCGGAGGGCTGCTATCTGCTGCCAACCAACCTGACCGAATCGGATCCGGCCACGTTGTGGAAGCGCTACATTCAACTCACCGAGGCAGAATGGGCCTTCCGCATTGAAAAGAACGAACTGGGCATCCGTCCGATCTGGCATCAGAAGAGGGATCGTGTCCTCGGCCACATCCTGGTCTGCTTCCTGGCGTACGTCCTGTGGAAGGCGTTGGCCCAGTGGATGCGCCGGTCCGGGCTCGGCGACGCTCCGCGGACGCTGTTGGAAGAATTCGCCAAGATCAGAAGCGGGGACGTGGTCCTGCCGGCCCCAATGGCCGACGGCCGTCGGCGAACCATCCGGCTGCGTTGCGTCACAACGCCGGACCCGGCCCAAGAGGTACTGCTCGACCGACTCGGCCTCACGCTACCCCTGCGTCTCCGGCGAATCGATGAGGTGACCCAAATGTAGTCACGACTTTTGCCCAAAAACAGCTTTGGCGCTATCACCAAGGCCGTCTAAGCTCCATAACTGTTCAACTTGGGCTAGACGCCCTGTCAAGAATGGCTGTGGTGGATGCTCACATGGGAAGCCCTTCCCAGGTCTTTTTCCACAGAGAGGCCTCGGTTGACTGGGTGCCCGGAAGGATCGGAATCCTCTCCGAAGATGTGTCGAGGAGGCATTCTTGACACAGCCCGGCAAGTCGCCAGAGACACCCAGCTACTGCAGCGGAAGGGTGATCGAGAGATCGCGGGATTTTTCTGCGTGGTAGGTGACGGCGACTTTTCCCCGGCCGCGGACGATCCAGCGGAAGAGTCGCGTTCGCTGACCGGGAATGCCGGCGTCGTTCCAGATGCGCCAGGGCTGATGTTCGACGAAATCGAACGGGCCGAGAAAGCGGTCGCGGAGGATGCCGCCGGCCAGGACTTCGAGTTCGGACGGAGCGGAGGTCGTGGCGGCGATGCGGGACGACGGAACGGAGGCGGGCGGAGGGGGCGGGCGGGGCGAAGGGGCCGCGTCCGTCGCAGCGGCGGGCGTGCGTGCGGCCGCGCTGGTCTCGGAGAGACACACAGGAGACAA
>CAYQDV010000226.1:0-5764 GCA_964416295.1 uncultured Planctomycetaceae bacterium
GGCCGGTCTCTTGTCTTGCGTCCGTCGGGTCGGAACAATGATGCCGTGATGGAACTTTCGGTGATCTGGCCCGATTTCGGCGGACAGCGCTTCGCGTGTCACGGTTGCACGAACTGCTGCCGGGAGCTGGTCGTGCACCTGACCGCGGAGGACCGACGAAAGATCGACCGGCAGAAGTGGGGCCGGACGCTCGACGAGGCCCCTTACGTCCGCCTCGGCGGCGGCACGGTCCTCAACCACGGACGAGACGGGGCGTGCGTCTTTCTGCGAAGAGACGGCCGGTGCCGGATTCATGCGGAGTTCGGGGCGGGCGAGAAGCCGCTGGCGTGCCAGATCTATCCGTTCACGCTCGACCGGCAGGGCGACCGGTTTCGCGCCGGGTTGCGATTCGATTGCCCCAGCGTGGCGCACGGTCGCGGTGCCCCGGTGGCCGAACACCGGTCGGCGCTCGACGACCTGGCGGGGCACTGGGAGAAGTCTGGAGCGGAATCGCCGCAAGGGGCGGCCGTGCCGGTGCGGCTCACCGAGCGGCGGACCCTGAGCGACGAGGAACTGGACGGCCTGGTTCACCATCTGGACCGATGGCTGCGTGACGGGTCGGTCTCGGCAACGGACCGCCTGCTGCCGATCCCGGCGCTGGTCGGATTCATCGAGACGCCCGAGGTCGCCGAGGCGCGCGGCAGCGATTTCGACAGACTGGTGGCGGGGCTGGTGGACGAACTGCCCGCCGTGCTCAGCGGCCTTCGGGAAGAGCCACCCGGCCCGCCGACTCGCCGGCAGGTGAAGACCCTTCGCCGCGTCGTCTTCGCCCACGCCGAGCACGTCTCCCTCGAGAAGGCGCGGGCGGGGTGGTTGTCGCGGCTGGTCGGGCGCGGCGAGCAATTGCGGCGGTGCAGGCGTCTGGCGAGCGGCTGCTGTCGGGGCGTGTCGCTGGCTGGCCGGCCCGCGCGGCGCCCGATCGGCGAGGTCGAGGATCTTGGCCCGGCCGCGGACCTGGAGCGAGAGGCGTGCGACGCACTGCTGACGCGCTACCTGCGAATCCGACTGGCGTCTCATGCGGCCTTCGGCCCAGGCTATTACGGCTGGACGATGGCCGACGGCCTGCGGGCGCTGGTCCTGAGCGTCGCCGTAGCGGGTTGGCTGGCGCGTTTCATCGCGGCCTCGGAGGACCGCGCCGGCTACACCTTCGACGATGTCGCCGCCGCGGTCGGGACCGTCGATCGGACCGTGGGGCGCAGCCCGGTTCTCGCATTGGCCTCCACCGCGTGGCAGTTGCGGTATGTCACGCGCGACAACGGTCTGGAACGTCTTGTGAGGCGATTTGCGGTGTTGTAGCGGTGGCCGGGTACGACTGGATTGACAGCCGGTGTGCACAAGATCGCCCAGTCGACCTCAGAGGAACTACACCGGCGGGACGCCGATGCTCCCCAGCCGATGAGGTGCGGCAGAGCACGGGGGCACTGGCGGACAAGCCGCCGACGGCCCCCGCGCGTCAGGGTTGGCCGTTGGCCTGGCGAAACAGGTCGTCGGGCGACTGTGGCTTGGCCTCGTAGTCATCGATGAGGGCCTGGGTGAGAAGGATTTCGACGCGGCGGTTGGCCGCCCGGCGCGACTCGTTATAGGTCTGATCGAGCAGCCGCTCGTAGGGACCGGCGGCGGTGACGCGGAGGCTGCGGCGATCGACGCCGAGCTCGACCAGGCGATCGCGCACGTGGCGGGCACGAGCGTAAGAGAGACCGAGGGGATCCTTGTACGGCGAGTCGACCGGGAGCGGCTCGTAGGTGGCGTGTCCGCGGATTTCGATCTTGTTTCGCTTGCCGCGCAGCTCGACCGCCAGCTTCTCGAGCAGACCGTCCATCGCCGGCTCGATTTCGGGGCTGAACCGGCCGAAAGCGATCGGTCCGCCGACGACCAGTTCGATGCCGTCGCGGACCTTCTTGACGCGGTAGAATTGCCCGTCGATGCCCGGTTCGTCGGACTGCCCGAGGTTCTTCGGCTTGGTCGGAATGACCATGGTCTCGAACTGAACGAGCAGGCTCTTGAAATCGATCTGATTGTCGGCGAAATAGCCGATTTGTGCCTGGTTGCCGAAGGCCCGGCGGATGGATTCGATGGCGGCCATGAACATCTTGTCGCGCTCATCGAAGTTGGCGAGCGACGCCAGCAGAACAAAGAAGGTCAGCAAGAGCGACATCATGTCACCGAAGGTGACCATCCATTCGGGCGCGCCGCCTGCGGCTTCCTTCTTTTTGGGCATGACTGCTTCCTATCCGAACCACAGGACAACGGGTACGATCAACTTTGTCGGACTCAGGCGCTGGACTCCGCGAGCTTGGCGCGAAGCTTGGGTGAAAGGAAGACCGCCAGCTTCATCTCGAGGATGCGCGGGTTGTCGCCGGCTTGCAGCCCGAGGATGCCGGCCTTGGCGATTTCGAGGGCCAGCAACTCTTCGTCGTGTTTGGTGCCGAGTTTGTCGGCCAGCGGCAGGGCGATGACATTGGCGAGGATCGCCCCGTACATCGTTGTCAACAGGGCGATGGCCATACCGGGGCCGATGGCCGACGGGTCGTCCATGTTCTTGAGCATCACGACGAGGCCGATGAGCGTCCCGATCATGCCGAAGGCCGGGGCATACTTGCCGAACAAGTCCAACACGGCCTTGCATTCGCCGTGGCGCTGGTCGATCGCGTCGATCTCGAACTCCAGGACCTGCTTGACCGTATCGCCGTCGGTTCCGTCCACGACCATTTGCAGGCCGTTCTTCACAAAGGGGTTTTTCATTTCGCCGATCGAGTTTTGAAGCGACAGGATGCCCTCGCGGCGCGCCACGTCCGCGAGTTGGACCAGTTGCTTGATCAATCTGTCGGGGGACGTGCCGCGGTTGAAAAAAGCGTTCAAGGAGATCTTGGCCAGCCCGAGAAACCGCTCCATGCGCGTCGCGAGGAGTACGACAAAGGTTGACCCGACGACGACCATCATGAACGATGGGACGTCCAGAAAGGTGTCGAACAGCGCGCCATTGGACCCCGAGTAGAGCGTGTAGAGCAGCAGCCCGACCGCCACCAGAAGCCCGATGATCGTTCCGAGATCCATGAACGCCCCTTTCGCGTGCCGCCGGACGGGCGGGCCTGCCCGCGGCGCACGTCCCGCCGAAATGGGACGGCCGCCCGTGGGCAGGTGATTCCTCTGCCCATTCATCGGACCGTGCCCCCCTGAGTTGCAGATTCAAGTGAGGAGACTGTGTCCGGCATGCGGACGTGGTCCGCGGTGGCGGCGTGTATGATGGCGATAATCAACAGGTGGTTCCGATAGGTGTGTTCGCGTGGCGCGATGAGGTCCGGTAGTTGAACGTGGATGATCAAAATCGCTCGCCGTGCGGCACCGAAACGTGGGGTTGGCGCCGCCGGTGGCTCGTTGCGCTCGTTGTATGCGCCGTCGCCTTTGCGGTGCGTCTCCCGTTTATGGCGGCTCCGGGATTCCCTCCGGACCAGGACCAATTCTTCATCTGGTCGATGCGGACGACGAGGGGAGGTCTGGCGGCGGCCTATGGCGTGCCGGTCGAGGCGAAGCGCTCCAACTATCCGCCGCTGTATCTCTATGTCCTACGTGGATTGGCGGGTGTGTATCGGTGGAAGGCCGGTCACACGCTCGATGATCGCGTCCGTGCCGAGGTTTTCCGCGGTCTCGGGACTCCGGACGCCCGGACGGCGGCGGCGGTGTATAAGCTGCCTGCGGTGATTGCGGACGCGGTTCTCGGCGGGTTGCTGGTCCTGTGGCTCTGGCGGCGCGTGCGGCCGGGGTGGGCAGTGGCGGTCGGGGGAGTCTATTCGCTGATGCCGGGCGTGATCCACGACTCCGCCGTCTGGGGCCAGATAGACGCCATTCCGACGCTGTTCGTTGTCGCCGCCCTGGAGATGGCGCGGCGGCGCCGCATGGTGCCGATGTGGTGCTTCGCCGCGCTCGGCGCCCTCACGAAACCTCAGGGGCTTGTACTTGCGCCGATCTGGCTCGTCGTGACGGCCGTTCCGCACGCGAATCGGCTGCGTCGCATCGGGCGGAGCGCGATCGCGGTCGGCCTCCTCGTTGGTGCTGTTGCGCTGCCGTTTCGCGGCTCGCTCGGCCGCGTGGCCGACGCGTACACCGGCGCCGCCAGCTACTATCCCTACCTGCACCTGAACGGCTTCAGCGCCTGGTTCATGGTGAACTCTCTGGGCCGTCCTCATCTCGATCGGCCCGGGGAATTCTACATTCGCGATGACGGCGCGGCGTTTGCGGGGCTGCCGCCGCGATGGCTTGGGCTGGCGGCTTTTTCGTGTGTGGCGTTGTGGCTTGGGGTGCGCCTGTGGCGGCGCCGCTGCGACGAGGCCTCGTTCTTCCAGGCGGCTCGGGCGTTGCCGCTGGCCTTTTTCGTGCTGTCGACGCAGATGCACGAGCGCTACGCAATGCCGGTGGTCGCCGTGTGGGCGTGGTCGTTTGTCGCGAGCCGGCGGTGGTGGGTTTGCTGGGTGACGCTCGGCGCTTGTTCGGCGATCAACGCGATGTGGGCGTGGGCCGGGCCGGGCGGCGGCCCGGTCGTTACGGCGATTCGACAGGTCCTGTGGCGACCCTGGGCCGGGCTTTCGCCCGGTGTCTGGTGCAGCGCAGCGTTTGTTGTCATTCTGGCGGCGACGTTGTGGGGACGAGCCGACGGACCGAGCGTTTCCACAACACACCCTGCGCCGCCATCCTGAACGGCGCGCGCGTAGCGTCTTTAGGATCTGCGCAAGAACAAGGTGAATGGCAGACCCGCCAAACGGCCAAGCCGGCGGGGCAGCCAAGCCACGCCATCGATCATGTTATTGCTGCGCGACGTCTTACGGTGGACTGCTGCCGCTCCGGCGGAAGGCGTTATCGGCTATTTCGAGGGCAATTGGATGGTCATGCCCGGCTTGAGCCGCTTCGGGTCGTTCTTTACGACCGTCTTGTTCAGCTCAAAGATGGATTTCCAGCGGCGGCTGTCGCCGTAGACGCGTTTTGCGATGGCATAGAACGAGTCTCCTGCGCGAACGACATAGCTTCGTCCGCCGGCCGGAAGGCGGGGTTTCACGGCGGGCCGCGGCTTTGGAGCGGGTCGGGCGGCCCGCGGATCGGGAAGGGTGATCTCCGAGCCGATCTTCAGGACGCGGGGATCGTCGATTCCGGGGTTGGCGCGAAGGATCAGCGCGGTTTTGGCGCCGGATTGATAATACCGCTGGGCGATCTCGTAGAGGGTGTCGCCGCTTCGGACGCGATGCCGCTTCGGCCAGACGCCGGAGGAACTGCCCGATGGCGGAGAAGGCC
Organism: uncultured Planctomycetaceae bacterium; assembly: GCA_964416295.1. GTDB lineage: Bacteria > Planctomycetota > Phycisphaerae > UBA1845 > UTPLA1 > JAPULF01. The sequence continues at coordinate 5,320 of CAYQDV010000226.1, forward strand.
TGGGCGAGCGCCGGGCAACGGCCGAATCGCTCTGCGGCTCGGGCGATCGGCTCTCGACGAGGTTGGCGCGGGTGGCTTCCTTGACGGTCTCGGAGGCCGAGGTTCGCAGCGGTGTGGCCGGCTCGGCGAGGCCGGTCGTCGAACGGTGGCGGGCCGCGATGCGCGCGAGCCGGCGTTTGGTGGCGTCCAGTTGTTCGGACGCCTTCTTCCAGTCGATGCCGGGCGCCGGCCCGCCCGCACCGGCGGGGGCCTGTGCGGGTTTTCCGGGGGGGGGGCGGGGCGGGTGGTTCTTCCCCAGGGGATCCCTGGCGCTCGGGCTTGGGGGGGGGTCCGAGCGTGTGTGTTTCGACGTCGGCGTGTGGGTGGGTGCTGAGATCAGCCTGATCCCCCCGCCGGTGGGGCTGAACGTGTTTGTTCTGAAGGGCGTCGTGGGCGATGTCTCCAC
>CAYQDV010000227.1:0-5761 GCA_964416295.1 uncultured Planctomycetaceae bacterium
GCGGCATGTGGCGCCGATGCGGGACGACGGGACGGAGACGCGCGAGGTGGACGGTCGAGTCGACGGGTCCGCGTCTGTCGCAGCGGAGGCGGTCTGTGCGGCCGGCTTGATCTCGATGAAATCGCGGGCGCCGATCTTCTTCTGCATGGCGATGGCGGAGACCGTGGGGAGGACGTGCTCGTTGCGGACCTCGATCGTGATCTCATAGACGTCGTTTTCCCGTTTGACGATGTTTGTCTCGGTGAACGCCAGCTTGGGCATCGCCCCCGCGTGGAAGATCGTGAAGGCGGCGTTTCGATGGCAGACCTCCGGCAGCATGAAGCCGGGCGGTACGCGTGAGCTGAACTTCACCCAGCCGCCGAGTTCGATGTCGCCATAGACGGGATGCTTGAACGGCTTCCACGCGCGAAACGTCTGGCCGAACAGGAGCATGTCGTCGTACTTGAGCATGTCCTCTTGGGCGCCGAAGAAGCCGGACTTCGACTTCTTGTAAAACATCTTGTTTCCGGTCCACAGCTCGTTCGTGAAGCTGAAGATGCCCAGGTCTTCGTAAGTCCAGGTGACGAAACCGCCATGCACCGAATACAGATCTTTCCAGATGATCATGTAGCGGTAAAAGGGCAGCATTTTTTCGCCCTCGCGGCCGAGGTGGTCATAGACCGCCGCGTCGGCGCGGGGGTACTTTTTCACCGTCTTCGCGCCGGGGCCTCGCAGGATCATTCCGCCCGAGTTGTGATAGGCCTGCACGCCGGCGATGTTCGGATGAGCGAGGATGAACTCGCCGATGCAGCGGGTTTCGGGATAGGAGAAGGGGTAGTCACCCGCTCCGAATTGGATGTAGTTGGGTTGCCAATCGGCGGGCCAGTTGCGGTTCATGTCATAGCCGCCGGGTCCGTCCTCGTTGATGCGGCCGTCGCCGTCGTTGTCGATTCCCTCGCGGCCGAGGCGTTCGTATTGTCCTTCCTCGCCGGGCTTGCAGAAGACCATCAGACGCGGGTCTTCGGGCGAGTCTTTCCAGCGACCGTTGGGTGTGCGGCGGCGCATCTCGAGGATTTCGCCGTCTCCGTCCAGGTCATCGTAGCCGTCTTCGTCGAAGAGGCCGTCGTGGTCATTGTCGGTGGGCTTCGTGCCGCTGCGTGAGCTGTGCGGCGTGTTGGGCTTGTTGAACCAGTGTGCCCGGCCGTCGGGATTGACCATCGGCAGGACGTAGAAGGCGGATTCGTCCATCAGTTTGGTGAGGGATTCAACCTTGCCGTAACTCTTGGTGAGATACCAGAGGGTATAGAGGGGAACCTCGGCGGCCTGGACCTCGTTGCCGTGGATGTTGCCATCGATATACATCGCCGGCTTGTCGGTGTCAGGCCCGGTTTTGGGGTTGTTGAGGGTGACGAGCCACATGTCGCGGCCCTCAAAGCTCTTTCCGAGGGACTGGATCGTCAGCAACTCGGGGTAGGCGGCCGTCAGGGCGTGCAGGGCCTGCGACAATTCGTCGTAGTCGTAAAGATGGTCGAAGGTGAGCGTGATGCGACTGGGGTGGTGCTCCTGGGCCGATGCGGGCAGACCCGACGAAGCGACAGCGGCGATCGTGATCACCGCCATGGTCACGCTTCGTGACAGGCCGAAGCGAGACTGTTCGGAGACGATCGATCGTGCGAGCGTCATGGGCCATCCTCCTCAGTCCTGGGCTCGAGCCGAATCGCATAGCGGAGGGCTCCGAAGCGCTTGTGATAGATCGTCGCCGTGATCGTCTGGCCGGCGGCGGCGCGGACGAGCCACCGGACTTTCTCGACGGCGCCCAGCCCGCCGATGAACGGGATCTTGTGGACGCGCCAGCCGCCGAGGAGGTCTTCGGGCGGCAGGTCGAGACGCAGGACGAAGGGATAGGCCACGCCCGCGGTTCGGGCCATGGCGAGGGCGGTGGGAAAATAGCCGTCGTTGGTCATGGTGAGTTCGATCTCCCAGATCGAGTCGGCGCGGCGGGTCACCTTGCAATCGGAGACGCGCGGTTTCGGCAGGCGGGCGGCGATGTCGACGACAAAGGCGAGCTGCTTGTCAACAATCTCGGGGATCTGCTCGAGCGGAGCGTTCTCGCGAAAGCCGGGCACGAATCCACCGATCTCCACGGCCCCGAGCTGCGGGTGGTCGAAGGATTGCCAATCGATGAAACCGGCGCCGGAGCGCTGCTCGTCGGAGTATTTCAACCACTGGCGTTCGGTCTTGAGCGTGTCCTTCTTCTTGCCTTTACCGTGATCCTTCCCCTTGTCCGTGGCGTCTTTTTTTTCGGTCTGGCCGGGTGCGGGCTGGGTCGCGGCCGGCGCAGTCGTCACCGGCTTGGTGGCGGGAGCGGACGCCGGTTGTGTCGTCGGGGCAGTGGCGGTCGGCGCCATGGTGGGCCGGCTCGCCGGTTGGCTGGTGGGCTGCGTAGCAGCGGCCTCGGGTGCCTTCTCTGTCTTGGGGACCCACCACGCGGTGGTCGCGAACGTCGGCAACCCCCGCTGGTTGTAGGTCCAGCCGAAAAACGAGCCTGCGTTGTCTACGGTCGGTGCGTCCTCCAAGCCGGTCAGCTCCTTGAAACGCTCCGACATGTACTTGTAAAGCGGCGTGTCATCCGGGTGCAGATAGCGATAGCCGCGACCCGAGACGTCGCGGGCCTTGTCGCCGGGGATATGGACGAGGTTGTCGTGGCGACCGTACACGAGGACCGCGGCGATGTTCGGGTGTTCCAGGACGTAGTCGGCCAGACCGCGTGTCTCCGGCTCGCTCAGGTGGTGCCGGCCGGCATCGGATTCCAGGGAGGGATAGGCATGCGGGAAGTTCCGGTTGAGGTCGACCCCGCCGGCGCCGTCCTCGTTGTAGTCGCCGTCGCCGTCGTCATCGATGCCCTCGGCGTAGAGTTTGTAGACCGGGCGCTCGTTTTCGGATCGGTCGGCGGGTCGGAGGAGCCGAGGCTCGTCGGGGTCGGCGATGTGGGTCGCCTCGGGGTCGCGGACCCGCATCTGCGTGACGAGACCGTCGCCGTTCAAGTCTTCGGGTGGGTCCTCATCCGCCACGCCGTCGCGGTCGTCGTCGGTGGCGGTCGCGTTACGCGGGTTCATCTCGCGGACCGGACCGAGAAAACGCTCCGCGCCATCTACGTTGAGCCTCGGGACGATGTAGAGCGTGTGCTCCGCGAGGATGTCGGACGGTCCGGCGGGTTGTGTGGCCGGGCTATCCCCAGCGGGTTCGGTTGTTGTCGGCAGATCTCCGGCGGCGAGTCGTTCGGCGATCCCGAGGGCGATCTCGGTTCCGGCGACGCGCGTGGCGTCCAGCCCCGCGACGATCAGGATGGCGGTTCGTTCATCCGGTGCCGCCCTGTTCGGACGGGCCAGCCGCAGCGCCCAGACCGGCCGGGCCTGGGCGGAACGCGCCACCTCCTCGATTCGGGCGGTCTCGGGGAAGTGGCGTGACAGGTCGCGCAGTCGCTCGGTCAATCGGAGGTAGTCGGAAAATGAGGTTTCGGGGGATGGAGCCGAGGTCGGTTGTGTTGTCGGGAGGCCCCGTGTTCTCGCAGGCTCCGACGTTGCCTCGGAGGGGCGGGTGGTGGTGACCCGAACGGCTCGTGCTCGGTCGTGGGCCGAGCAGGCGGATACGGACACGAGTGAGATTCCGAACAGGAGCGCATAGACTCGCGCCAAAAGGCGCGTGCCTCCGGAAACCAACGTCGTCGAATTCTTGCGCAATGGTATCGCCCGTGTGGTCGGTTGGAAAAACAAGTAGGATAGCCGATCGGCGGATCGGGTGCCAGCGGCCGATCTTCGCCGATCGGGACCGCAAGTTGGAGGCGGCTCGAGCGCGGCGACGCGCGGCACGACAGGCGGTGCGGCAGCGGAGTTGTCCCGCGTAGGCGACGTGTCAGCAGTCAGGTGGGCCGCCGTTATGTTGTTGTGACGGGCGGGCGTCTGGTATACTGGCGGACGGCCTGGGCGGAGGATAGGGCAACGGTGGGAACCGACCCGAGCGCCGACCCGGGGGCCAAGCCCGGAGAGCGGGCGGCCTGCGTCTCGTCCGTCTTTCCCTGCCCTCCGGGATTGGCACCAAAGCGATAAATCCACTCGGGGCGAAGCCCCGAGTCCTGGCCTTGGCGCCTGTCCGTCCAAGGGCGCCGGCCGGAGCAGGCGAGAGCGACCCACACCGGGAGACGGTCTCCCGATTGTGCGTAACTCAGAACGAGCCTTTCTCCATGTCACGCTGAACCAGCACACTGTCCATGCGCGGAGCGGTCTGTCGGCTATCCTGAGGTCTCCGGGCGAGGCGGCCGAGCGGGCGCGGACTGCGCCGCCGGGGCGAAACCGTGGCGCATCGTGTTCTCGGAGATGGTCTGCGGCAGGACGAATTGGCGGAGGTAGTCCGGTCCACCCGTCTTGATGCCCAGCCCGGATCCGTTCATGCCGCCGAACGGCTGGCGGTCCACGCGGGAGGCCGTGATGCGTCGATTGATGTAGAGCACGCCGACGCGCAGTCGGCGCTTGGCCCGCTCAATGTGGTCCGGCGATCGGGAATAGACGCCGCCGGTGAGGGCATAGGGCGTGCCGTTGGCCATCGCGATGGCGTGGTTGAAATCGGCGGCGCGAATGACCGCGAGCACCGGCCCCAGAATCTCTTCCTGGGCGATAGCGGCCTCTGGTGGGACGTCAGCGAAGAGGGTTGGCCCGATAAACCAGCCGGCGTCCGCGCCACCGGGTAACGCCTTCGATTCGAGCACGCAGCGGGCCATCTTTCGGCCGGATTCAACGTAGCGACGGACGCGTTCGACGGCGGCGCGGTCGATCAGCGGCCCGACCGTCGTGCCGGGCAGTTCCGCCGGCGCCGGCGTGATTCCCGCGGAAGCCTCCACGAGCTTCGCGAGGAATGCGTCATAGACGTCCGTCAACACGATGGCCCGCGAACAGCTCGTGCACTTCTGGCCGGAGTAGCCGAACGCCGAGGCGATCGTGGCCTGGACGGCCTCGTCCAGGTCGGCGTCGTCGTCAATGATGATGGCGTTCTTGCCGCCCATGTCGGCGATGAGGTGCTTGTAGGCGGCGCGGTCCGGCGCCGGTGTGCGCGTCTGGGCGATCAATCCGTCTGCGACCCGCCGCGAGCCGGTGAACGCGATCATGTCGACGCCGGGGTGCCGGGCGAGATGGTCGCCGATGTCGCGGCCGGCGCCGGGGACGAGATTCAGCACGCCGGGGGGGAGTCCACTCTCGACGAACAGGCGAATCAGCCGGGCGCCGCAGACAGACGCCTGGCGGGCGGGTTTTGCGACGACGGCGTTGCCGGTCACGATCGCGGCGGCGGTCATGCCCGCCAACAGGGCGGTCGGGAAACAGAAGGGGCTGATGACGAGGACGACACCGCGAGGTTGGTAGAGGTATTCGTTGGCTTCACCGGGATAATCCCGGCGGCGGTTGCGGGCCGATAACCGCAGCATCTCCCGGGCGTAGAACCTCAAGTAGTCTATGGTCTCTATCACGTCTCCGGCGGCCTCGCGCCAGGTCTTGCCGGCCTCGTGGACCTGCCACGCCGCGCACTCGAAGCGGCGGTCGTGGAGGGTGTCGGCCAGCCGCAACAACACTGCGGCGCGGTCGGCGACCGGCGTCGCCGACGAGCGATCGTTGTTTCTTCAGTCAGATCTCGTCGCCACGAGGGACATCGCGGTTCATCCCGATACGGGGGCCATCTATGTCGCGACGCGGAACGAGATTCTCCGGCTCTGGGATGAGGACAGGGATGGGGTCGC
>CAYQDV010000228.1:0-1998 GCA_964416295.1 uncultured Planctomycetaceae bacterium
AGCGTCAAAAAGTAAAAGCGCGAGACGGCGGGAGATTCAGGCCCCCGAGGCCGCTGGCGCGCGCTGAGGGCGGAGAGCCGATAGGCGGTGGTTGGCCCCCCCCAATCCTCGGCAGGGATGGGGCAACCGTTGCCGATAAGTCACAGGCGGCAGGCGGTACCGCCGGCTATGGGCCTGTGATTTGTTTGTGGCGGAGCGTGGGAGCCGGAGCGGGCGGATGCCCGGCCTGCTGCTGCGAGTGGAATCACGACCCAGGCACTGGCACGACGAACCGCGTGTGGCACCCGGCGGAATGTGCCCGGCGAGAATCGCCGGATATTCTTCTTGACAACTCCGGGCATGTCGTGCTCAATCCTTGCCCTTGGAACGACCGATACCAGTGGGTTCTCGTACTGGCGCGGAGAGGGCATTCGCTCAGGGTTGTTCCGGCGCGTTGAGAACTGTGAGTGCCTCGCGCGGCGTGCTCTCCGCCGATTGGGTCCTTTCGGAGCCTGTTCATGTTGCACACTCGACCTGTCGGATGTTTTCTTGCGTTACTCTCTGTTGGGGCGATGACGGCCGCGTCGGTGGCGCAGACGCGGGGGCGGGAGTCGGCTCGTCCGGAAGCGCCGCGGGCCGCCTGGCCGGAGCGTCCCATGAGTCTGGCCTATCAGGACGACGATGAGGCGACGGCGGAGTCGGTTGAGACGACGACGGAGACGAGCGTCGAAACGCCGGAGCCGCTCCTGTGGGATGGTTTTCTCTGGGGAGACCGTCACTTCCGGGGGAAGCCGCGGCCGATCGGATCGCCGCTGTACTTTGAGGATCCGTTCATCAACAGCGATATCCGTGCGATATACCTGTGGCACAAGTTTCCCGACGGCAGCGCCCTGCACGGCGGCGACCTGAGTGTCTGGGCGTTGCAGGTCCGCTTGGCGCTGACGGATCGCCTTCAGTTTCTGGCGACGGGCGACGGCTATTCGAAGCTAAGCACGCCGATTCTGAAGGATGACGAAGGATGGAACGACCTGGCGTTTGCGCTCAAGTATGCCTTGCTGGTGGACCACGAAAGCGACTTCATTCTGTCGACGGGCTTGCGATGGCGGCTGTCGAACGGCCACGCGAACACGTTGAACGGCAATGTCGACGAGCTCAGCCCGTTCGTCACGGCGTATAAGGGCTTTGGGAAGCTGGGCGTGATGGCGGATGTCGTCGGGCGGATTCCGATGGACCAGGGCGATGGGAACAACATCGTGAGTTGGGACGTGCACGTCGATTACGAACTCGTGGACGACTTCTTCCCGTTGCTGGAGATCCATGGGTTGCATTATCTGAGTAACGGCGACCGGCTGCCGCTGGACGTCGGCGGCCTGGATTACGCGAACATCGGTTCGAACGACGTGGCGGGGGAGTCGGCCTATTGGGGGACGCTCGGATTCCAGTGGAACATCACCGATCAGGTCTCTTGGAGCGCGGGCTACGGCTTTCCGCTGCAGAACCCCGATAATAACGATATTTTCGAACAGCGCGCGACGACGCAGATCGCGATTACGTTCTGACAACGCCGGACTGGAGAAGGATTCCGCCCATGATGCAGAAGTTCCTCACGTCGAAATGGTCGAAATGGAGTCTCATCTTCGTGACCGCTGCGTTCGGAGTGCTGCCCAGCGGGTGCGAGAACCGGATTCTGCGTCTTGTGACGCCGCTTCTGGTCTGACGCCCCGGTTGAGGACGTGGCCGGTTTGAAGAACGATCGAGACCTTTCGACAAGGATGCTATTGATGAAACGAAAGTACACAATTCTCGCCGCGTTCAGCCTGGGGGTCGTTTTCGGCCTCGGCGGCTGCGTTAACAATCTGTTGTTCCTCGTCGCGCCGTTTTTGACATGAACAGAAGACGATTGATGTTCGCCCGGAAGCTGGCGGCGCTGGCCGCTCTCACGACCGGGACGTGTCTCGCCTTCGGCGGAGAGTGCGTCCGGGGCGTGTTGGCTTCGGTCGGGGCGACGTTCTTCTGAAA
>CAYQDV010000228.1:2098-5711 GCA_964416295.1 uncultured Planctomycetaceae bacterium
CCGACGGGGATGAGGATGCGTTCGGGGCGCGGGGCGTGGCCGGCGGCAGCCTCTTCGATGACGTGGTGGTGGGGGATTCGGGCGCGTTTCAACTGTCGGAGCTGCTTACGTTGTGCCCTGGCATAGCCGAGGGCGGCGTTTCCGTTGGGATCTTCGTGGAGGACGGACGACGCAGCGCCATGTGTCAGGACGTCGGCGATGCGATCGATTGACTCGGCGCGGTAGCCGGAGAGCACCGCCTCGTCGAGGTCGTGTCTCGATAGATGCGACCAGAACTCGACGGACCGCCGCCATGTGCGTTCGGACGCCAGGAGATTGATGCGTCTGAACACGGCCTGATTCGCTCGGAATGACAAGAGGGTATCGACGAGGCGTGCCCGCAGGAGATCGGGGGGTTCGTCATAGTGGGCACGGAGCGAGGAGCGGAGCCGGCGCCAATGTCGGGCTTCGATGCCGGTGTCCGCGCGAATCTCCCAATAGACGTGGCCGAAGGCGATGGTCGATCGACTGACGGCCATCTGCCGGGGCAGGAACTTGTTGTGGGCGATGGTGTCGGCGGCGAGGTGCGAGACATAGCCGTAGCCGAACGCCCGGCCTTCTTCGGTCTCGGCGGCTTCGAGGATGCCAAAGCCGGTGCTCCAGTGGTGGCATATCTGCTTGATGCGGCTCATCTTTTTGGCGAAGACGGTGTCGGTCGCGACGCTGCCGTAGATGAAGGCCCGACGGTTGCGCGCGATCAGGGCGGCGACGCCCGCGGGCAGGAGCCAGAGATTAGCGAGGATGTCGGCGGCGAGCTTGACGTGGGTGGCCGGCCCCCATGCCCAGGCGTGATCGGTCAGGGAGAGGATGACCATCGCGGCCAACGCCGGAACGAAACCTCGCCGGACTCGTCTCAAGAGATCACTCCTTCACGCCCGGCCGCGGTGTGATCAACGGCCTTGAACGCTCCCCACGGTGCGGATTGTAACGCGTCGCGGCGAGCGTTTCCAGTGGCATAGAGGACATCGGCTTGGCCGGGGGTAGGCTTCGGCTATACTGCCGTCATGGCCGCAGACGCCGACGTGGTGTGGTTTCGATCCGAAGATTACGCGTCGATCGCCCGGCGGATCGGGGCCTTTCTGCTGGACCACGCTTTTCTTTTTTCCCTGCTGATTGTCGTGATGCTGACGGTGATCTTTCCGCTGCCGGCGGAATTGGCGGAACGCATGCGGTCCACGCCGGTCGTTGAGCGTCAAGCGATGACGGCTGAGTGGTTGAAGTCTCCTGAGTCGATGCACCGCCTGATGTGGCGACTTCGGGGCTGGCTGGTGTTTTGCGTGGCGTATTACACCGTCTTTCGGCGACTGCGTGGCGGCACGGTGGGATATCGGATCATGGGAATCCGGCTGATCGACAAGACGGGCCATCCGCCATCGCTGGGTACGCTTTTCAAGCGGTTCTTTGTGGCGGCGATTGCCACGCTTCCGCTGGGGGCATCGTATTTGAAGTGCCGGAAGAGTTCAAAGCGGCAGGCGTTTCATGACTGGTGGTGTGGCACATGGCTGGTCCGGAAACGTGCGGTTCCGGCGGGTCGAGGGAAGGTTTCCTACCAGCCGCTGTTGCTGGGCACGTTTATGTTGACGTTCATCGACGTCGAGCCGGCCGAGGCGGATGAGGGGATCGAGGGCTCGACCGGCAGTTTCTGAACGGACCCTCATTGCGTTGTTCGCGGTTTTGGGTGCGGTGGGGCGGGGGCACATCTTCGGACGTCGGCGCGGGTGGGTCGACGATCGGCACGAGCGGGCGGTCTATAGTCAAGAGGAGGACGCCGAGTCGACGTTCTGCCGGCGAGCATGAGGCCGCGCGCCGGAACCCGTTCGGTTCGATCGCGTGGTGACGACCTGTCAGATGGAGGGAAATTGATGCAGAGAGGCAACCGGTTTGCGCTCGCGTTGTGCGCAGCATTTCTTATTTGCGCGGGAACACGAACGTCTCAGGCTCAGATCAATTGTCCGTCGGCGGAAGACGCAGTGGTCATCGTCCGGCCCAACCAGCCGGCGGTGATTCATTTGCCGGTGGTGAACGCGGACGACAGCGTGGTGACGATTTTTCAATTTCCGCTGGGAGGCGAGCTGGCGCCGAGCGGGCCAACACAACTGGATTTCACTTTCTCTCCGGACCGGACATTTCCCGGTCGGACGACGTTCAGTTACCGCGTCAGCCCACCGCGTGGCTGCGGCAACGGGACGCTGCTTCGGCGGGTGACGCTCGTGGGTGGGACGGCGACGGCGACGGTGGATCTCGGCGGTCGCGTGCGTGTCAGCCCGGCATTGTGCGGCACGGGCGTCGTGACGGTGTCGGTGTTGGCGTGCGCGGGTATCGGTTTGGTGTTGTTTGCGCGGCGGCGCTGAGTGAGATGGGTCTGACGCCGTGGGCCGGTCCCGGGCCGGCTCGGTTGGTGCCTGGGGCACTGGCGGACAAGCCGCCAGTGGCACCCGAGCAGGCTGGAAGCCCGCACCACAACAAGCCGCCAGTGGCGCCCGGCGGCTTGTTGTCAGGCGGGGGCTTGACAGTTCCTGAGCGTCTGCTATCGTACTCTTCAAACGGGGTCGCCGCGACGGCCCGTTCTTGGCCCCTAGTGTAATGGTAGCACGACAGACTCTGGATCTGTTTGTCAAGGTTCGAATCCTTGGGGGCCAGTCTTTTTGGGATGTCCACATCCGGATCGCCAGGAAACGGAATGAACCGTTTGTCGGCGGAAATCGGTTCAAACGCGGCCTTTCGAGGTCTGTCATGACCTCGTTTATCTCGGTGCGGCTGCTCCTTGTTCGTGACGTGTGCCTGAGCGCGTCTGCGAGGAGCGCCGAATCAGAGCCGCGCTCGTCAGGAAACCGCCGGTCTTGGATGGATGAAGCGCTCCCTCACGGTTGCGGTTCTGACGGGGGCGAGCGTTCTTTCACACACGTTCTGAGCCTGTGATTTCATTCTCGCACTCTCCGCCGCGGCTGGGCTGCGTGGTCCGTTTTCTGTTTGTTGCGATTGCATCCGTCCGGCAGATATGTTATGACTCGCCCGACGGTCAGGAGTGACCCACGAGGTGTCACTGGTTTTCGTGTTGACCGTTTGATGGTTTGTTTTCATGAAGGAGTAGTCATGGCAAGTGCGATTCAGGAACTACAATCACTGATTCAGAGGCTGCAGAAGGAGCGACAGGCGCACGTCGAAGCGATCGATCGGATCGACGGGGTGTTCATGTCATTTGGAATTGGGTCCGGTGTAAAGCGGCGGGGGCGTCCGCGGGGAAGCCGCAATAAGAAGTCAGGCAAGAAAGTGCGCGCGCGCCGTAAGTTCAAGACGAGCGGTTCGCAATCGATTCTGGATTTCGTGAAGAGGAGCGGTCGCAAAGGCGTTACGGGCAGTCAGATCACGAAACACTGGAACAGCGAAGGTCGCGGGGCGGGCTGCTACAACATTATGGGTCAGTTGGTCAAGACGAAGAAGATCCGGCGGCAGCCGCTCAAGGGGCAGCGCGGCAGTAGTTATACGTGTTGATCGAGATGAGCGGGGCGGTGCCTGGGGCACTAGTGCATGGTCACACGTTGTTTTGTGGGTTCGAAGGATCCTCGGCTGCCTC
>CAYQDV010000229.1:0-5691 GCA_964416295.1 uncultured Planctomycetaceae bacterium
CGCGAGGTAACCGAGGGGCCTTCGAACCCACAAGACAACGTGTGACCATGCACTACGTTACTGTGGCACCCGGCGCCCAGCCACGTCTGATCAGAACCGCCGCCGCCAGAGCGGTGGATCACGCCGCCCCCGGCACGTCCGCGCCACCCCCGTATCCGGACGCACCGCCGCCCAAGAGAACCTGCGTCCATTCCGGACCCTCACTTGCCGATGTCCATTCTGAATTGCATCTTTAGCGTGAGGACCTGCGAGTCGGGCGAACCGCCTGACCGATAGTGACCGGAACGATGGCGGTCGGCACACCGGAGGCCGACCCGACGGGGGAACAAAACATGTTGAATCGAGCAAGACGCTTCGGCCTGGCCGTGTTGACCGTTGCGGCGGTGTTGGCAAGCCCCGCGCAGGCCGACCTCAACTCGCCGGTCATGATGGTCTTCGACACGGACACCACCACGCCGAAATACACCCTCTGGAACGGCTCCGCCTGGGGAACCGCTCAGACGATGTCCGCCATCGGCAAAACCCACCAGATCATCCTCCGCAACTGCCCCACGCGCAACGAGACCGCCTGCGTCATCCAGATCCACTCGGTCGGCGTCCACGCCCTGTTCTTCAATGGCACGACCTGGACACTCCCCACCCAGCTCACGGCGGACAACGGCGTGAAGAAACAGCGCAACTGCGACGTCGCCTACGAACAATCCTCCGGCGACGCCCTCATCGCCTACTGGACGCTCCCCGCCAACAAGATCGGCTACCGCACCTACAACGGCTCCGTCCTCTCCGCCGAATCCGTGCTCACCTTGCCAACGGCCGACAACGTCCACTACCTCACGTTGACGCCAAATCCCAAGAGCAACGAAATCATCCTGATCGCCCAAAACAGCGTCCGGTCTGTATACGCCGTGGTCTGGAACGGCGGCGCATGGGGCGCGGTGACGGCGCTGGAAACGGATGCCACCCAGACGACCGACAGCGACGGCGATGGCGACGATGATTCGGGCGAGCACATCTCCGTCGCCTACGAGAGCCAGTCCGGCCAGGCCCTCGTCGTGTATGGCCAGCGCGCCCAACCCCAGCCGCGCTACCGCTTTTGGAACGGCTCGGGCTGGTCGGCGGAATCCACGCTGCCGAGCACGGGCATGGAGCCGAGTTGGAGTCGCCTGGTCCCTGATCCCGCCAGCAATCAGCTCCTCTTTGCCGCGCTCGACTCGACCAACGACATCAACGTCAACGTCTGGAACGGCTCTGCCTGGGGCGCCAACCTCGAAGTCGAAATCGACTGCCAGGACTTCAAGACCCGCCACTTCGATCTCGCCTACGAAAACGGCGGCACCAAGGCCCTGCTCGCCTACGCCCAATTGGGCCAGACCCCGATCCGCTTTCGTACCTGGAACGGCTCCGCCTGGTCCGCCGAACAGATCGGCCCCGACCTCGGCCAGCAGGCCCGCCGGATCCAACTGCGTACGGGGGCCACGTCCGGTGAGATCTTCGTCACCGCCTCGGACGACGGCAAGAACCTCGAGTTCATGCGATGGGACGGTTCGATCCTGACCGGCCCGCAGCAGATGACCCCGACGCTGCACGGCGGCTCGAAGTACGAGGGCTTCATGGTCGTCGGCCCCAGCGCCCCGGCGAAGACCATCATCCTCAAGTGGCGCGAGGTCCCCGCCGCCCCGTGAGAGCGCGTGTGTGACAAGCCGCTCGCCCGATCCGAACCGCGACCGTGAGCGAGCAGGCCCGTAGCGCCGCCCCTTGTGGGCGACGTGGCCGCGGCGGTGGCCCACGCCAAGGTCGCCCACTTGCTGACGCGCGTGGCTCTGACTGGAGCACCCGATCAGACGATCTCCCCGCCCGTCTCGGGCAGCGTGTCGAGAATGTCGCGGGCCGTCCGCTCCAACACCGGATGCACAAAGTCCGGCGCAATCTCGACCAGCGGCTCCAGCACAAAACGCCGCTGGTGCATCATCGGATGCGGAATGGTCAACGCCTCCGTCGCGCAGATCTCGCGATCATAAGCCAGAATGTCGAGGTCGATCGTTCGCGGGCCCCAGCGGATGCTCCGCTTGCGCCCCAGCGATCCCTCGATGTTCAGACACACGTCCAGCAGGCGCCGGGCGGACAGCGTCGTCGCCACCTCGACAACGGCGTTGATATACGCGTCCTGATTCGCCGGACCGCCCATCGGCTCCGTCTCGTACAACGACGACGCCCGGACGACCTCGATGCCCCGCGTTCGTTCCAGCGCGTTCAGCGCCGCCGCAACGTTTTTCTTGCGCCGGCCGAGGTTCGACCCCAGCCCGAGATACGCCACGTGTCTGCCGCGTTGCCTCTTCACCATCGCACACGGCCGAGCCGGTCCAGGGCCTGCTCGATCCGCTCGCCCTCGACCGTCAGCGCGAAGCGGACATAGCCGTCCCCCGCAGGACCGAAGCCCACGCCCGGCACGGCCACGATGGCGGCATCGTCCAGCAGCCGCGCCGCGCAAGTCATCGAGTCGAGACCGTTCGGACAACGCGCCCAAACATAAAACGTGGCACGCGGTGACCGAACCTCGAAGCCCACGCGGTTCAACCCCGGCACGAGCCGATCGCGCCGCTCCCGATAGCGCGCGCGAATCCCCGCGACCTCCGGTCCGTCGATATTCCGGAGCGCCGTCACCGCCGCGTGCTGAATGGCGTTGAACTGACCCGAGTCCATGTTGCCCTTGATCTTCGCCAGCGCCGCCAGAACGCCCGCATGGCCCGCGGCGAACCCGATCCGCCAGCCGGTCATGTTGAACGTCTTGCTCAGCGAGTGAAACTCGACCGCGACGTCCTTCGCGCCGGGGACTTCCAGAATCGAGTGCGGCCGATCGCTCTTGTCGAAATACAACTCGCTGTAGGCCGCGTCGGAGCACACGATGAAGTCATGTTTGCGCGCCAGCGCCACGCACCGCTCGAAGAACGCCGGCCCCGCCACCGCGCCCGTGGGGTTGTTCGGATAATTGACGAACAACACTGCCGCGGCGTCCAGCGTCTCCGCGGCAAGGCCGTCCAGATCCGGCAGGAACCCGCGCTCCTCCGTCAGCGGCATCGCCACGGGCACGCCGCCGGCGAAGATGCTCGCCGATTCATACACCGGATACCCCGGCTGAGGCACGAGCGCCACGTCGCCGGGATTGACGACCGCCAGCGGCAGATGCCCCAGCCCTTCCTTCGTGCCGATCAGGGACAGCACTTCCGTCTCCGAGTCCAGCGCAACGCCGAATCGCCGCTCGAACCACGCCGCAGCCGTCGACTTGAACTCAGGCACGCCCGCGCCGTGGGGATACCGGTGGTTCGCCGGGTCGCAGATCGCCTCCGCCATGCGGTCGATGATGAACGCGGGCGTGGGCCGGTCCGGATCGCCCACGCCGAAATCGATCACGTCCTTGCCCGCGGCGATCGCCGCCCGTTTCCTGCGATCAATCTCGATGAAGAGATAGGGCGGCAGTCGATCGAGACGCTCCGCCCGCTGAAATGGCATCCGACGCACTCCCTTGCGGCGTATGTGACAAGACGCTTGCCCGATCCGAGCCGCGACCCGATCAGAACCGCGACCGTGAGAGAGCGGCGCGCCGACCGCCCATCCCGCCGCCGCGCCGCGATTCTAGGGCCGAGCATTCGCGATCGTCAACGCCGCGACGATCACGCATCCTGGCGATATGAGGGGTAAAAAAGCGAGCGCCCGACTCTGTAGGAGGCAGCCAGAGTCGGACGCCGCTGGGTTCCGTACGCCTCGGCAGATACTCGGACCGCCGGGCAAGTTGTCTGTGGGTTTGCCCCCGACCGCCCCCCCAGTGCCTCCCTGGGGCCGATCCGCCGGACACGCCCGCACGCGGTTGCATCCGGCGACTGAAACTTAAGATATAAATCCGCACGCCGGCAAGAAAAGATCGACCCATCTCTGCGACCGATAGTCGACGCGCCCACAGCCGCGACCGTCAGCGAACAGCCTTTCCCGTGTGGCGCACTCCGGTCCGCCTCGGCAAATCCAACGACAGCGTCCGTCCCATCGAAGGCATGGCGAACCGGATGCTCTCGGACCGCCGCGCCGGGCAGCCGGGATAGGCGTACAACCGGAGTTCCACCGCGTCCCAGGACCGGTCTCCGCACCGCAGCGGCCACGAGTCCAGCAACACAAACCGCGGATCGCGGGCGAGCAGACGCCGCAGCATCCGGCGCGGCGGCGGGTCGGCATCCCGATAATCCGTGCTCGGCAACTCGGACTCGATCACGATGTAGCGGATGCCGTACCGGTCCAGCAGGTCCACGATATCCGCCTCGCTGTCCACAAACGCGCGTTAGCCATACTTGGCCCGCGCCGCCCGGGCATACAGCAGCTTGCTCGCACGAATCGGAACGATCCGATCCCGCGCGGCACGGTCGACATAGGCATCCAACACAAACTGCCCGTCGCGCACCGCATCGACCAGAACCAGGTCGGCATCGGGCCGCCGCGCCAGCTCCGCGACCACGTCCGCGTATCGCGGCAGCGTGCCCGAGCTGGCGATCGGCGCGCGATACGCCGGAACGCCGATCAGCACGGCACACGCCGCATACCGCCACACCCTGTGGCGCCGGTCTCCAACCGGTGTCCCACCCATCTCGCGGTCGTCCACAAACGCCACCAGACAGCCCGCCGCCGCCAGAGCCAGCACCGGCAACGCAAAGAAGAAATAGCGCGGCTCTTTCGCCGCAATCATCGAACTGAACGCGTACCACACCGCAAGGACCAGCACCGGCAGAATGAATGCGCCGCGCTCGACCCGCCGGCAAAGCACGATGAGGCCCACCGCCGCCGGCGGAATCAGCGGCCAGCCCAGCGTTTCCGGAAGGTGACCGAGGTAATACCAGAAGTCCGCGTCGACGCGCAGCAGCCGGCCGGGCAGCGCCGCGTAGTGCGCCGCCACCATGAAATAGACCGCGATCAGACCGCCGGCGAGCACGGCGCCACCCAGCAGGGCCGCCCGCCCGAGATACGCCCGCCGCCCCGGCACGATCAGGGCATGAACCAGCAACACCGGCGCGATAAAGCCCGCTGTCTGTTTCGTAAGGAACGCCCCCAGCACGGCGACCGCCGTCAGGATCGCCCACCGCCGCCGCGGCTCGGCCCGGTCGTGGGCATAGGCCCAGACGGCCGCCAGAATCCAGAACGTCGCCGGCCACTCCAGCATCACGTCGCGCATCCACAACACGCCGTGCGGACACGTGAGCAGCAGCAGCGCCGCCGCCACCCCGCCGGCGGAACCCAGCCGGCGACGCCCCAGCAGATAGAGCATCCACGCCGACCCCGCCGCAAAGATCATCACCGTCCCCCGGGCCACGGCCACACTCACGCCAAACAACGCGAACGCGACGGCCTCGACGGCCGCGAACCCCGGCGGATAGTAGACAACCAGCCCGATCGCCGGATGATGCAGGTAAAACCGTTCCGCCCACGCCCGCGGATGCTCGAGCGGACGCTCGCGGACAAAATCGCGAATAAAGACGCCGTCCAGCGTGTGCAGCGGGGCGTCGGACCAGCCCAACCCCGCGGTCGATAGGCCCGGCAGGCCGATCCACAGGACCGTGGCCACGATCGCCGCGCCGGCCAGGGCGTCGGCCCGGTGGCCGAGTGCTCTCACGGGCGGCGGCCGCACCTGGTCGCCCCCGCGCAGCGTGCGCTCGG
>CAYQDV010000230.1:0-4069 GCA_964416295.1 uncultured Planctomycetaceae bacterium
CCGTCGCCGTCGGTGTCGGCTTGGCACTCGTCGGGCGTGCCGTCGTCATCGCAGTCAGCGCTGACAAGGCCGTCACCGTCGGGATCATCGGCGGCGAGGTCGCAGTCATCCGGGACGCCGTTGGCGTTACAGTCGAGATCGGGATTGTCGGCAATTTCGACGTCGTCGGGCGTGCCGTTGCCGTTGCAATCGTCGCCGACGAACCCTGCGGGATCGATGACGGGCACCGTGAAGGTGATCGTGTCGCCGTCGTTGTAGTCGACACCCAGCACGAATTGCTGTTGGGAGATCAGTTGGCCGGGCTCGATGCCGCGCGGCAGGAGATCGGCGGCGGCTTCGGCGACCCTGGACGTGACGGAGACTCGGTCGGCGATCGTGCGAAGGACTTCGCCGGAGGTCGAGGCACCATCGATGCTCAGCAGCAGGACCGTCCGCCGGACTTCCCGGTCGCCGTTCGTGTAGACAGCTTCGACCGCCACGGCGAGGGTCGATTGGTTTTCGAGCCTCAACGTGACGCCGATGCCGGCGCCGGGGATCGGGTTTGCACCGGGCACGCCGTCACATGTGAGGCCCATGACAGAGGCGAGAGAGATTGTCATGGCCAGCCACAAGGCCGGCCCACTGGACGGTCGGATGTTCATCGTTGTGGTTCCCTGTAGTCTGAGCCGGTGCGCAGGCGGCTCGGCTTGACCGTTCCTCATTGTGCTCGCGCTTGCGGCCCATCCATGCCGGGCCGCGGACTGGGACCGATCCGGCATTAGATCAGAACTCTTCCGCTCGAACAAGCCGCTCGCGGACCGCGTTCGTGCCATCTAATGGTATGCCCGCCGAGGTGACCGCCAGAGGTTCCGATAACGACGTTGGTGTTATCTCGAGGGCCGTATCCGTCCATCAGATGCACCTGGCAATGGAGCACTTCTGTTTGGGGCAGGTTCGCGCAAGCCTTGCTGACCGATTGCCGAGCCTCCGGGTATCGCGCGACCGTCGAGACTCAATCCATCCCGAGCATGGTCTGTTCGATCAGCTCGACGTAGCGCTGGGAGAGCCGGTCGTTGAGCGCCGGACGGCTGTAGGTGAGACTGAGGTTGAGACCGTCTCCGAATCTGCTGAAGACCGGATTCCATCCGGGCGGGACGGTGGTGGGTCCGCCGCCCCAGAGGTTCGTGACGCGCGCGCCCAGGAGCGTACGCAGGGGATCAGTGATTTCACCGTAGCAGGAGAACCCGGTATTGAAGTTTGGAGCCAATCGTGGCCAGCGGAAGATCAGGCCGTACGTCCACGTGTGCATCAGCGAGGCCCACCAGAGCGCCGCCCATTGCATCAGGCCGCCGTGGCTCCGTCGGAAGTCTTCGATCTGACACATCAGGGCTTGACCGATCTTCCTGAGGTCATCGGCCTGATCGGCGAGGATCGTCACGCCCGGCGACACCAGGTAATTGCCGATGAGGGGACGGCGTCGAAGAATCGAGGCGTCCTCTGCGCCGTCGGCGACCGTGAGCGGAAATGTTGTGTGGTATGCCGGTGCGGGAATGCCCTCTTCAATGTGCAGCCGATGCAGAGCGTGTATCACGCAGGCGGCGAGGTGCCTCGCATACCGTGCGGGGCCGGGTGGCGTCACCGCGTGCGCCGTGAGCTGAATGCTACGCAGGACGGCAGCGTCCCAATGACGATGAATGACCCGGTAGCTCTGAAGCGGACCGGCGTTCAGGTTGGCCGGCGTTCGCGCGTTGTTGGGAGACGCCCACGAGCCGACGGCCCAACTGCGTCGCATGAGCCGGCAGCGCTCGGTGAAGCCGCGTCCCGCAAGGACATTCACGTCCTGATCGTCTGGAAGGAGAGCGTCGGGCAGGACCGGTGTGCCCAGCGGCATGACTTTGGCGAGGTCGGCGGCGGCACGGCCGATTTCCGTCAGGAACCATTGTGCCCCGAAGGCGTCCATCAGACAGTGCGGCCAGCGCAGGCAGAGTCGCGTTCTGCCGCCGGGCAGAGCGTAGTGTTCAAGACGCACCTGTGGGCCGCGCCGCAGATCCCAGTCGGGTCCGCATCGCGCATGCCACCGCTGGTCGAGCTGTTCCTGCCAGTCGGCGATTTCGGTCAGGTCGTCAAGAACATAGGCCTGATCGGCGGCGCGCTCGGCGTGGCTTGAGCCCGCCGGCGGCAGCCGCCAGAAGGGCCGAATGCGCGCCGGCGAGGAACACAGAGGGGCCATGACCGCCGGGTGGCGCAAGAACACGCCGGTTAGTGCCGCCTTCATGTCCGTGGGGTCGAGCGGGCCGTCAAGCTCCACGTTCATGTACGGAATGTTGCCGCCGGCGCGGCGGCGCCGGATGTATTTATGGTGGCCGTAGATCAGGCAGTCGCACGGGTTGAGCGCGATTCGGCGTGTCATGGGACGGCGGCTCGCCGATGAGGAGCATCTGACAAATCAGGATCAAAGTGCAGTCGAGGCGAATCCAGTGATTCGCGGAAACGGAAGGTCATGGTCCTGACGGCACCCTCCGCTGACAGATCGGTGATCCGGGCGGTGAAGGCCGGCCGGACGAAGGTCCGTCCGACGGCGGGAGTCCAGTTCGGCCCGAGGGTCAGCCGATGAAGCGGGGCTTGAAACAGGCCGCCGCGACGGGATTCGACGAGGAGGGTGTGGTCGTCGACCGGCCGCACGTCGGCGTCGATGCTCGGCGGCAACATATAGATGAGCGACACGTCACGCTTTCCGGTCAAGAACTCCAGCCGGTCGCGGCCACACGTGATATCGAGGGCGGAAGGGGCCTGCGCGATGATGAGGGTGTCATCTCTCTTCAGGGGAGTATCAAGACGAGAGACGGTTTCGGTGAGGTGTGTCCGCGCGGCGGTCTCCGCATGATTCATGACCAGCACGGTGCCGATGACGCATCCGATGCTGACGGTGCCGTTGGTTGCGAAGAGGAGGTGTCGCAGAAACTGCGGAACGACGACGTCCTCCTCGCGGCATGGGACGATGAGGCCGACGAGCAGATACGCCCAGCCGACGGTGGCGGTGCAGAGCGTGCGGCTGCTCGCGGTCAGGGCACGCAGGCCCGGCAGGATGAAGAGGATGGCCCACAGCGCGAAGAACAACGCAGCCCGGTCACCGCGAATGGACCTGCGCATGTAGCGGAGTGTGATCAGCAGCAAAAGGCCTGCTGCGGTGGCGACCGTCCAGCTCTGCGCAGAGCTGGCGCCGAAGAGGATGTCGATGGGAAAACCGAGGCACCAGACCGCGGCGTAGAGAAGCAGCGACAGGGGTAAGCGCGTGCCGAGTTGTGTCGGGAGGCCGTCGCGACCCGCGAGCTCCAGCACCCACGGTCTTGACGAGACGTAATAGCTGAGGAAAGCAAGCGTCATGGCGACGAACAGCGCGGCGATGATCATCGGGACCGGTCTGCTCCAGCGCGCCGACGCGGCTCGGCGGCGAAAGACTTCGTGAAGGGCGACGATGCCGGCAAGAGCCACGGCCACTTCCTTGGAAAACAGGGCGAAGGCGAAGGCGACCGCCGCGAGCACGATCCACTTGAATCCCGGCCGGCGGATCGACGCCCAATAGGCGCCGGCGGCAAGGGACGTCCCGATGACGACGAACAGGTCCTGACGGTTCGCCGGCCAGGTGACCGGAGGGGCGACGGTCTGGGCGATGCCGAAGAACAACGCGGCCACGCCGGGCCGCACGGGGTCGTCGGTGGCCTGGCGGAAGAGCCAGTGGACACACACCAGCGCGATCGCGAAGACGCCGAGACTCATCAGGCGATAGCCCAGTGGGTTTCGGCCAAAGAGTCGCACGTCGATAAAAAACGAAAGCGTGGTGACGGGTCGCAGGAAATCGAGCCGGCCGGTGTCGGGCAGCCACCAGGGACAGGTGCCGCTGTCGCGCAGCGCCCGCCACTGCTCGTCCGACTTGGCCAGACGGTACAACTCCAGCGTGTCGGACTCGCCTCGAAGATACCGCTCGGCCTTGAGGATCAGATGCATGTCGTCGCTCAGGAACGGGCCGGTCAGCGTCCAGCTATAGAGCAGGAGCGGTCCGCCGAGCCACAGCGCCTTGAAGCGCGCGGCG
>CAYQDV010000230.1:4169-5685 GCA_964416295.1 uncultured Planctomycetaceae bacterium
AGCACCTCGGCTTCGATTCGGTCCGCGTATTCACGGGCCGTCAACGCGTCGTGACGGCCGTCGACCCAGGAGAGGTTCAACATGAACCGGTCGCGATACCGGCAGAAGACAACGTTCCATCCCGGCGCGAACCGGACCAGACCGCCCATTCGAAACCCGGTGATCTTCGCGCCGGCCAGGTCCGTCCAGTCGGGATCGGCATCGGCCTGGTAGTAGGCGAAACCGGACAGGATCGACACACGTCCGATCGGCCCTCGCATGACGCGATGGTACATGCCGGGACGCAGCTTGCCCGCCATCCACAACACGGCCCACTGCTTGATATCGACGCGCCGCGATCGGAATGCTTCGACCTGTCGGAGGATGTGGTCGGACAGGCTCGCGCGATCCTCGATCTGTGACGACTTGGCGGCGAGTGTCGGGGCGACGATGTAGTTGCCCGTCAGCGGCCGGCTGGTGCCGACGGTGCGGATGCGCATGGGATAGGCGATCAGGTAGTTCTCGCTGTCCACGCCGTGATTGTGGTAGAGCCGCCTGAGCGCACGCAGCGTGCACGCCGCAAGGTAACGCACATACAACCCCGCTCCGGGCGGCGTCAGCCGTTTGGCGTTCGCGCGAATCTTCTCGGATTGTTCGAGCGACCCGAGGCGCGTGAGAAAACGGTGAGGACGCTGTTCATTCAGCGTACCCGTCGGCAGGGGCGTCGTCGGTGTCTTGGTCAGCGCCGACTGCTCGCGCAGTCCCGCCCGAAAGAGCCGCCATCGTTCCGGCCATGAAATGCCGGCGAGCGGGTTCGGCAGGCGGCACGGGTCGAGCAGATCGGCCGGTCGCGGTGAGTCGGGTGTCCGGTCCAGTCGCGTCATCTCCCGCAGGAAGCGGTGGGCGCCCTCCGCGTCCATGAGTCCGTGCGGCCATTGGAGGCAGAGGCGCGATCGGTGCCCCGGCAGATCGAAGTGGTCGATTCGGACCAGCGGGGGACGCCCGAAATCCCAAGGCGTATTAATCGCCCGTTCGATCCGTGCATGGACCTGCGTGTCCGCGTCGGAGGCCGCGCTCAGATCGTGGTGAGAGTACGCGTTGTTCAGACGGCTGTCGTCAGGCTCGACGCGCCAGTACGGCCGCCCGAGAAGCCGCGAATAACGAATCCGCCCCCGTGTCGCCGGATGAGCTGCCAGGACACGGCCGAAGGCCGTTTGCAGTTGCTCCGGATGGGGCTGCCCATCGAGGTCCAATGTGATGAATGAGACTTCGCGGGAGGCGTCGCGCCGGGCGAGGCCGCGCTGAATGACCAGAAAATGGTAGTCGCACGGCGAGAGCGGAATCCGCAGCGATCCAATCGTGTGTTTCCCGCGTCGAGGCATGTGCGGTGCGGATTGTACCTGCGGACCGTCTTCGCACCACAGGCGGCTCGGGCGCGGTATGCCGGTCGCGCGTGGCCTGCCGAATCTAGTGAACCGTCAACACTGAATCTGCGGGCTGCCCAGCGGGAGGGGGAGGCTGCCGGCGCACGGGAGGG
>CAYQDV010000231.1:0-5681 GCA_964416295.1 uncultured Planctomycetaceae bacterium
GCTACGCGCCGAACGCGGGCGGCTTCTTGAGCATGCGCCGGTTTACAGACAGTTGTCCGAAGTGCCAGAACGGGTGCGTGCCGAGCAGGCCGAGCACATGGCCGACTTTCTGGCAGATCGGCGGGACGTCGGGCGGCGCGGTGTCGTCGAGACGGGCGTCGTCGAAGTTTTTGACAAAGTCGACGGCCCGGGTGTGCGTTTCGCTAAAGATCTTCCAGGCCTCGGCCCGCGTCATCCCGTCGTCGGCGCGGCACTGCGAGCCGCCGCCATAGTTCTTGTGCAGGTCGTCGGAGAGCTTCTTCGGCGTGCTGCCGAGGAGGCTGATCACCCAATCTGCGGTCGTCGCGAGATGGACGAGCATCCAGTTGAGGTGGTTGCCGCCTTCAAATGGCTGAAAGGCCGCGTCCTCGTTGCTGAAGTCCCGGGTGAATTGTTCGAACAGCCACCGGCTGGCGTCCATCTGACTGACAAGCAAGTCTTTCGAGGTCATCGGTCGCGTCTCCTGGTTTCGGGCTCGCCGGCGTGGAGCTGTAAGTTTTCGGCAAAAGGGAGGCCGCCCAAGGTTGGTGTGGGACAGGCTATTAGCCTGTCCCACACCTATTAGCCTGTCCCACACGGGCCGGCCTTACATGCCCATGCCGCCGCCGGGCATGGGCGGCGTCTTCTTGTCTTCCTTGATCTCGCTGACGAGCGCGTCGGTCGTCAGCAGGAGCGTGGCGACCGAGGCGGCGTTCTGGAGGGCGATCCGCTCGACCTTGGCCGGCACCAGTACGCCCATCTCGATCATGTTGCCGTACTGGCCATTGAGGGCGTTGTAGCCGAAGTTGGGGTTCTTGGACTCGAAGACCTTCTGAGCCACGATCGATCCATCGACGCCGGCGTTCGCGGCGATGCACTTGACCGGCGCCCACAGGGCACGGCGGACGATGTCGACTCCGGTCTTCTGGTCGCCACGGAGCTTCTTCTCTTCCTTGTCCAGAACGTTCGCCAAGGCCCGCAGGGGCGCGACGCCGCCGCCGGGCAGGATGCCCTCTTCCACCGCGGCGCGGCAGGCGTGGAGGGCGTCTTCGACGCGGGCCTTCTTTTCCTTCATCTCGACCTCGGTGGCAGCGCCGACCTTGATCTGCGCGACGCCGCCGGAGAGCTTGGCCAGACGCTCCTCGAGCTTCTCCTTGTCGTAGTCGCTGGTCGACTTCGAAATCTCGTTCTTGATCTGCTCGATCCGGCCCTTGATGTCGCTCGTACTGCCGGCGCCTTGAATGATCGTGGTGTTCTCCTTGTCGATCACCACGCGCTTGGCCTGGCCGAGGTCCTTCAGGTCGATGGACTCGATGCTGATGCCGAGGTCCTCAAAGATGGGCCGGCCACCGGTCATGGTGGCCATATCCTCGAGCATCGCCTTGCGCCGGTCGCCGAAGCCGGGGGCCTTGACCGCACAGCACTGGAGCGTGCCGCGGAGCTTGTTCACCACGAGCGTGGCCAAGGCCTCGCCCTCGATGTCCTCGGCGACGATCAGCAACGGCCGGCCCGCCTTGGCGCACTTCTCCAGGAGCGGGATCAGGTCCTTGATGTTTGACAGCTTCTTTTCGTGGATGAGGATGTAGGGCTTGTCGAGCCGAACCTCCATGTCTTCGGGGTTGGTCACGAAGTGGGGCGACAGGAAGCCCTTGTCAAACTGCATTCCCTCGACCAGCTCCACGAGGGTGTCCAGCGTCTGACCCTCCTCGACCGAGATGACGCCGTCTTTGCCAACCTTGTCCATGGCCTCGGCGATCTTCTTGCCGATTTCGGCGTCATGGTTGGCGGCACAGGTGCCGACCTGGGCGATCTGCTTCGACTCCTTGACGGGCCGACTCATCCGCTCGTACTCGGCGACGATGGCCGCCACGCCCGCGGTGATGCCACGTTTCAGTTCCATCGCAGCCGCGCCGGCCGTGACGTTTTTCAGGCCCTCGTTGAAGATCGACTCGACGAAGACCGTGGCGGTGGTCGTGCCGTCGCCGGCGTCGGTCGAGGTCTTGCTGGCGACCTCCTTCACCATCTGGGCGCCCATGTTCTCGTAGGCGTCCTCCAGTTCGATCTCCTTCGCAACCGTGACGCCGTCCTTGGTCACCGTCGGAGAGCCGAAGGATTTTTCCAGCACGACGTTTCGGCCGCAGGGACCGAGCGTGCTCTTCACGGCTCGGGCGAGTTGGTTCACGCCCGAGCGAATCGCCTCCCGGGCTTCCATATCAAACGCAATCTTTTTCGCTGCCATCGCTCAAATCTCCGTGTCTTGTTGTTCGCATCGCCGACAACCCCGGCGTCGCGCGAGGCGGTTGGCCGGGCGTGTGTCAGTCGGGCTCATCGCCCATGCCGGCGTAGGGTTCGTCCTTCCAGACGACGCCGGTTTGCTTGACCTGTAGCTCCACAGTTTCAATCACGTCCGCGTTGACGAACACAACGTCATCGACGACCTCGACATCGTCGTACTGCGAGACGCGGATCTCGATTCTGAACCCATCGGCTCCGATCCGGTTGTATGTCAGCGGATGGATGTGCAGCGTGTCCTCGTTTCCGGGAAACGTCAGCACAAGCCGCGCCCGCGGCCCGAACTTGAGCGACTCGTCAAGGGCCGCATGGAAGAGGTCCGCTTGCATAAGCCTTCCGAAGCAGTCAGTCGATCGTGGCGAGGATGTCGGATTCGTCCATGATCAACACTTCTTCGCCGTTGATCTTGAGTTCGGTGCCGGCGTAACTGGTGAACAGAACCTCGTCACCTTTCTTGAGCTGCGGCTTCGAGCGCTCGCCGGTATCGAGCAGTTTACCATCCCCGACGGCCTGCACGCGCCCGCGCTTGGGCTTTTCCTTTGCGGACTCGGGCAGGATGATTCCTCCGGTCGTCATGGCATCGGCTTCGATGCGCTTGACCAGCACCTTGTCACCCAGGGGCCTCACCTTGATCTTTGTCACCGCCATTTCCTGGCTCCTTCTTGTTCTGAAAGCCGAATCAGACCACCTGTTCGGCAACCCATCAGTTGACACTTTCCTGAGCCGGCCATTCCAAGTGGTATACCTGACGCCCGATCTGTACGACGATGTCCGCGATCGAACGCCGACACGACCCGGCACGAAGCACGCTGTACACCTGCAGGCCGAGGGCGTCCTGCAACTCACGTTGGCTTGGCTGGTCGCAGACCAGCAGGCAGGGCAGGTCCAGGCCGATCCGGCGTATCCGGCGGACGAAATCCAACCCGCCGCCGGCGGGCAGGCCGTCGTCCACCACGCCGAGATGGACGTTTCCGCCCGTCGCCATTCCCAAGGCCTCATCGCTGCTGCCGGACCACCGGACCTGGACCGGCAGGCGGGCAAGCGAGGCGGCCGCCTCCTCAGCCCACGAACAGCCGACCGCTCGCGCAATCATCACGGTCAGCGGCGTCGAATTCATGGATAGGGCCATGGACTGGAATCCCGTCATATCAGCGGACACCTTGCACGGCCGTCGCGCCGTCCGCAAACGCGGGCTTGCAAGCGTCGTGCCAATCGATGAGCATGTGGGCAACACGGCTTGTTCGAATGTAATGCGTTCTGTCATATGGAGTTACGGAAGAGTGAGGAGCAGGGGACGCATCCACCTCATGGAGATTGCGAATCCGTCGATGGCAGGTTGGCGACGCGAGTCGCTGCATCGACTGTCAATTTGGCACGCACGGAGCGATCTGCGATCAGTCTGCGTTCTGGCCGCCGGCCACGGCTCGGCGGATTTCCGCTAGACTGTCCAGCGGGCGCGGGTGGGCGAAGATGCCCGATGAGACGACGAGGACGTCGGCACCGGCCTCCACCAGGCGACGGGCGTTGTCGGCCTTGACGCCGCCGTCGACCGTGATGGTGGTGGCGGCCCTCGCGTTCTCGATGACCTGCCGCAGCTTGGTGATGCGGACGAACGTCGAGTCGAGCATCTTCTGTCCGGCGAAGCCCGGGGCGATGCCCATCAGGCAGACGTTGTCGAGGTAGGGCACCATCGGCGCGACGGCGATGACGGGCGTTTCGGGATTGACGGCAACGCCGGGTTTCATGCCGGCGGCGGCGATCGTCTGGACCAGTCCCATGGCCCGGTGGCTGGCCTCGATGTGAAACAGCATCCGCACCAGGCCGAAGCCGGCCATCCGATCGACCCAGTCCTCCGGCCGGCTGACCATCAGGTGAACCTCGACAGGAGTCTTTGCAATCCGGCAGGTCTGCCGGACCACTTCCTCGCCGAAGCTGATCGTCGGCACAAAATGGCCGTCGGCCACATCGAGTTGCAGGAGGTCGGCGCCGGCCTGCTCGCAGGTCCGGATCGCCTCGCCGAGATTCAACAGGTCGCCGGCGAGGATCGAGCCGGCCAATCGGACCTTCGCGTTGTCCGCCATGTCATGCTCCGGGCGCCGGGCGCGGCGCCAGATCGCCACCCTTTCCGCTCCTATCCTACCCCGGGACACGCTGATGTGAAGCCCCCGTCCGTTTCGGCCGCGGATCGAGCACCTCGGATCGACCGGGCGATTGGACTTCGCGACGGGGTCCGCCGATAGGACGGATATGGCCGGACGGCACCTCGACATCACGATTTGCGACGGCGGCGAGTCCGGCCGCGCCGATTCGGGCGACCACGTTCGACCGTGGATCGGCGTGCACTTCGAATGCTGCAATTGCTACACGCGCATCTACCGGCGCCCGGATGTCGCCCAGTACGCGGGGCGGTGCCCCCGATGCGGGCGGACCGTCACCGTCGAAGTCGGACCGGAGGGCGTCAGCGCACGCATCTTTCGGGCGACGCCGGGATAGCGAATCGCGGCCCCCGCTTCGTGCCGAGCGACCTGCCGAGCGACGGATGTCGACAAAAAATGGGCGGGTCCGCCTCGCACTCGGACCCGCCCGCTACACAACCGACCCATTTCTGGGCCTGGCACGTTTGTGAACCGGGCGGCGAAAACCGGCGAGCCGCCCGGGGAACTTCTTCAACCGTCAGGGTCTCGACGTGGGTCTGTCGAATCGCCGTGACGTCAGTGGGTGAGAAGAGCAACCGGTGTGCCAGCGGATTCGCGGTTGCCGATCCCATTCGACGGATCCCTCTGTAACTGTCCCACAGACAAGGCGTTGCGCTCGGTACACCGGGTCCCTTGGCCTCGAGTTGTCGAGTGGTTGCGACCGGAGGTCCGACAAGGTGGGGACTGCGTGCGTGAACCCCGTGGCGGGAGTGGGGACTGACTTCCCACCGACCGCAGCCGGCATGGTCGTAAGTGCGCGCTGAAGATGACGAAACGGACCAAAACGTGACGATGGGGCTGGAGCGTACATACGGCGCTCGGCCTCAGAGCGGCCGAAAGAGAACCGGATTCGACTGCGATTTGAAGCGGGTTGGAAGTGGCTTCAAATCGCGGTTTTTCGCGACCGCGTCAGGTTTGCGACGCGGCCGCGCGTGCCACGGCCACGCTCGCGTGGCCGTGCCTCCGGCCGAACCGGTCCATGCGCGGCGGCTTCGCCGACAAGGCGGCTACGAGGCATGACGCGGTTCGGGAGTCCAAGAACAGCTTGACGCCGCCGGACGACAACACCGTCTACATCCTGAACGAGAACGACGGCACGATCTACGAGTTGTTTCTTGGCGCCGGGGCCCCCGCATACGGGAACCGCTGGACCTGCGAACTGCGGGTCACCGAAGG
>CAYQDV010000232.1:0-5655 GCA_964416295.1 uncultured Planctomycetaceae bacterium
GACAAGCCCTGATCCGTCGCATCCGGATCACGGCACAGTGAGGTGATGAGGCAGGAACGCGGTCGGCAGAGACGGGTCGAGCACGTCGAGCCCGAGGGCCGCTTCCACCCGTGCTTCCAGCACGTCGATCCCGTCGCCGGTCAGGGCCGAGATGCGGATGGCGGAGCGGGAAGCGGCAACGGTTCCGGATACCGTCGATCCCTGGTCCGCGGTGCCGCATGGCTCGTTCATCACATCCGTCTTGTTCACGGCGACGATGCAGGGCCGATCGAGGAGGGCCTTCGCCGGGGCGGACCCGAGCCACCGCGACGAGGCGTCCGCCGAGACCGTCCCGTCCAACAGGACCACCGTCAGATCGGCGAGAACGGCTTGCTCGCGACCGCGGCGGACGGCTTCGGCCTCGACGGAGCACTCCGTGGCACGGATTCCCGCCGTGTCAGTCAACGTGACCGGCCATCCCCGGATCAGTGCCGTTTCGGAGATCCAGTCGCGCGTCGTACCCGGCGCATCCGAGGCGATGACGCGGTCACGGCCGATGAGGCGGTTGGCCAGCGTGCTCTTTCCGGCGTTCGGCGGACCGATGATCGCGATGCGGAGGCCGGCCATCAGGCGACCGGCAACCTCGCTCCGCCGCCGGAACGCCGCAACTTCGGAGGGAGCCAGGGAGCACCGACGATCCAGATACAGTGGAAGGAGAATCCGCTGTGCCAGGAGCCACCGTGTCAGTCGACGACTCGACGTGTGTAGCAACATTCGATCGACGTCGCGCCGGACCGGATCGCAAGCCGGCCATGCGGAGATCATGTCCTCGGCCGGCACGACACGCGCTCCGTGACGTTCCAGCAGCAGCAGCACGCGCTGCACGATCCGCACCCCACCGTGCGTGTTCAACTCGGCAAAGGCCTCATCGCCGCCACCGATCCGGACGGCAACGGCCTCATCCATCGGCACTCCACGCTCGACGATTCGAACGAGCTGGGGTCGCCGATCGACCCACTGCGGTGACCGATCGTCATGGATCCGCCACAACATCGCGGAGCATATCGTGTCGGTACGGGGTCCGGCGATCCGG
The DNA here is from genome assembly GCA_964416295.1 of uncultured Planctomycetaceae bacterium. Classification (GTDB taxonomy): domain Bacteria; phylum Planctomycetota; class Phycisphaerae; order UBA1845; family UTPLA1; genus JAPULF01. The sequence goes on from CAYQDV010000232.1 coordinate 1,073, forward strand.
ATGACGGCAATCGCGCCGGGCGCCAAGGGCGTCAGCAGGGCGGCCCGCGTGAGGCCGGAAGCGTTCATGTGGCTTCGATCGGCGCGAAATGTCTGCGGTGCGCGAGGGCGATGCCGCGGATACAGAGGTCCGGCACGACGCTGTCGATGAAATCACAATATCCGCGGATCAGCTCCGCCTGCCCGCCGGTCGCCACGAGCTGCGGCCAGGCCTTCAGCTCGCCGGCAAATCGCTCCGTGATCTCCCGTAACGCCCCGACGACCCCGTAGACGATTCCGGCACGAATGGCCTGTTCGGTCGTCGTGCCGAAGGGGGTGTCCGCCGCGTCCGCCGCGACGCAAGGCAGCGTCGCGGTGCCCTCATGGAGCGACTGGGCCTGGAGCTGGAGGCCGGGCAGGATCGCCCCCCCCATGAACACACCCTCATCGTTGACACAATCGACGGTGATGGCCGTTCCAAATCCCGCGACGACGCACGCCTTCCGGATGACGTCGTAGGCCGCTGCAGCCGAGCAGACCCGGTCGATTCCGACCTTTTCGGGGGCCTCGACGGCCAGCGACAGCGGGCGGTGCAGGTCGTCGCCGATCACACGAAGCGGGGCGTCGAGCCGATCGACCAGACTGTTCCGAACGGCATCCAGAAGCGAAGGCACGACCGAGCAGACCGCCGTGGATTTTACGTGGTCGTCCGGAAGGGCCTGCCATGACTGCTGCGCGGCCCCGGCCACGTCGTCGAGCCGGTCGGGAGAGAATCTCAGGTGGGTTCGTACCTCCGCCGCAATGGAGGTCGCCACGCTGACGTGAGAATTGCCGATCTCGATGATCAGCAGGTTGGCGTGGGCCAGTTGTTCGGAATGGCCGGTTTCAAGCATCAGGGGGCACTCCCGGTTAGCAGGTCGCACGGCGGCCGTGGACGGCCATTTTAGCCGATCGTGGCCAATCTGGCACGCCGGCAGGCCCCATCATGGCCCCGCTTTCGAGATCGGCCCCAAAAAAATGCAGTTCCGGGAATAAATGGGGGCCACCCGGAGTTATAGGGGGTGCGAAGAGAATCATGCAGACCTCCTCGTTCCCTCCTTACGGTCGACACTGCCCAGAGGTCGATCGTCAATCGCCCCGTCCCCGACGGGGCGAATCTTTTAGGGGGCCGCCGCCAGAGCGGAACAGGGCGGTCCGTGTGACAGGAGAATCAGTCCGTGTGCGGGAGGTGGCCGCGGAGCTGCTCGATCAGTGCCTTCATCTCGGCCAGCTTGTCGGTCAGCGCGTCGATGGCGTGGTCGTGGGCGGCCCGCTCGATATCTCCGGCCTGCTCGCTAACCGACGGACAGCCGCTTGCGTGTCCCGAGACTTGGAGTTGATGGGCCAGCGAGGCCACTTGGTCATAGGAATCGTCGCGGAGCGCTTCCTGAATGGCGGTCAGGCGGACGGGCAGGGTGCAGATGAACTCGTCGACGACGCGCTGGATCTCCGGAGACTCCGCCAGCATCTCGGAGAACATGGCCTCGGCGCTCGTACCCTGCGGATCATTGGTTTCATCGGCCATGTGAAGACCTCCTGCTGCTCGCATCGCCATCGGACGAGACCGATCAGGTCCCCGAGCAGGCTCGTGTGAGCGCTCACGGTCTGTAACATCGTCGCACCGCGACACGTCCTTGAAGTCGACCGGCCGATCGCGCGGAAATCTCAATCGCGTCCGAAAATGGGTTGCACCGGGAATGGGGTCGGTCTTTGGATCAACCCCAATCGAGACCGGCGTGACCGCCGCACACTTGATCGCGAACGGCCGCTGTCTCGGCGGCTGCATCTTGCATTGCGGCAGTGGGTGGGGTGATCGGGCGGGCGAGTCAGGATGCGTTGCCGGTCAGGTCGTCCTCGGAGTCGTCGTCCTGGAGAAACTCGAGAGCGGCATCATCGATGTCGCCGGTCTTGTCGACATCGGTCAGGTCGAGGTCACTCAGGTCGTCGATATCGAGGTCGCTGAGATCGTCCAGGTCCAGATCGTCGTCGACGTGTGTCTTGGAGTCTGCCGACGGCTTCGTCGGCGCCTGTGCGGATGCGGGTTCCGGCCTGGAGGGACGGATGTTCTCGGGCTGACCGTCGATCTGAACGACGAACGTCACCGGGCCGACCGTGATCTCGTCTCCGGCGTGGAGGGCGACTTCGGTGATTCGTTTGTCGTTGACGAACGTCCCGTTGCTGCTGCCGAGGTCGCGCAGGGTCACCGAGTTTCCGTTGATCGCGAGCAGGCAATGTGACCGCGACACGCGGTCGACGGGGATGCGGAGGTCAGCGCCCGAATTGCGGCCGACCGTATAGTCGCCCGGCTCCAGCGGGATCTCTTTGCGAGTGCCGTTTTTCTTGAACGTGACCAGCGTAAGCATCAAAAGGCGCCTCTGCGCATCGGTCGCGATGATGCGACCGTCCAAAAACCCGGGCGGAAAGCCAAGGCTCCACGCCTCCAATCTACCGGGAATCTTCATCTCTTGCAAGCCCCACCCGACGCCGATGCCGAGGCTCCCGACGGGGTATGGGTCGCCGGCAGCGCGAGATATCGGTCGCCAGCGGGCGGAAATCGACCCACCTGTGTCTGCCGGCCTGTCCGATATGCACCCGACGCTCTGCTCGCGCGAGTCGTGGCTGCGCGATGAGCCGTCCCGCAGGTACGGAGAATACGGCCGGAGCCTCTGTGCCAGACGCGTCAGAGGTCCAACTGCGCCCAAGCGGCCTGTGTTTCGTCTTGGAGTATCTGTTGGAACTGTTCGGCCAGCGCGGGGTCGCGGTTCAGGACGCCGTCGAGCCAGCCGTTGACGACGTTGCGATAGAGTACCGGGTCGAGGAAGACCTGTGTTGCATGTTCGCCCTGTGTGGCGAAGAGGTGCTTGGGCTGCGGGGACAGTTGGAAGACCTCCCAGGCGCCGGCGAACGGTGTGACGTTGTCGTCCGGCGAGTGGAGGAACAGTTTGGGTTCGGTAACCAGCGTGATCCAATGCTTGATGTCCCAATCGGGGGATGTACCGATCGCGGCGATCGCGTCGCCGACCGCGGCAAGCGGAGATGGCAGGCCGTGCGCCGCGAGAAACAGCGACGGTTCGTTCCAGATGTTGATCGTGCTTTCAAAGACGCAGGCCGACAGGTCGATGTCGGCAGCGACCTTGGCCAATACGGGGGTTCCAAGGCTGATGCCATATCCAACCACGACGTCATCCTGGGCGATGGCGTGCTCCATCACGACGCGGGCGCTGGCCATCACGCCGTCGAGCGAAGCCATGCCGGTGCTTTCGCCAAAGCCCGGGTAGTCCATGAGGATCACATCCCAGCCGGTCTCCGCGAAGATCGGCAGGGCAGCGGTGTAGCGGCTCTTGTTGGCGTCGTTACCGGGGATGACGACCAGGGTGCCTTTGCGTTCGCCTGAGGCATGAACGTGCCAGATGCTGATCTCGCCGCCGTCGGGCGTCGGCAGCTTGAGGGCGTCGGCCTTGAATCCGAAGTCGTCCGGCGTCAGCCGGATGTTGGGCGAAGGTCGGAGGAGCAGACTGTCGAGCACGCCGCAGCCAGAGACGGACAGAATCAGGACGGTCTTCAAGACAACTCGGACGATCTTCATCATGGGGTACTCCGAACTCACAGAGGCTCGCGTGAGGTATATCGGACGTGGAAGGATGCTGGCATGAGGACTCCGCGCGGCGGATCCTTCATTCGGGAGTCGAGGATTGCTCACGGGGCGGTGGGACGGGCGAAGGTCTCGTTGAACGCGCGGAGCGACTCCGCCGTGACGTCGATGCGCCAGTTCGGCTCACCCTCGCGGTGCTTGTTGAAGTTGAACCAGATGGCCGCTCGGACCTGGGGGTAATGCACGAGGGCGGCGTGGGCTGTGCGGATCCACTGCGGCCGTTGCCGGTCCTTGCCGGGGGCGCAGCCGAATTCGGAGAGGATGACCGGTTTGGAGGGATAGCGTTTCTTGAATTCGCGCAGGGGCTTGCCGAAGACCTCGTCGAACGACTGCCAGTGATGCCACCGATCGTGATGTTCGCCGAAGTTGTAGCCGTCGAGAGAGATCCAGTCGACATGCGTGTCTCCGGGATAGTAACGGTGCATGTCGTTGTCCGGCGTATCGGGGCAGTTGGCCGCGTTCGGTGACCAGACCCATTCGACGTTGTCGGCTTTCTCGCGGCGGAAGATCTTCCGGGCGTGGCGCCACGCGGCAACGAAACCGCTGGGATCGAGTGACCATGTGAACCAGTTGCCGTTGAACTCGAACCCGAATCGCAACAGGACGCGCCGGCCGTCGGTGCGGGCTGCGCGGGCCCAGTCGCGGAAAAAGGCGTCATAGTCGCCGCGGATGATCGCGGGCAGATACGAGTCCTTGTTTCCGCCGTGCCAGCGCCACAACTCGAGCGACACCATGGGCGTGGCGCCGACCGCGTGGATGGCGTCGACGGCCTTGCGGGGAAACGGCCGGCCCAGGTCGCGAAAGAACATCACATAGTCCGGCCGGGAGGCAAACCGGGCGACTTCCCGGCGCAGCTCCTCCGCGTAGGACCGCGACCACAGAATCTGATAGAGGCCCCATTCGACACGCTTGGA
>CAYQDV010000233.1:0-5642 GCA_964416295.1 uncultured Planctomycetaceae bacterium
GGCCTTCTTCTTGGTGGCCTTCTTCTTGGCCTTCTTCTTGGTGGCCTTCTTCTTGCGTTTCGCCATAGAGCATCACCTCCCTTCTATTGACAACGCACTTTCGGAATAAAGTCTAGGCCCGTCTCCGAGCTTGTCAACACAATTCTCCGCCACACGGCATAATTTGTTTGTCGGTTGATGCGCGGCCTTTCATGATCGAAACTGCGCTTTGGTTACGTTTCGGCACGCAAGAGGAACGACATGAAAGCGCTCATCTTTGATCTTGACGGCACGCTCGTCGACTCGCTTCGCGACATCACGACCGCGCTCAACCGCGCGCTGCGCCACCTGCAACAACCCCATGTTGATCGTCATCGCGTTCGATCGTGGATCGGTGACGGCCTTCCGATGCTCTGCCGTCGCGCGCTCCCGAACACGGACGAACCGGCGGTCCTCCGACTGATCGAACAGACCGCGACACACTACAGAACCCACTGCGTCGTGCATACGCAGCCTTTTCCCAACATATTGAAGATGCTGGACTTACTGCGAGAGCGCCGAGTCCCGTTGGCGGTGCTCTCAAACAAACCGCACGGCTTGACCGTGCAGGTCATGCGCGAGTTGGGACTGAGTCCGTTCTTTCAAGAGATCTGTGGTTGCCGCAACGAACAGGACAAGAAACCCTCGCCTCAAGTCGCGCTGCAAATCAGCGAGACGCTCGAGACGCCGCCCGAATCCATCTACGTCGTTGGCGACTCGGCCGTCGACATCCTGACCGCACGCCATGCCGGCATGCGCGCCGTCGCCGTCACGTGGGGATTCCGAACGGAGCAAGAATTGAGGGCCGCCGAACCCGATCGGCTCGTCAACGACCCGCTCGAAATCCTCGATCTTGTTGATTGACGGTCCCTCGACCACCAAGATGACACACGCATCGCCGTTTCCACCCCACGCGCTCTGCACATCTGCGAGCGGCGGCCGACTCGCCTCGGTACGGCGACCGAGAGTCTTTTCTCCCTCGAAAACGGCACAAAAGACCGTCCATCACGCCCAAGAGAGTTGGCGAGCTTCAAAGATCGGTCCCTCACGGCAGCAGAGCGCATATCGCCAGCCCGCTTCTGCCGAGGCGTCCTTGACCCGAACGACACATGACTGGCATGTTCCCATCCCGCAACCCATCACACGTTCCAGCGCCAGCTCGCACGAAACGCCGCGCTCAATACACATGCGCCCCACGGCCCGCAACATCGCGGGCGGACCGCACGCAGCGACGCGAATTCCGTCCGGCAACGAGCGTTTCTTGAATAAACCGGCCAGCGCGTCGGTCGTCCGTCCCCGAAGACCGCAACTGCCGTCGTCGGTCGTCACGGTCGTGCGGATGTCGTGCCGTGCGAACGCGTCCACGCACATGACCGGTGTGCCATTTGTCGATGGAACGCCGACCAAGGTGACGGGCAGTAGGTCACGCGTCCTCGCACCCACGATCGTCACGCAATCAATCTCACATGCGCGAAAATACTCCGCCAGCCAGCGGATCGGCGGAATGCCCACGCCGCCGGCGATCAGAATCGCTGAAGACCGCTCAGCGGGCGTGGAAAACGGCCGCCCCAGCGGGCCTAGGACGCCAACGGCCGCACCGACCGAGCGCTCGCTCAGCCACGTGGTCCCTGATCCGACAACGCGCCCGACGATTTCGAGCCGGATCTCGTGCCCGGACCGCGTCAGTCCTGCAATGCTGAACGGACGGCGTAGGAACCTACCGCCAAGCTCCGCTGTGTGCGGCGCGTCGGGCGGCCGACACAACACTTGAATGAACTGGCCCGGTCGCGCGGAGGGAAAGTTCTCCACGGACAACGTGATCTCGAAGTGCTCTCGACACAGACGTCGGCGGTCGACCAACCGCGTCACGAAGATACCGCGCTCCACCCTTGTCGGATCCATGACGGTACCGAATCGTAACGCGCAGCCATCGGTCTTCCGCCGGCCGGGCGTCGATGCGCGCAAGAAAAACCCTCCGGACCGGAACAAGTTCCGACCCGGAGGAGCGCCACGGCTGAAAACAGCCATACCTTTGGCGATTCGCCTCAGTGCTTGCGTCGAGCTTGCGCGGAAACGTTCGACGACTTGGGAAACTCTAGCACGAGGGTCGCGGGCTGTCAACCAGAGAGCAAGTGCACGCCCGAGCGCGACATCCGAACGTAACATACTGTGTTTGAATGAGTTACAGAACACAACTCGGACGCCTTCACAAGTCGTTTCACAGCATGAAGATGCCGCCGAACAGCCGCAAATCCCTTGATTCCGGGCCGGCTCATTGGGTTCGAGTGGGTAGAATTACCCACACTTGGTCGAGTCTGAGGAGCGTAGAACGCTGAGTCGAGGCGCGGGAGATTCTCGTACGCCGCTGCGCGCGGGTCGCTGATCCGCCGAGCAGCCCATCGTTCGATCCGGCTCCGCCGAACCTCATCTCCGCATCTTGCCTCCGCCGCGCAGTCTGGATCGAGGATCGATGACGGCCATCGATCCGTCGCACCACGCCACAGGGTCCACCGATCTGCATCGCCGATTCCGATCCGCAGCCGCGCGGTCGTCTCGAGCCTGTCGATCGACCTTCCTGATGTCGAAGCGTTGCAGGATGCGAAGCGAGACGCGACACATGCCTCGGCACGCGGACCCGTCCGGCTTGAATGCGACGGCGGGCCAACGTATGTTGAATGCGCACACGAGAAAGTCTCGACGCACACGACCACACGCTGGGGAGCAGCACGACATCCGATGTTCGACGCACTCTCAGACCGACTGACGGACGTGTTCCGCGCCATCCGTGGACACGGACGCATCACGGAAGACAACGTCCGCGAAGTCATGCGCGACGTCCGCACCGCCCTGCTCGAGGCCGACGCCCACCTCGACGTCGTCAAATTCTTCACGAAACAAGTGATGGAGAAGGCCATCGGCCAGGAGGTCGTGAAGACCCTCCATCCCGAACAGGTCATGGTCAAGATCGTCCATGACGAACTCGTCGCGTTGATGGGCCCGGTAGACTCGCGGATCCCGTGGGTGGCCGATCCGCCTACGATCGTCCTCATGGCGGGCCTTCAGGGATCGGGCAAGACCACGACCTGCGCCAAACTCGCCCGGTATTGCCGCGACCGGGGCAAGAAGCCGCTGCTCGTCGCGGCCGACCTCAAACGACCGGCGGCGATCGATCAACTCGAAGTGCTGGGGCAGCAGCTCGACGTGCCCGTCCACGCGGAGCGCGGCCATCAAAACGCCGTAAAGGTCTGCCGAAACGGCGTCAGCGTGGCCCGCCGCAAGCTGCTGGATGTGGTCATACTCGACACCGCCGGGCGTCTGTCGATCGACGAAGAGCTGATGGATGAGGTCGCCAGAATCGCGCAAACCGTCAGCCCCCACCAGATCTACCTGGTGCTCGACGCCATGACGGGGCAGGACGCCGTTCACACCGCCAAGAACTTCAATGAGCGGCTCGAGCTGGACGGGGTCATCCTGACGAAATTCGATTCCGACACCCGCGGCGGCGCCATCCTGTCCGTCAAACACGTGACCGGCAAGCCGATCAAGTTCATCGGCGTCGGGGAGAAACTCGACCGCCTCGAGGAGTTCCATCCCGATCGGATGGCCGGCCGAATCCTGGGCATGGGCGATGTCGTTTCGCTCGTGGAGCACGCCCAGCAACAGGTGGATACCGAGCAGGCCGCCAAGCTCGAGGCCAAGATGGCCAAGGGCACCCTGTCGCTCGACGATTTCATCGAGCAACTCGACAAGATGGCCGGCGGTCGTTCCATGAAAGACCTGCTCAAGATGATCCCCGGCGTCGGCGGCATGATGCGGCAAACCGACATGCAGATGGACGACGGCGAAATCAAGCGGATGAAGGCCCTCGTGCACTCGATGACACCCCGAGAGCGTGCCAATCCGAAGCTCATCGACGCCTCGCGCCGACGGCGGATCGCTCGCGGAAGTGGAAACCAGCCGGAAGATGTCAGCGGCCTGTGCAAGCAGTTCCTCCAAGCCCGAGACATGATGAAGCAGATGGCCGGCATGTCGATGATGGACCGCATGAGATTCAGCACGCAGTTTGCCCAGTCCTCCCTCGCGGGCGGTCAGATGCCGACGTTCAAGGCCAAAACCAAGCAGAAAACCCGCCGCAGCAGCCGCGACAAGCGACGCACACGCAAGCGCCGCAGCCGTTGAATCACGCTGTGCGGCGGCAAGCAACGCGCCCACGGCTCGGAGAAAACAGGAGGATTCACGCCGTGTGGATCAGGCTCGACCGACTCGCCCGTCGTGGTCGGGCGGTGGATCCGGCAGCGGATTCTCCCTACAATGTTGCCACGACTGAATTGATCGCTCTGCAACTTGAAGGGCATGCCAGATGTCAGAACCCAGGAAAACCCTCGTTGTTCGAATCGCGCGCCAAGAGAAGCCCGGCGCGTCTCGTTACTGGCAAAGTTTTGCCGTCCCGCATGAACCGGGCATGAACGTGATCTCCGTCCTTCAGGCCATCGCCGGAAACCCGACACCGCTCGGCCAGCAGGACGCGACAGCACCGGTGGTGTGGGACTGCAACTGCCTCGAGGAAGTCTGCGGGGCTTGCACGATGATCATCAACGGCCGGGTTCGGCAGGCCTGTTCGGCTCTCATCGACGAACTCGATCCCACAGACGGAGGCGAACTCGTCCTCGAACCCATGACGAAGTTCCCGGTGATTCGTGATCTCTTCGTAGACCGTTCGCGGATGTTCCGAGGACTGCAACGAATCCGCGGATGGATCCCGGTCGACGGCTATCACGACGCCGGAGCCGGCCCGCGCCAGAGTCAGGGGGACCAGGAGGAGGCCTACCCGCTCTCCGAATGCATGACCTGTGGCTGCTGTCTGGAAGCCTGTCCGCAGTATTCCCGGATCGAACTCCAGCGACTGCCGGGGGAAGGCGACGCCGACTTTGTCCAGCGGCGGAACAGTGCGTTCGACCACGCTTTCATTGGCGCTTCGGTCATCTCACAGGCGGTGTACTTCAACACGCATCCCACGGGCCGAATGAACGCCGCTGAAAGAATGGAGGCACTCATGGACCTCGGCGGAGTCTCCGACTGCGGGAATGCCCAGAACTGCGTCAAGGTTTGCCCCAAGGATATTCCGCTCACCCGATCGATCGCGAAGGCTGGACGCCAGACCACGGTCCACGCGATCAAGACGTGGTTTGCGCGTTAGAGACGTGTCCGACTCCGGAGAGAACCCCGGCGGCCGCGCTCCGAGCCGCAAGGCGACCGTCCTCATTCCGCTGGCCGTGCTCGCCGCATGGTTTGGTTATCTCTGGCTCGTCAGCGGGGTCCTTCCGGCGACGGAGACCTATGCGAACGGTCGAATCAAGGCCCGAGGCTATGTGAAGCGCGTCGGCCTCGGCACCTATAAGCGGCACGGCACCTGGACCGAATACCACGAAAACGGAACCAAGGCCGCCGAAGGCAGGTTTCAGCGTGGTCGCAAGGTCGGGGCGTGGCGCCGATGGGATGAGGCCGGGCGGCTGATCCAGACGAATCGACACGCGGATGGCCCCGCGGAGCGTCCGACTATCGGACTGACGGGTCCGTGACACAATAGGCGGCGGGGTGCCACGGGCAGCGTGTCTGCCCGTGCC
>CAYQDV010000234.1:0-5624 GCA_964416295.1 uncultured Planctomycetaceae bacterium
GATCAACAGCGCGATGATCGAAATGACCACCAGCAACTCGATCAACGTGAACCCGGGGTAATCCTTGATACGCTTGGCCATGATCCAATACTCCTATACGCACCGCTCTCGGTGCTGCGGAACCTCGTTTCCGGCCGGCCGAATGCCTGCCGGGCCTGGCACGCGAACGTCCTACCAAACACCAATTCACGCTCAGCAGGTCGTCCTCCATCCATATGTTCACGTGCCGAACCCCGGCGCTCGGCGAAATCTGAGAAAAAATCCTCCTCGACGCCGATCTCCGCACGGTATCATGACCCGCAAGGATTCCATGCACGACGACTTGGACGACATCATCTGCCGTGCTCGGGAGGCAGACGAAGCGGCTTTTGAGGAGCTATTTCGCCGCTTCAATTGGTACGTCCTGCATGTCATACGGCGGCAGGGCGTCAGAGAGGCCGAGGACGTCGCTCAACAGGTCTGGATGGCCGTCAGGACTTCGATTGACCGATTCGATACGCGAATCGCCGGTTTCGCGACTTGGATCCGCATCGTCGCGCGCCGCAAGGCCATCAACGCCTCGGTGCGACGACAACGCTACGAAGACCTGAAACGCCGTTTTCGAACGGAACTGCTGGCCGACCTGACCGCTTCGACACAAGTGCCCGATGCGGCCATGAGTGAAGAAGAGGCCGCACAGGCCGCCGAAGAGTGTGTTGGTCGCTTGGACCACAGAAAACAGGAGGTCTTCCGCTTGGTCATGAATGGCGGATTCAGCCGCACCGAGGTCGCCCGGCAACTGCGTATCACACCCAGCGGCGTCAGGAGGATTTTGTCGGAGGCACGTGCCGAGATCCTTGCCTGCCTCCGAGAGAAGGGCGTCCTATAGCTCTGGCGCGACGTCTGGATCACGTTTTTTTCCGAGCGCCGGCCGCCGGCCGCGGAATATGACTCTGGAGGGCTGCGGCCCGCCGAGGAAGACTGAAGAGCACGCTGGTAATGAAATGACAGATCACCTGGATCCACGACAAGTCGCAGACTGGCTCTCTGCCGGCAAGCAGTCGGGGCGGCCCCGCCCGGACCCCGCCGTCACCGGCCATCTGCGCCATTGCGCCGCCTGCCGAGACTCGGTCCTGTGGGCCGCACAGGCCCTCGATCTCGCCGCGGCCGTCCGCGATGACGAACCTTCACCCGACCACCCGGCCTGTCCGGCCGACCTCACGCTCGCAGCCTACCTCGATGACCGCCTCAATCCCGCCGAACGCGCCATGGCAGCCGCCCATCTGGCCGACTGCCGACGCTGCCGGCAGCTCATCACCGAACCTGCGCCGACCAGCCCCGCGGCACGACCGACGCTCTGGCGGCATACTCACCGGTGGGTCTTCCTTCATCGCCGGGTGCTCGTCGCTGCATCCGTCTTCCTCGCTGCCGGGCTGGGTCTGGTGACTTCGCAGTTCTTTGGCGAGCGGGTCGAAGCGGCCGACCCCGTCGACACCCCGGACTGGATCTATCAGGCCCAATGGCTGATGCGATCGGGGGGCGGCCCTGAAACCGCCCTGAGCGTCATTGAGGACGGACTCAAGCAACATCCCGACCTGGTCCGCGGCATCCTTCTCAAGGCCAAGCTGCTGCTCGCCTTGAATCGCTTGTCCGAGGTCGAAAAAATCGCCCAGCGTCTCATTCGCAAGACGAACGTGGCATGGGCCGGCCACACCCTGATGGCGACCATCCGAACCCAGCAGGGAGACGCCGCCGCCGGTCGGAAACACGCCGAACTTGCCGAACGGCTGAGTCCTCGTCCCTCCGATGCCGCCTTCCGAGAATCGCTCTTCCAGAAGGCCATCCTCCAAGGCGAAGCACACGAGCAAATCGCAATCCTGGATCAGATTCTGGCGGCGACCGAAGACGACCGTGACGCTCGCTACCTGCGGGCCTGCCGCCATCGCGACCTCGCCCTCCACGACCCGATCGAAGGCTGCTCGGCGGACCACGCCAAGGCCATGCTGCGCGACGCCCAGGCCCTGGTCACACGCTTCCCGCGATGGCCCCACGCCTGGGCCGCACGCGCCGAGGCCAACCGGATTCGACGCCAGTACGCTCTTGCCGTCGAGGACTGCAACACGGCCATCCGCCTCGAGCCTGGTGCCGCCGTCCTGCTGATCCGCGGAGAATGTCTGCGACACCTCAATCGCGCCGACCCGGCCCTGCGCGATTTCTACCGCGTCTTCAATCTCCACCCGAGCCGCCGGCAGATTGCCGACGCCTATGTCGATCTGGCGCTGGCCTACCGCGACGCCCTGAACTATCGCGAGGCCTTCCGCGAACTCAGCCATGTGATCGATCGACACCCGCTCGGTGCCGGAGATCAGGCACTTGTCTACAAAGGAGTCCTCCGCCTCCTTCGGTTGGACGTCTACCCCGCAGGACGAGACAAGGCCCGCGAAGACTTTTGGACGGCCCTCAAACTCGCACCTAAGAATGCCTACGCGGGTCTGCTTCTCTGGCGCGTGCTCCGGGAGCAGGGTAACGACGAGGAAGCGGCACGCGTCATTACGGAGGCCCTGGCAGCCGCGTCGGGACACCGACTCGTCTCCCGCGACCACCGGGAATGTGATTGGTCCACGCTCCTCTTACAGTATTACGCAGGGAGGATCAGCCGCGAAGACCTCATCGCCGAGGCTCGCTCCACCTGGCAGCACGCCGAGGCCAGCTACTACATTGGCGAAAAGGTCCTCCACGACGCCGGTCCGGCCGCCGCCCGTGTCTGGTTTCAGCGTTGCATCGCCACCGGAATCCGCCACACCAACGAATACCATCTCGCCCGCGCCCGCCTCGCCGCACCCGCGCCGCCACCGCGCTCGCCGAAAGACCTCAGTTCAGCGCCGATCGACGTCCTCGAAACCGAAACCTGGTGAACCCAGACAGGCTGCGTCGCGGAGACATGGCCGCGCAGGCACCCCACGCCCCTTGCCAACACCCACGTCGGCATGATAGAAGTCGGTCCAGACCCGCCCCCAAGGGCCCGTAGCTCAATGGTTAGAGCAAGGGACTCATAATCTCTCGGTTGCAGGTTCGAGTCCTGCCGGGCCCATTCGCGACGCCAAACGACATCAGACCACGAGGACCATGTTCGCCGGAAGACGCCGGCATCGAGACACCCTGCCAACGCGGCCAGCCGCCGCGCCGAAGGCGGATCCGGTCGGCTGGCAACCCAGTCCGCGCGGCCTGCTCCACCCCGTGCAGCCACACGCCTCCTCCGGTAGAATCCGCCCCACGATGCTCGTCCGGACACACAGTGTGACCCTCGTGGGGATTGACGCCGTCGCGTGCGAGGTGGAGGTCGACGTCTCGACACGCGGGTTTGCCACGCCCACGCTCGTCGGGTTGCCCGACGCCGCCGTCAAGGAGAGCCTCGAGCGGATACGCACCGCCATCAACAATTGCGGATATCAGCCCCCGAGCAAGCGAACGGTCGTCAACCTGGCTCCGGCCGATGTCCGGAAGGAAGGCCCCGCCCTCGACCTGCCAATCGCACTCGGCATGCTCTTTGCCGAGGAGGGAGACGCGCCGGAGACCCTGGCGCGTTACGCCGTCGTCGGCGAACTGGCCCTCGACGGGCGGGTGCGGCCCATCAAGGGGGCCTTGTCAATGGCCATGCTGGCCAAACAGGAAGGCTACCAGGGCATTCTGGCCCCGCGTGAGAACGCCAACGAGGCGGCCGTCGTCGAGGGTCTGGAGGTCATCGCGGTCGGCTCGTTGACCGACGCCGTGGGCTTCCTGGCAGAGCAGCTTCCCATCGAGCCGACCTTCGTGAACCTCGACGCCACATTCGCCGAGGCGTCCCGATACGATCTCGACTTCCGCGATGTCCGCGGCCAGGAGTTCTGCAAACGGGCGCTGACCATCGCCGCGGCGGGCGGGCACAACGTGCTGATGGTCGGCCCTCCCGGCTCCGGCAAGACGCTGATGGCCAAGTGCCTGCCCACGATCCTGCCGCCGCTCTCGATCGAAGAATCGCTCGAAACCACGCGGATATGGTCGGCGTCCGGCAAGCTCCCGGTAGGAGCCACCCTGATGGCGATCCGGCCCGTCCGGTCGCCGCACCACTCGGCCAGTGCCGCGGCCCTGGTCGGCGGCGGCACCACGCCTCACGCAGGCGAGGTCTCGCTCGCCCATCACGGCATCCTGTTCCTCGACGAGTTCCCCGAATTCCAGCGGTCCATCCTCGAAACGCTCCGCCAGCCGCTCGAGGACGGCTCCGTGACCATCGCACGCGCCCACTCCTCCGTCCGGTTCCCCGCCGAGTTCATGCTCGTTGCCGCCATGAATCCGTGCCCCTGCGGCTACTTCGCCGATCCGAGAAAACCCTGCAAGTGCTCGCCCCGGCAGATCGACACCTACTTCGCACGGATCAGCGGCCCGCTCCTCGACCGCATCGACATCCACGTTACCGTGCCGGCCGTGCCCTACAACGAACTGCGATCGCGGCAGCCGGGAACGGAGTCTTCCGCCATGCGGCAGCAGGTCCAGGCCACACGAGAGGCGCAACGCCGGCGATTCCATGACGCCCCCACGATGCTGAACGCCCGGATGGGGCCGCGGCTGATCCGCGAGTACTGCCCGCTCGACTCGAGCTGTGAACAACTCCTCAAGCAGGCCATGACCGAATTGGGCCTCTCCGCGCGGGCACACGACAAGGTCCTGAGACTCGCCCGCACCATCGCAGACATGGCCGAATCGTCCGGCATCAAGCCCGAACACGTCAGCGAAGCCGTGCACTACCGCCAACTGGACCGACAGGCGTGATGCCGACACGTTCCGTCTCGATTCCCCGATCCCGAGGCCGCCGCGTGATAGAACCAACGACGACATGACACGGCAGCCGACCTCATCCAACGCCCACTTCGGCGAGCCTCTCTGGGTCGCCGCCCTGGCCCGCTCCACGCCGCAGGCGCCGCTGATGGCGCCCTACATGGTCTATCTGCTGTTCATGCTCCTGGACGACTTCTTTCCGGATCACCTTCTAGTCGTCGCATGGCTGATCCGCAGCGCCGCCGCCCTGTGGACGGCGTGGCTCTTCCGACACCACTTTCCGCCCTTCGGCAAGGCCCACTGGGGCCTCGCCATCCCGGTCGGCCTCTTCGCCGCATGGGGCTGGGTCGCCGGACAACACCTCTTCGATGGTCTCGGCATCCTGGGAAAGAGCCTGTCACTCGGCTCTCTGCTGTCCGGACACCCCACGCTCTTCGCGGCCCTGCCGGAGCCGTTCGATGCCCACGCGAGGATCGCGGCGCCGGCGGCCTATTGGACGCACGTCGCGCTCAAACTGGGGTACACGTCGACCGTGGTGCCCCTGGTCGAGGAACTCTTCTGGCGGGCGTTTCTGCTGCGGGCCTTGATCAGTTGGGACCGCTTCGACACCGTGCCGCTGGGCCGGTTCGCCTGGGTGTCGTTCGTCGGCACGGCCCTGCTCTCCACGCTGCAGCACCCCGCGAACTGGGGCGTCAGCATCCCGTGCTGGCTGCTCTTCAACGCCCTGTTTTGCTGGAAGAAGAGCATCCTCTGCCTGATCATCACGCACGGCGTCACCAATCTTGCGCTCTACGCCTACGTCGTAGCGCAAGGCGACTGGCGATTCTGGTAGC
>CAYQDV010000235.1:0-5547 GCA_964416295.1 uncultured Planctomycetaceae bacterium
CTACGCCTGGCTGCTGCTCGGGACCCACGCGGCGATCGGCGAGCGCCTCGCGGCGCGCGATCCGCTGGCGTGGGAACGCTGTGGCCAGTTGCTGGCGATTTTGGGCGGCACGGCCGTGATCGTGCTGATCTTCGCCCTCACGCGAACGCTGTTCGACACGCGGACTGCCCTCATCGCCGCCGGCATGGCCGCGTTCTGGCCCCAGTGCGCCCAGCTCTCGGCAGACGTGTTGTCCGATACGCTCCACCTCGCGATCTATCTCGCCGCGCTACGGGTGGGTCTGCGCGCGGTGCGCCGCCGGCGGTGGTTCGCGCTGGTGGTGTGCGGGCTGCTGGGCGGCGCGGGCTATCTCGTCCGGCAAGAATCGCTGGGCATTCCGATGGCGGTCGGGGTGTGTCTGTTGTGGCCGTGTCGCGGGCTGTCGTGGCGTCGCCGCGTTACGCAGGCGGCGGTCGTGTGCGCGGCGTTTGCGGCGGCGGTTGCTCCCTACGCGATCGCGATCGGCAAGGTGATGCACAACAAGACGTTTCACGACTTGCTGTTCGGTCCGGCCGCGCATGCGGCCGTTAGCGCGGGAGGGCCGATGCTGGCGGGTGCCGTGGAGTGGTGGACCGCCCCGTGGACGATGCTGGTCGCCTGGGGACAGTCGGGCGTGTTCGTGTTGTCGACGTGGGCCGTGATCGGATTCCTCTGGTCGCGCGTGCCGCGCAGCGAGTCGACCGCACGCCGTGTTGTCGTGTTCGCGGCGGTGTTGCAGCTTATCGCCACGCAGCTTCGCGGCACTTCATTCGATGTGATCAGCGGTCGATATATGCTCATTCCGGCCGCGTTGGCGATCCCCTGGGCCGCAGCGGGCCTGCGCCGCGCCGTCGAATCGCTTGCGGAGCGTGTTGTGAGCCGCCGCGCAGACGCCCGCGCGCGGCCCTCCCGTGCACGCACCCTGGCCGTTGCCGCCGGTTTGATCGCCGTGTCGCCCATGATATACGTATGTCTAAGAAGGCCGCCGGCCGGGGCTGATTTTCTACGCCGCGCCGGGCTGTGGCTGGCCGACCACCGTCGGGCGGGAGACCGCCTTCTGTCTGCCCCCGCGCTGGGCTGCGTCGCCTTCTACGGCGATCTGCCCTACCTCGTTCCGGACGGCGCCGAGGCCACGGCGGCGTCGGTCGCGACGGCCCCGGGGACCTGGTTTGCCGACTACTCGGACACGCATCGTCTGAGCGAGGGGGAGCGAAGGTTTCTGAATCGGGCCGGGGAGGCGGTCGGCCCTCGCGAACCGGCGTCGGTGTGGACGTCGGCGGACGGGCAAACCCTTCGGCTCTACCGCCCTCGGTGAGGTGGGATCGATCGCAGGGCGTACCATGAAGTCAATAGCGACATCCGATAATGTGCGCCTGCCTGGCTTTGCATGTAGAAGCACGCGGTCGAATCGTTCGCTTATAATGTAATGGATAGTGGGTGCGAATGGATTTCACCGGCATGCCGCGAGCGGGTCGGGGCGACGTCGTACCGTGTCGAGGGGCGAGCCTTGGTTGGAGCGGAGAGACGGGCATGACCACACGATTATCTCGGACAGCGCGCTGGATCGGTTTCTGTGCGGTTGCGATCGCTTTCACCGGGTCGATCAGCGGTACCGCCTTCGCCGGCGGCGGCCCCGAAAACCTCCTGCTTATCATTGATCCCTCGAATCCCGAATCCAAGTATGTCGGGAACTATTACAAGAACGCCCGCAACGTGCCGGACCGCAACGTCATCTATCTCGACCCCAGCGCGACGAACTACACCGACTTCACGACCAGCGACCTGGACGCCTTTCTCGGCATGCTCGCCAACCGCCGCGTCAACGACCACATCGACTATGTCCTGATCATGCCCGGGGCGCCGTTCTTCGTGAACGCAGGGGGCTTCATCAGCGACGCCTGCTCGCCGGTGACGCGCTTTGCGATTGCTTCGCTTTACACGATGGGATTCATAAAAAACGACATCCTCGGCGGCCTGCCGCTGACACAGCCCAACCACTTTTACCTGAACAGCGATCTTGCCCGTGCGTTCGATGGCTCGACCCCATGGCTCAATGGTGCTCCCAGCACCAACGTCAACGCTCGCCGCTACGTCATTGGGGCGATGCTTGGATACAGCGGTCTTCGCGGCAACACGATTCCGGAGATCATCGCGCTCATCGACCGCAGCGTCGCCGTGGATGGAACCCGGCCGGCGGGAACCTTCTATTTCATGCAGACGACCGACGCCATTCGCAGCGCTCCACGCGACTTTCTATATCCCGCCGCCGTGGCGTCGATCGTGGGCCTCGGCGGACAGGCTGAACACCTGATGGCCGTCCTGCCCGCGGGCCGACACGACATCCTGGGCATCATGACGGGATGGGCCTCGCCGGATATCGACGGCACCAACATGACCATTCTGCCCGGCGCGTTCTGCGATCACCTGACCAGCTTTGCCGGTCGGTTCGACATTGCCTCGCAGACCAAGATGTCCCGCTGGATCGCCAAGGGGGCCAGCGGTTCACTCGGTGCCGTCGAGGAACCGTGCAACTATCCCGGCAAGTTTCCCACCGCCCGCCTGCACGTGCATTACTTTCAGGGCCTATCGCTCGGCGAGGCCTATTTTCGCAGCGCCGAATACGTTCCATTCCAGATGCTCCTGTATGGCGACCCGCTGACCCAACCGTTCGCCTACCTGCCGTCCGTCACCGTCCCGAACGCCCCGGCCGGGCCGGTCTCCGGGACCATCCCGCTGACACCGTCAGCCACCACCGGCCGCCCCGGGGCGGCGATTGCCGAACATGACCTGCTGATCGACGGCCGGCGCGTCGCCACCGTCGCCGATGGCGGCAGTTTCAGTCTGGACACGACGTCTTTTTCAGACGGGACGCACGACGTGCGGGTCATCAGCTACGACAATACCCTGGTCCGCTCGCAGGGACGCTGGATCGGACAGATCGTCATCAACAACCTCGGGCGGACGGTCGCCCTCGGCGTCACCGCCGCGACGCCCTCGCCGTTCGACCGGACCACGCGGTTCACGGCCACCCTCGACGCCTCCGGCGGCACGCCGGTCGAGGTCCGCCTCCTGCACAACGACCGCATCATCGCCGCGGCTTCGGCCGTGCCCGCGTCGTTTGACGTGTTGGGCGAGGTCTTGGGCGCCGGGACCGTCCGCCTCGTTGCCGAGGCGATCTTCGCCGACGGCAAGCGTGCCCGGAGTCTGCCGGCCATGCTGTCGATTTCGTTTGACGCCGTCGCCTCGGCACCGGGGGATTGTGACGGCAGTGGCGCGTTCGATGCCCTCGCCGACCTGGCGTGCTTCGTTGATGCCCTGCTGGGGACCGACACGATTCCGCCGGGCGGCATCGCCCGCTCCGATCTGAACGGCGACGGCAGCACCGACGGTCTGGATGTCGCCGAGTACATCGCGCTGGCCGTCGCGACGAACACGCCGCCGGCGGCCTACAGTTACACGACGTTCTTCGTTACGGGCGACCCGATTCTCCTGGACCTGCCGGCCACCGATCCGGAAGACGCCGCCCTGACCTACACCATCACGGCGAATCCGACCCAGGCGACGCTCAGCGGAACCGGTCCGGTGCGACTGCTCCGCCCCACGCCGTCGGCGATGGGTACGGACACGATGACCTTCACGGCGAGCGACGGCCAGGCCACGTCCGGTGTCGCGACGATCACGATCGTCTATGGCGATTCGACGCCGCCCGCTCCCGCTCCGACGATCGTCCTGCCGGTGACGGCTCAGGCGACCTCGCTGGAGCTGACGGCCACCGTCGCGTCCGACGACAGCCCGCCGGTCGAATACTTCTTCAAGACGACGGGCGTGCTCGGCTCCGACGACAGCGGCTGGCAGCCGAGCAATGTGTATATTGACGTTGGTCTCAGTCCTAATACCGGCTACCTCTACTGGGTCAAGGCCCGCGACAGCTCGGCCGCCCAGAATGAGACGCCGCTGTCCGCCCCGGCCTTCGCGCGAACCCTGGCGGCCGTGCCGGGCGCCCCGCTGCTCAGCGCCCCGACCGTCTCCACGCTGGACATCGATGTCGACCCCAACGGCAACCCGGCGGTCACCGTCCTCGCCATCCGCTGCACGGCGACCAGTCCTTTCGACCCGGCGTGGGACGGACAGTTTGTCAACGCTGCGGGGAGCCCCTCCGCCGTCGCGACCTGGCTCACCGACGTTCAATGGGGCGTGAAGACGCTTCAGGGACTCCAACCGGCGACGACCTACACCTTCGCCGTCAAGGCCCGCAACCTGAACGGGATCGAGACGGTCCTCGGCCCGGGCGCCAGCATGGCGACCTTGCCATAGCGCCCCGTCACGCCTCATGGGCCGGGGATCATCGGCGTCCCGCCGGTGTATGTCCTCGCTGCCCTGAACTATCGCTTCCGGTCGTTCACGGCCAGCGGGCCTTCGCGGGGCGCTCACGATTGGGTCGTCGCAGCTCTGCCAGCAGGTCCGCGATCTCTCGTTGCGCCGTGATGGTTTGGACGACGATGAGCCGGTCTCCAAAGAATCCGATCGTTCCGACGATGCCGCCGGCATACCGCCACGACTCGGGGTCGACGCAGGTGTTAATCAAGTCGATCAGGTCGTTCTGCAGGTCCTCCCGGCTGTCCCGGACGATTTGGCGGACGACGCGCTCGGCCGCCGCGACGTCGTTGGCCAGATCACGCCCGCCATACTTGGCGACGGTCTCAAATACACGGTGGATGTAGCCGGCGAGATGTTTCTCCTGCACATTGATGAGATCGTCGACATCGTAGATCTGCCGGATCGTGTGTCTGGAAAGATCCTCTCGGGTGCTGATGACGACCGAACCCTCCCACACCTCGAAGGCCAGCTCGACCTCACTACCGCCGGCCTGCTCAAGGATGGCCGACAAGACGCTCTCCAGACTGGCGTTCTTCAGCTTCAGCGTGATCCCCCTGTCTCGCTCGATCGCCGAAAACGCCATCGCGTCCCAATGGACACGGAGGTTCAGATCTGTGAGGTCGACCAGAAAGTCGAACGCCCGCGACAGCGGCGTATGCTCCAGGTTCAACACGGGCACGCGAGCCTTGAGCGTCTGTCGCGCGCGGACGTCGGCGGCGGATTCCCAAGGGTAGCGGGCCGGGGCCGGTCTTGTTGCCGTACCCGGAGGGCGCGGATCGCCGCCCGGTGCACCGGTTGAGCAGAACAGCAGCACGGCCGAAACCGCGACACAGATAGCCGTCGATCTTCGCATGGCATTCCTCCCGACAATCCAGCCTGGGGGGCAACACGCCATCGCCTCGTGGCGTGCGAAACACAGCGGCCGAGGCCACTTGCGCGCTCTCCGTCTTCATTCTACGCACGCACCCGCCCCGCGTTCCTGTCGCGCGGCACTTGCCGCCGAACCAGTCCCAGTCCTGCGCAGAGCCGCCCACTCCAGTGTGGCAGCGCCACATTGCGGGCGTCATGCCGAGCGTAGCGTTGGCCCCCTGTGGCCAACGGGAATTGTCGCGCGTGTCCGGCCCTCCACGTCGGCCACGGGGGGCCGACGCT
>CAYQDV010000236.1:0-5540 GCA_964416295.1 uncultured Planctomycetaceae bacterium
GTCCTTGCGACACGCGGCATATCCCAAGGCTACCTTGCGAGCACGGAAACGTCAACCATAAACGGTGACTGTCCCTATTATACCGTGCCGTCTGCCGACGTGGCAAATGCAGCGCTGCCGAAGCCGCCGCCGGGGAGGTCGCCGAGGCCCTGGAAGCTGGGTGCCGGGAAGGCCTGCACGACGGCGGGCGGCCACAGGACCGTCCGTAAGATGATGACGAGCGTGAAAATGGTCCCGTGGGTATGTGCGTTTCGAGGAATCACTGTCGACCTCCTTTGCTCACCACGTTTTCTGGACGAGAGATACAGGGGTCTCTTCCGGCCGGCCGCGACGAGAGCAAGCTGCTCGCAGCGGACGGCGCCTTGTTCTGTGGGCGTGGGGATTGATCGAAAGACCGCTGCCAGGCCGCCGAGCTTCAGGCTGGCGAGTCGCCCCCCTCCAAAGGCAATGGGGCGCCAACTTCCGCCTATTCACCTCACATATGTTCCCCGGCCCCGGAAGGGGGCGGGGCACCCATGCTGACGGTTGAGGACACATCTCTGCGACCCCTGTCTGCGTATGGTCCTGTGCTCGCACCCTTGGTTTACATGCTTAATCTACCGGACCGCGGCCGCCGTGTCAACTGTTTTGTCTGAAACTCTGCTCTTATCTGCGGGAGAGTCCGCCCCGTCGCTCAGCCGTGGAGGTTGCCTTCGGGATGTTCCCACGGCGATCTGAAATGCGGAGTCGAGATCACGGCACGTCCGGACGGGATTCACGCTGCCGGACCGGCCTCGATGGGGCTCTTGACAGGAATATGGGCGTGCGGTTATTCTCATGGGTCGATTTTCCAGGCCTCGCCGAACCCGGGGTTTGGAGATTCCGACTGCCGCCGGCCGGGGCGGCGCATGTCGAGGCAGTGTCGATTCGGCGGCAGGTGTGTGGGTGTCCGCCGGGTCGCAGGCAATTCGTTGGCGAGCCGAACCGAGGGGTACCCGCGCGCATCTCCGGCTGCCGGGCGCGTGGACGTGACCATTCTGTCGCCGGAGACCTGTCAGGAGGTGTCTTGCCGATGTCTGCACGCATGACAAGTTGTGTTGGCTGTCTGTCTGTTGTGGCGTTACCGCTGATGACGCGGGCGCCGAGCGCCATGGCCCAGCCCGACATCACGGTCAGTCGGGTCGGCCTCACCTCACCATCCGCGGCGAGCGACGATTTTGATTACTTCGGCCAGGTCGGCGGCGTTCGGGCCTTTTCGATTGCGTCCACAGCCTGCAATGTTGGGGATCAGCCGGCTGAATTCATCGATGGCAGCAGCGGCGATCATCCGGTCATCGCGCAGAATATGTATCGCCTGTTGAACGGCCGCTTCGAGCAGATCGGAATGAGCTGGCTCACGCACACCTTTGCAGCAGTCAGCGAGCCCACATGCGGAGCTTGCCAACCGGCGGGCCATCCAAATCTGGGTCCGGGTTGCGCGGACACGTATTGGGCCGGGCTGAACGGCTCTCAGTCATTGCTTGGCCCGCGCTCGCAGATCAACCCGCAGGGCCTGGGCAGCGGCGGGACGCACACCGATCCGCACGCCAGTCCGGCCGGCAACTCCATCCTTCGCGGCCGCCTGCAGATCACGGACGCGGACATCTTCGCCGGGGGTCGGTACTTCGCCGAGATTCAATATGTCACGCACGACGAGACGCTCGCCGGTCGGGGTAACAACGCTTCGTGGCGGGAGGTCATCGTGACGTTGACCGCCATCTCGGGCGTGGCGCCGGGGCAGGCCTCGGTACACATGGGCGAGCCGGCGATCTTCGCGTGGGCCGCCAACGACCCGGCCGTGGTCGTGGCAGCCGCCAACATCCCCGGTGAGGGGCGGTTCGACATCGGGTCCAAGGTGACCGACCTGGGCAACGGCTCGTGGGACTATGAGTACGCCCTGCACAACCTGAGCTCCGACCGGGCGGCCGGTTCGTTCTCGGTGCCGATTCCGGCGGGCGTGACCGTGCTGAGCACGGGCTTTCACGACGTGGCCTACCACAGCGGGGACGGGGTCGGGGGCGTGAACTTCGACGGCACCGACTGGCCGGCGACCCAATCGGGCGGGATGCTGACGTGGGCGACCGAGTCGTTCGCGGCGAATGAGAACGCCAACGCCCTCCGTTGGGGCACGCTGTATAACTTCCGCTTCACCGCCAACGCCCCGCCGGCCCCGACGGTGGTCAATGTCCCGATCGGCCTGTTCAAGCCCGGCGCGCCGCCGAGCGTGTTCGTGAGGGCCTTTGTTCCGTCGGCGGACACCGTGCCGATCAACTGCGCCTTGGTGCTGGGCGGCGACATGAACAACGACGCGTCGGTGGACGGTTTGGACATCGGTCGTTTTTCGGAGGTGCTGATCAATGGCGGCGCGAGCGAACTGGAGACCTGCGCCGGCGACGTGGCGGCGCCGCCGGACGGCGTGATCGACCTGAACGATCTGACGCCGTTTGTGACCTGTCTGCTGGCCGGCGGCTGCCCGTAGGCGCATGCGCGGAGGCGCGGCGACGACCCGCCGCGTCAGCGTCCGGATTCATGTTCGTGTTCGTGTTCCTCGTGTTCCTCATCTTCGTCTTTTCGGAACACCTCGTGACAGGCCTTGCACCGCTTGCCGAGCCTTGACACGGCCACCCGGGTCGTTCGCACGTCACGTTTCTTGGCGATCTTTGCCACCTTGATGCACTCGGCCGACATCTCATCCGCGAACTTCTGATATTTCGGATCGGTGGATTGGAAGTGGTTGACGTTGGCCAATTCGGCCAGGAGCCAGGCCGACACCTGGACCTCGTCCCACGCCTTGTCGATGATCCCGTCTTTCAGGTCTCCGTACAACTTCTCCTGGCCGTGCATCATCTGCTCGACCTCTTGGGCCGGTTTGAATAACTTGAATTTGACGCTCGGATCCATGGGCGGATCGTCTGTTGCGGCCAACGCCACATAGGTTCCGCCGACCACCAGCACCATCAATGCTGCAATTATCTTTCGCATCACACCTCTTCCTGCCTGGTTGTGCCGGTCTTTTTGACGGACCGGGCCTCATCGGCCGTTGGGTCGGACCGGCCGTTCATCCATGCCGTCTATCGGGCAACGCGCCAAGCCCTGCCCTCGACGGTTGTTTCGGGACCCAAGCTCCTGCGTGGGACCCGCTGTGATTCTCGCGAGATTGCAGGGTGTGTCAAGATCCGCCGCTTTTTGACACGGTCCGGAGCGATGGGTAGAACCTCGCAGCATGTCGTACTGGTTCCCATGGGCCATCGCCATGACGGGTGTGCCGGTGGCGGTCGGCGCCGCCGGTGTGCTGCGGCGGCGCGCACGATATGCGGAGGCCATGCGTGCCTGGCGGGAGGCTAAGTCGGGCGGGCGGGCCGAAGCGCTGCGGTCCGCGCTCGATCCGGACGCCCGCGGCAACGTCAATGCGATGGCTTGGTACCTGGTCGCCTGCGAGCGTCTGCGCGAACAGCGTACGCCGGAGGCGGCTCGGGCGTTCGGCATCGCGCATCATGCCGACTGCAATCTTGAGTCCGCGGCGCTGCTGACGTTTGCATGCCTCAAGGCGGCGTCCGGCGGGCCCTGCGCCATCGTGGATCAGATCGCCGTGACCTGGGACGAGCTCGGCCGACCCGCGATCGACGATCACCGAGAAGATCGGCTCGTTCTGGAGTGTCTGGCGTCGACGACGCGTGACATCCCGGAGTTGTCGCCGATCGGTCGATTGGCGTGGCTCGTGGTTGCCCCTCCGCAACAGCGCGCCATCGAGCAGGCCCTTCGGAACGGCAAGCCGGCGTGGGTCGAGGTCCTGCGGCCGGGGCCTTGCGCGTGACCGCGCTCGTCATCCGGCGCAGGCGGAGGGGCGCCCGCAGCGTGCGCCGCGCAGGCTCCGCGTTAGTTTCGGGTTTCCTTCTCGATCTTATACTTGCGGGCGACGACGGCCCGCCTGCCGGCCTGAATGGCATTGTGAAACGCGGCGTCGTCCACAGCCAGAAAGGTGCCGCCGGTGGCACGGGCGATCAGCGCCAAGTCCGCATGGCTCCGGGCGGCAGCCCCGAGCGCGAACACGTGTGTAACGGCGCCGGATTGCCGCGCCTGTTGGACTAGCGTTTCGATCGTCTCCGGCGAGGCTGGACTGGCAAGAACCAGGAAGACATGGTCGGCATCCCAGTCGGCCGCCGAACGCATGGCGGCAGTCAGATCGGTCTGGTCTGTGGGAAAGCGGCTGTAGAGTGCCGAATTCGCGCTGGCAAGCCCCGCCTGGGTCGCCGGCGTCGGCGGAAGCACAGACGGCGGACCGTCCCGTGCGACGGCGATCGCAAATTGACTCGTGTCTGTGTCTCGCACGCTCGCAACCGCCCACGTCAGAAACGCCGAATCGTCGAAATAGGGCGCCATTGCCGTGTCGTCGTCGATCACGAAACCGACCGTGCGTCCCGCAACCGGCACCCCCAGAAACGACCGAAGGACCTGTGTCGCATCGGCCAACGCCCCGGACCCCGGCATCGCGGCGTCATCAGCGTTTTGCGGTCCGCCCGCGTTGGCGGCCAGGAGAACCCGCGAAGGAGAAGCCATGTACCAGATTGTTCCCCCGCCGGCCAGCGAGACCAGCACCAGACCGGCCGCCACGATCACACGCGCGCGGTGCGCGAGGCGGGGAGGCGGTGTGCGCGGGGTGACAGACGGCCGTCGCGCAGCGGCGCTGGCAAGCCTGGGGCGCAGGGGACGTTCCCTGGGACGATCAGCATGCCGCCGAGGCTTTCGCGGGACCTCGATCAGGGTCCGGCATTGCCGGCATCGACAGGCCGCTCCCGCAAAGGAGTCTTCCAACTCCAGACCACAGCCGCAACATGTACACTTCACCCGAAGCGACATCGCCACTCTTATCCGAACCGACACTCCCACACTCCAGCCGAACGGCTCTGCGATTCAGTGATGCCGCCTCTGGCGAAACGCCCAAAAGGGAAGTGGGAAGCGCCTCGCGGTCCGAGAAACAGTCTCAATAGGCAGCCGTTCGGCACGGCATCACTTCGGCAAGTTCCAAATATACATGAAACGAGGCTGTGCTGTCCAGAGGGATGATAGGTCAAAATTAAAAAAATTCACGGCCCGGGGCGAAGAAACCGGCGCCGCCGCATAGACGTTAGGGGCCCAGGCGAGCGGACGGCGATACATGACCGTGTGGGCCGCCTCGATACCGGCCCGCTTCCGGGCCTCGTCAACGGCATCCTGGAGCGTTCCGATCCGGTCAATCAAACCGACCTCCAGAGCCTGCTTCGCGCTGTAAACCCTTCCGTCAGCGAGCTTTAGAACCTCATCGCGGGACAGGTTCCCCCGCCCCGCCGCCACGGCATCCACGAACTGCTGATAGAACCCATCCACCAACTTCTGGAGTAGATCACGCTCCTCCGGCCGCATCTTCCGGAATGGGGAGCCGGCATCCTTCATCGGCCCCGACGTGATCGCGTCGGCGGTCAGGCCGATTTTGGCCATCGTGCCCGAGACATTGATCATCTGCATGATGACCCCGATCGAACCGG
>CAYQDV010000237.1:0-5529 GCA_964416295.1 uncultured Planctomycetaceae bacterium
GGAGGCACCGGCAGACGAACGGGCCGGACAACAGATAGGCCGCTCCTAAACCACCTCGCCACGTCTCGACTCTACCGGCTCCTGGCGACGAGAGCTGCAATGTTGGCGGAAGAAGCGGTATTCCGATAAACTCCAGGCGGTCGGAGCTTCGTCAGGGGGGCGGTGCGGGCAGGGCGATAGATCCGGGGTCGGGCCTTGAAAGACAGGTGGGAAGCCGGTAACATGAACTGGAGAGTGGGGTGAACGACCTCGCGGACACGCCTTGGCATGCAAGCCCTTGGAACCGACCTGCCTCGGGGCTTGCGGGAGGAGCCTCCGAATGAGACGAACAGTTCGATTGCTGACGATGCTTGCCGCGCTCTGTACGGCGGGCATGGTTTTCCAGACTCAGTGTATCGCGACCGGAATCAACCTCGGCCTGGCGGGCATCGACTTCTGCGCGTTGCTCGGTCCCGACTGCACGCTCGGCCCGATCGCGCCGTGCGGAAACCCCGACAATCCGTTTGACAATCTGTTGGTCGACTGCCCCGGCACGATCATCATCCCCACCGGTGGCGGTGGCGGTGGTGGCACTGGCGGCGGCGGCACCGGCGGTGGCGGTGGCTTCGGCGGCGGCGGCACCGGCGGTGGCGGGATTTGAGTCTCCCTGCCGCTCGGAGCCTTGATCTTGTGTTTTCTGTCTTCGCGAACGAGGTTTGAATCATGCGACGTGTGAGGTTTGTTCGAAAGGCGTTGTTCGCCGCGGCCGCTGTGGTCGGCGGAGGCGTTGTCTTGGCCAATGGCTGCGCGAACCTGGCGCTGTCCATTACGCCGTGTGGGACCGTGTTCACGTTCTGCACGCCCGGAGATCAGGCGAACCTGATCTTTCAGTTCCTGGACTTTCCAGACTTCAACGCCGATCCGTCGTGCACGATTCCGCTGGCGTGCGGCGGTCAGGGGAACTCTGATCTGCTCCCCCCGTTGAATGCCGGCGGCGGGAATCCGGGGCCCGGTGGGGGTCCGTCCAACCCGCCTGACCAAGGTACCGGCGGCGGCTTCGGCGGCGGCGGTGGTGGGGGCGGCGGTGGCGGCGGTGCCGGAGGCGGCATCTAGCCCGCAGTGGTGCGGACACCGAGCCTTGCCCACGCCTGACACATTCGAGAACGATCTCTGCGGCCTGCCCGGCTTTGACCAGTAGCGATTTCGGGCAGGCCGTTTACGGTCCCGCGTCGTGTTCGCGGCGCAGGATGCGCCCCAAATGGAGTCGGTAGACCACCTGCGGGGCGAGGTCGCGGCGCCGCGAGAATCCGGGCTGGCAGTCTCCGCCGAACAGATAGACAGGCTCCGCGGCTATGCTGCAACGCACGATCGCGTGAAACTGTCCGCCGACGTCGAACGCCGTCGCGACCTCGACCTCCGCAATCGGCTCGCCGGGCGCGACATGATCCACGATCCGCCGCGCTTCGGCCGCCGCGTCATAGTCCGCTTCTGACCTGGCGTCCGCCTGGGCCACGCCCATCACCAGCATGAATCGCGTTCCGAGGTGAAGATGGTAGGCGTCCTCGGCATCGAGGCCGTAGGCCGGGTAGTAATTGGCTTCCGTCTCACCGACGACGACGTGGTAGTTTTCGCATGTCTGCCCGCCGGGGCTTGCCGTGAAACGATAAATCACCACGGTGCCTTCGCCCTCCAGCGGCGCATCGTCGAAGAATCGGGGACACGTCAGTCCGGCTGGCGCGCCGGCCGGAAACCGCTCCGCAAGGTATGCCATCGCGTAGTCCTGCCAGGCCCGTTCGTTGCCGGGAGCAGGCGTGCATGGCGGCGGCGGTCGCATCGGGCTTTTTTCTCCCATATTTCTTGATCATACGTCGGACTCGGCGAGCAGGCCGGTCTGCGGCCCATCCGGCCATCGCGTACAATGCGACAGACGCGCCGGCTCGGCGTGATTGTAGGCAAAGACCATGCACGAGACGAAAGGTGATTGTCCCCGGGGGACAGGAACGAACCGGGCGGACGGTCCGGCGGATTTGACCTGTCCTCGGTGCAAGGCGAGATATCGCCCGGCGCGTCCGACTCGCGGTCGTCGTGTGCGGTGCCGTCACTGCCGGCATGTGTGGCGCGACGAGCCGGGGGCGTCGGCTCGCGTGGCCGGGGCGCTCGACGCCGCGGCCGCGAACTGGTTGCGGATCGGCTCGACCCTGCTTGCGAAGACCGACCGCGCCTCGACCCTGGCGCACGCGGTGAGCGAGGCCGTTCGTCCGAGTCAGCCTGTTGCGACCGAATGGATCGATCGGTCGCTAGGGCGTTATGACATCAAGGCCGTCCTCGGCCAGGGCGCGATGGGCTACGTGTACGAGGCGTGGGATCGCGACCTCAAGCGCAGCGTCGCGCTGAAGATTCTGCCCAGGCGGATCGAACCGGGCCACGAGCCGATTGGTCTGAAGATGTTCCTTCAGGAAGCTCGGCTGGCCGCGAAACTCCAGCACCCCAACGTCGTGACCGTCTATGAGATCGGCGGGGAGGACGGCATCCACTACTTCGCGATGGAGCGCATCCATGGCGTGACGCTGGCGCGGCTTGTGGAAGAACGCGGCCCGTTGCCGACCAGCCAGTGCCTGTACATCGTGGCCGCCGCGGCTCGGGCGCTCGCGACGGGCCACGCCGCCGGCGCAGTCCACCGCGACGTCAAGCCGAGCAACATCATGATCAACACGTCGGGGTTCGTGAAGGTGACCGATTTCGGGCTTGCCGATATCGGTGGAATCGAGGGCGTCTCGGAATTGGCGGCTCGGCCCGTTGGCACGCCCGGCTGGATGTCGCCCGAGACGTCACGCGGCGAGCGGACCGGACCCACCGGCGACATCTACAGCCTGGGCTTGGTTCTCTATTTCGTGCTGACCGGCGAGCGGCTCATCGACGCGGATACCCGCAGCGGCGTCGTGCGGAAGCACCAGGCGGCTGTGAGCGTGCGGCGCGACGCGCTGCCCGCGGACTGGCCGCGGCGACTGCGGGACATCGTCGTGCAATGTCTGCAGGCCGATCCGCGCGATCGCTACCAGTCAGCGGATACGCTGGCGACGGAACTCCTTCGGGCGCTCGTGCCGAGTGAGGATGATGCGACGGTCGTCCTTTCGGATGGGGCCCATGAGGTGCGGGGGCGTGTTCCGTTGCTGGTCAGTTGGACCGCGCTCGTGCTGCTGGTAGTCGTCACGGGGCTGTTCGGCCTGTGGTGGTGGGTGCTGCGAACGCGCTGAGTCTCGGGGCGGCGTAGCGCTCGGAGCGGCCGTGCCACGGATGACGGTGTCGCTATAATCGACGTGTTCGGCGAGCCTTGGGCCGGAGGACGATCGAGCCATGCCATTTATCCACAAGAGGCCGTTCTGGGCCATTCCCGGCGTACAGGCGACAGACGAGCGTTTTGTGTTGAACCGCCGGGAGTTCGTGACTGCGATCGGGGCGGCCGGGGTCGTGGTCGCTGGCGTCCTGCCGGGGTGCGACCGCGGCGTCGATGCCAAGGCCGAGGCGCCGCCCGGACCCGCCACGCAGCCGAGCATGCCGGGCCTCTATCCGGCCCAACGGAGCGCGAAATACACCCTTGACCGCAAGCTCAGCCGTCGCGACGCCGCGCTGCGATACGTCAACTATTACGAGTTCGATGCGTCCAACAAGTCCGCGGCCGTCCGGCTGGCTCAGAAGCTGGTCACAACCCCATGGTCGGTGGAGGTCTCGGGTCTGGTACGACATCCGAAACGTTTCGACGTCGATGATCTGGTCCGGCGGTTCCCTCTGGAGGAGCGGCTCTATCGCCACCGGTGCGTGGAGACGTGGGCCATGGCGGTGCCGTGGACCGGTTTTCCGCTCCGCCTGCTGCTCGACGCGGTCGAACCCCTGCCCGAGGCGAAGTACGTTCGTTTCGTGTCGTTTCTCCGTCCGGCCCAGGCGCCGGGGCAGCAGCCGGGCAGCACCTATCCCTGGCCTTATCACGAGGGACTTCGGCTGGACGAGGCACGCAACGAATTGGCATTGCTGGCGACGGGGATCTACGGACAGCCGCTGCCGAAACAAAACGGGGCCCCGATCCGGCTCGTCGTGCCGTGGAAGTATGGATACAAGAGCATCAAGGCGATCGAGCGGATCGAGTTGGTGGCCCAGCGTCCGCCGACGTTCTGGAACAGCGTCTCTCCCGAGGAGTACGGCTTCGAGTCCAACGTGAACCCGAAGGTGCCGCACCCCCGCTGGTCGCAGGCGGAGGAATGGATGATCGACGGGAGCCGCTTCGATCGGCGTCCCACGCGGGCCTATAACGGGTATGGCGAGTTCGTGGCGCGTCTCTACCGTTCGGGGCGTTCGTGACCGAGGGCGCCGGGGGCGCCGGGGTGATCAAACGAGAGGAGTCTGTACGTGGCGAATGACCAAACGGCTGTCGAGCAGGTTCGTGCGGCCACCGAAGCCGCGGCGTTCTGCGTGCGAGACGACCGCGGACTGATCGAGGTGACGGGGCCGGAGCGCGTAACCTGGCTGAGCAACCTGGTGACGAATGTCTTGACGACGCTGGCGCCGGGCGAGGGAAACTATGCGTTTGCCACCAATCGCAAGGGTCGCGTGGTCTTTGACATGAACATGCTGGTCCTGGAGGACCGCCTGTGGCTGGATGTAGACCGCCGCCAGATGGCCGGCGCGATCGAGCACCTGGAACGGTTTCACATCACGGAAGACGTCGCGCTGGCCGACATCACACCCGCGTGGCGGCGGATGGCCGTCCTGGGGCCGGCGGTTCAGAGCACGATCGACCGGCTGTCGCTTGGCAACCTGGTCGCCATGGCGCAGTTGCAGCATCGCGCCGGCGCCATCGCCGGCGTCGACATCCGATGGGCACGCCATGACTTTGCCGGGCCGGCCACCGCCGAGTTCTTTGTTCCGGAGCGTCGTGCCGAGGCCGTTCGAGCGGCCGTCATGGCGTCCGCCGACGGCGGATCGCTGCCGTTGATCGAGGCGGAAGCGCTGAACGTCCTGCGGATCGAGGCCGGCCTCCCGGTCTCGGTGGTCGATATCGATGAGCAGGTCGTCGCCCCCGAGACGGGTCAGATCGAGCGCGGCATCAGCTATCAGAAGGGCTGTTATCTGGGCCAGGAGGTGATCGAGCGAATACGGACGCACGACGCCCTGGCCCGGATGCTGGTGGGCATCCGGGTGGACGGAGAAACCGTCGTGGCGACGCCCGCGGCGGTGCAGGTGGAGAATAAAGACGTCGGGCGAATCACGAGCGCATGCTGGAGCGAAGCACTGTCCGGCGTGCTCGCGCTGGGCTATGTGCGGACCGCCCACGCCCGGCCGGATGTCGCCGTGACCGTGCCGGCCGGCGAAGGAGAGCGGAACGGAACGATCGTCGCGTTGCCCGTTCGGAGGTGATGGGGCCGCGAGGGACAGACTTTGACCGGCCTTGCCTTCCGGTAGGCGCGCTCCTAGATTACCCGGCAGGGAGTGTAGCTCAGTCGGTAGAGCAACGGCCTTTTAAGCCGTGGGTCCTGGGTTCGAGCCCCAGCGCTCCCA
>CAYQDV010000238.1:0-5509 GCA_964416295.1 uncultured Planctomycetaceae bacterium
CTAGTGGTTCATTCCGCATGAACCTGCGGGAGCGGCAGGCGATCTGCTATTCGCACCGGCGAGACGCCGATGCTCCCCGACCGAAGGAACGAGTGGAACGGACCCCGAGGCCCGTGCCGACGCCGAAACAGGGTCAAGATGGACCCGTGGCCGAATCGAGCCGATTCCCATCGCGGGCCTGCGCCGCCGGCGTATAATCCCCTGGCTCACCCCGCTCACGGGGGAACGGCTATTCGCGGCCCCGCCTGGAATCGGAGACACGTGCGGCGCGGAGGCTCCGGCCCTCTCGTGCAGCAGAATGCCACGCAGCATACGGACCTTTGGAACCATGCCCCATTCGATCACTCGCGCCGGCCGGTGGATGCTCTTGCTGGGCCTCGTAGCCGGGATGGGCTGTTTCCAACCCGAGGAATGGCACCGGTGGTGGTCGCAGTTCGGAGATCGGGGAGCCCAGCCGACCGCCGAGCCGCGGCCTGAGCCGAAGAGCGCGGCCCTCCGTGGCACGATCGCCCCGCTCGTCACTGTCTCAGGGCTGCGTCTGAACCGCGTGCGGGGATACGGTCTGGTCGCGAATCTGGTCGACACCGGCGGCAGCGATGGTCCGGAAATCGTCCGGAAGCACCTTGCCAAGGAGATGCGGCGCCGTCAGCCCTTGGGCGCTGCGGCGATCCCGGCAGACGAGATTCTCGAAGATCGGGACACGTCGATCGTCGAGGTGACGGGGTTCATTCCGGCGATCGCCGAACGCGGCACCCGGTTTGACCTGGTCGTCCGAGCGATGGGAGAGCAGACGCGATCGCTCGCCGGCGGGCATCTTTTCCTGTGCGATCTGGTCCGATTTTCGGAAACGCCGCGCGGGATCATCAGCGGCAAGACGATGGCCACCGCAATGGGCCCGGTCTTCGTCAGTCCGTTCGGCCACAACCGGAAATCCGCCACCAAGATGGACCCGCGCATCGGAATCGTCCTGGGCGGTGGCACGGTCAAGGAGCCCAGAAAGCTGCGCCTGATATTGAACACACCCAGCTATGGCATCGCCCGGCAGATCCAGCGGCGCCTCAATGACCGCTACGGGACGATCCGGCCGGTCGCCGATGCGGTCAGTAGCAGCTTGATCGATATTCACGTCCCGCCTAAATACAAGCGACGCAAGGAGGGGTTCCTCGATCTGATCCTGCACACGACGCTGCGGTCGGATCGAGCTTTTCTCGAGGCCCGAGCCCGGGCGCTGGCCAAGGAAGTCACCCATCCGGACGCCGCCTACGATGCCGTCGCCCTTGCCTGGGAAGCGTTGGACGAACAGGTGGCCTTGCCGGTCGTGCGGTCGTTTTACACCCACCCATCACCGGCGGTCAGCTACTACGCCGGACGGACCGGCATGCGACTCGGTGACGTGCCGGGCATGGAGGTCGTCGCGCGACATGCCCGAGACTCCACGAGTATCTTTCGACTCCAGGCCATCGAAGAACTCGGATTGGCCGCCTACAAGATGTTCGGCGCCGGCGAACGCCTGAGCAAACTCGTCGACGATCCGGACGTCCGTGCCCGGATCGGCGCCTATCGAGCCTTGCGTGACCATGACCACCACACGATTCAGTCCACGGTCCTGGACCAGGACAATATGATTCTCGACATCGTCGACAGCTCCGGGCCGTTTCTCATCTATGTCCAGCGTTCGACGGCGCCTCGGGTTGCGGTATTCGGCAAGCACATGGCCTGCCGCCCGCCCCTGCTCTACCCCGACACGACCGAAACGGAGGCTCCCTGGAACGCACTCGTGACCCTCCACGCCGACTCTGACGCGACCGAACTGACCCTTCAGCGGTGGAACCGGAGCAACCGGAAGATCTCAGCCCCGCTGCCCTGCCCGCTCAACGTGGCCGCCCTGATCCGCTATCTCGGTGATACGCCTCGGCCGGGGCCGGACGGCGAATTGAAGGGGCTGGGTGTGCCGTACTCCAAAATCGTTGATGTCTTGTTCCGCCTCTGCCAGAGCAAGGCCATCGGGGCAACCATCGAAGTCGAGCGTCCCCATGTCACGGAGGATCTGATCTTTCGGCGACAACGCCGTCGCCCCGAGTCCGAGTATTGAGGGCCGCCGACAAGGTGTTGGAGCCTGCGATGTCGACAGGTTAGAATGAAAGAAACCAAGGTGTGTTGGACCGCCGGCGAGCCGTCGGGTGTACCCACTGACAGGAGAAACTTATGATCCGCGTCTTGACTCTGGTCTGCATATTGTCGTCCCCTGCGTTCGGGGCCGGTCGTGACAACATGGCGCGCCTGTCCGCCGTGTCGTCCCATGCGCCCGGAACGAGCCTGCAGATCAAGCCGGCGACGACCCTGTTCGTCGACACGCCGCCGGCCGGCCTGCGCAAGATGCCCGAGGGCCAGGCCCTCCAGTGGGCGGTGATCGTCCTCGGGGCGACGGAGACCTCCGTCAGGATCACGGTCGCGCTGGACGAAACTGATCCGGCCAAGCCGCGGCTCTATGTCGACGCCGACGCGGACGGAGACATGACCAACGACGCCCCGGTCGCCTGGCAGCCCATCGATGGCACCGAGATCGCCCGGCGCATCAAGGGTCGTTTCGCGTCTTCCGAAGTCGTTGCGGGAGGCGGAGCGTCAGGCGACCGGCGCATGTTGACGCTTTATCGCTTCGATCCGGAGGAAGCGAAAGCGCGACACATCGATCCGAGGATGTTGCTCTTTCATACCGAGTGCCGCATGGAGGGGGACGCGGTTATCAACGGCAAGACGACTCGGGCGCGGCTGGTGGACGTTCGTTCGACAGGCGATTTCACATTCCCGGATGGTCGAAGCAACGCCCTGATGATTTCCGTAGACGTGGACGCCAATGGCAAATTCGACCGAGGCGAGACGGCGCGAGCGGGTTTTCCCCTGAAGGTCGGCGACGCCTACGTGAAGGTCGATCACATTTCTCCCGACGGCGCGGAAGTCACCTTCGTAAGATCCGATCCGCCGGTCAAGCCCCGGCGCGTCGGCACGCCACAGGTCGGAGACAGCGCACTGCCAATCAAAGGACCGGGGCTGGACGGCCATCCGGTCCGTTTCCCGGACGAGTATCGCGGCAAGATCGTCCTGCTGGATTTCTGGGCCACCTGGTGCGGCCCGTGCGTCGCGGAGATTCCCAATGTCGTCGGCGTCTATAACAAGTACCATGGCAAGGGACTCGAAGTCCTTGGGATCAGTTTTGATCGCGGCAACCAGGCGGCGCGTCTCAAGGCCTTCACCCGGAGTCACAAGATGCCATGGCGACAACTGTATGAAGGCAAGATGTGGCAGACCACCGTTGGGAGCCAGTGGCACATTCGAGGCATCCCGTCGATGTTCATCGTCGACGGCGACTCGGGCAAGATCCTCGCGGCGGGCCGGGCGGTTCGCGGCCCGAACCTCGAGCCGGCGGTCGCGAAGGCGCTCGCGGGAAAGGCAAAGACAAAGGCCAAAGCCAAGGGCAAGTAGCGCCTTACAGGACGCGTCGCGGCCACACACGCACAGCAGGCGTGGGCGTTGCCCACCAAGAGAATCGACGCCGTGACCAG
Organism: uncultured Planctomycetaceae bacterium; assembly: GCA_964416295.1. Taxonomy (GTDB): domain Bacteria; phylum Planctomycetota; class Phycisphaerae; order UBA1845; family UTPLA1; genus JAPULF01. The sequence goes on from CAYQDV010000238.1 coordinate 3,561, forward strand.
GACCATGTGCGGGCAGCACCCGCGCGACGCTGGCTTTCAGCTTTCGGCCTTCGAGACGAGTCCGCCGCCATCGCACTTGCCATCGAGCATGTGAACGATTCGGCCGGCTCGTGCGGCAACGGCCGGATCGTGCGTCACAACGAGAAGCGTCATGTTCAGGTCACGTCGAAGTTGGCAGAGCAGGTCGATCAGGCGCTGGCCGGTTTTGGAATCGATCGCTCCCGTCGGTTCGTCGGCGAGGAGCAGGGCCGGTTCATTGGCGAGCGCCCGGGCGATGGCCACGCGCTGACGTTCACCGCCGGAGAGCATCGTCGGCAGCGCGCCTGAACGATCGCCGAGGCCGACGCCGTCCAGCAGACGTCGGGCGCGAACGACACGCATCCGCGTGGGATTCCCGTTTCGCAGCATGGGAACCTGCACGTTTTCCAGCGCGGTCAGGTTGGGCAGGAGATTGTGCAGTTGGAAGACGAGTCCGACGACGGAGGCGCGAAACCGATCGGCCCGGGCGCCGCTCATGGACGCCGGGGCCTGACCGCAGACGATCAGTTCACCATCATCGAGTTGATCGATTGCGGCGATGAGGTTCAGCAATGTCGACTTGCCACAGCCGGACGGTCCGCAGATGGCGACGAACTCGCCGCGCTCGACGTCGAGGTCGAAGCCGTCGAGCGCCGCGATGCGTCCGTGTTCGTACTTCTTGACAAGCCCTCGGGCATGGATGGCGAGCGAGTCGGGCGCAGGGGCCTCATTCATATCGCAGCGCCTCGACGGGTGAGATTCGAGCCGCCCGGTAGGCCGGCAGCGCCGCGCCACAGAGACTGATCACGACCGCCACCAGCAGGGCGATCAGAAACGGCTGGGCGCCGAAGACGGGATCCACGAACTGGCGTGCAACGGGCATCAGCGCGGCGAGCCGCGCGAGGACCACGCCGCACACGCAACCCACGACGCAGGCGATCAGCCCGATCCCGCCCGCCTCGATGAGTATGATCGTCATCACGCTCCGTTGCGACCAGCCGACGGCCCGCAGAACGCCGATCTCGCGGATGCGCTGGTGGACGGACATCCACATCGTGTTGGCGACGACCAGACTCCCGACGACGATGGCGAGAAATGTGATGACCCGGACAAAGGCGTCCGCGTATTCAAGACCCTGATCGACTTTCCGGTATTGCGCGGCGTTGGCGATGGCGGCCATGTGCGGATGCTTGCCTTCGAGTCGATCGGCGACGGTCTGTGGATCAGCGCCCGGACGAAGCCGGACGTAGAAACAGGTGACCTTGCCCTCGCGGCCGATGAGATGCTGAAGCGTCTTCAACTTCATGGCGACCGCCCAGTCGAAAAAGACGTTGTGCGTTTGAATGATGCCGACAATCTTGAATGTCTGGTGATACAGCTTCAGCGTATCGCCGACGCTCTTCCGGATGGACCGTTCGAGGGCGTTGCCGATCACGATCTCGTCGTCTTCGCGCATCGCGCGGCCACGCAGGTAGGATTGCTCGCGCACAGTATAGGCGTTCAGATCGACACCGAGGACGATGAGAATCGATCCCGTGATTCCATCGCGGCCTTGCAGATGCGACTGTCCCGGAGCGATGTCCGCCACGTCCGGATCGTCCAGCAGGACCGCACGGGTCTTGGCTTCGTCCAGTGTGCTGAGAAAATCCGCCGCCGCTCCGGCTTCGTAGATCACCAGATCGCTCCCGTGCAGGTGGATCCCCGTTTCGGTCGAGTGCCGCAGGCCCCCGGCGATCGCGCTGAACGCGACGATGGCGATCACCCCGATGGCCACGCCGAGCGCCGTCAACATCGTCCGCATGGGCTGGCGGTAAAGATTGCGCCACGTCATGCGGATCAGAGTCAGGGGAGCGTCGCGGCGGTGCATCAAATCATTCTAGTGAACCGTCAACCCTGAATCTGCGGGCTGCCCAGCGGGAGGGCGAGGCTCC
>CAYQDV010000239.1:0-1735 GCA_964416295.1 uncultured Planctomycetaceae bacterium
GCCGATCCGCGGAGCTGACACGGACCGCGCAGTGGCGGCGGTGTCTCTCGCTCGCCCACTGGCACGGCCAGGCGCCCGCCTCCCGCCAGGTCGACCACGGCCATGCCGAGCGGCGGCTCGGGCGTCGGGACGTAGTGCTCATGCGTGACGGCGAACACCGTGCCGTGCTGTTGCAACGGCTGTTCGGCGAAATCCGTTGGCTTTGAGCAACGCGGGCAGGTCGGCAGCGGCAGCGTGAGGACGGTCTGGCAGCCGAGACACCGCCAGGCGACGCGTGCGCGCCAGAGACGCTTGTTACGTTCGTCCATCATCTCCGACGCAAAGGTCGCGTCCTCGGCCTCCGCTCCGGCGTGCAGGCGATGGAGCGACAGGTATCGGTTGTACGAGATGTCGTAGCCGCAGGCGATCGACGCGTCGAATCGCGCGATGCCGAGGTCCTTGAGGACCTGCAAGCCGAACGCCGCGACTCCGTTCCCATAGTCGAGCGCGATGAGACGATCATCCGTCGCCGACGCCTCGATCGCCGCGATGAGCATCAGCAGCGTGTGGGCCGCTCCCGTCAGGCCGACCCGGCCGCTAACGCGATCGCAATACTGCGACGACACGTCGAAACCGCTCTTCTTGAGCAACGCCGCTCCGCTGCGTGCGTCCGGGCTGTAGAGCGCAACGCGGCGGACGTCCTGCGGCGACCAGTCCGCCGAGTGCAGCAGAGATGTCAACGCCGCCTGCATGGACGGGGCGTAGCCGACGATCTTGTCGAAGCGCGGGTCCCCGCCCCGGGCGAACCGCGAATCCGCGACGCGCCAGGTGTCGGAGTGGGAATGCCGACACTCCGTCTGCGTCACGATTTCGACCTTTGCCTCTTCGCCCGAGCCGACGAGAACGGCCGCGCCGCCGTGGCCAGTCAGGTATTCGTCGAGGCCACCGGGGCGGCTCACGCGGACGTCGGCGGCGACCACCAGCACGCGACGCGCGGCGCCCGCGCGAACCATGTCGCACGCGACGGCCAGCGCGTTCGTGCCGGACCGGCGGGCGGTATTCATGTCGAGGCACCGCACGTCGCTGCCCAGGTCGAGGCAGTCGGCGATCACGCCGGCGCAGGTGCCTTCCGCAAACGGAGCGGTGGTGGTGGCAAAGATGACGGCGTCGATCGCGGACGCAGCGTCGGTGTCGGACGTCGGATTGTCGCCTTGGACGGCCTGCAAAGCGGCCTCGACACCGAGGGTGATCGCGTCTTCGTCGTGAGCCGCGATGCGGCGCGAGCCGGCAGCGGCCGGGCGGCCCCACGCCTCGGTGGTAAGGCGGTTTTCCAACCGGCGCCGCGGCACGGCCACGCCCCAATCGAGGATTCCGCAGCGGCGGCTCATGCGGTCATTTCCTTTGCGATGATCAGCTTGAGGATTTCGCTGGTGCCGCCACCGTAGAGCGTGAAGCGGATGTCGCGGAAGTAGCGCTGGGCCGCGAACTCCATCGCGTAGCCGTACGCGCCGAGGACCCGCGTGGCCTTGTCGCAGATCTCGGTGGCACGCTCGGTGGCGAACAGTTTCGCCATGGCGGCCTCGCGATGGCACGGCATGTCGTTGGCCTTCATCCATGCCGCATGGTGGACCAGGTGCGTCGCCGCTTCGAGATCGGTGCCCATCTCCGCCAGCTTCAACTGAATGGCCTGAAAGCGATTGATCGGCCGGCCAAACTGCTGTCGCTGGCCGGCGTATTCGATCGCGTCGTCCAAGGC
>CAYQDV010000239.1:1835-5505 GCA_964416295.1 uncultured Planctomycetaceae bacterium
AAGTCCGCCACCGGCGCGGCCGTGATCCAGGTCTTCTGGCCGTTCAGCCGGTAGCCGCCGTCGACGCTGACCGCGGAAGTCGCGATCGCGGAAAGATCGCTGCCGGCGTTCGGCTCGGTGATGCAGATCGTTCCGATCTTTTCGCCGCGGAGGGCGGGCCGGAGCAGTCTTTCGTGAATGGCGGCGTCGCCGAGGGCGTGCAGGAAGTGGGTGCCCATCAGGGATTGCATGGCGGCCAGCGCGGCCAGCGAGAGCGAGCCGCGGGCGATCTCTGCGATGGCGAGGCAGTAGGACAGAAAGTCGAGGCCGCTGCCGCCGAGGTCTTCGGGGTAGCGCATCCCGAAGAAGCCGAGGTTCGCCAGCTCTCCAAACAGCTCACGCGGAAACTCTCCGGCTTCGTCGATGGCCGCCGCCTGCGGTCGGATCCGCTCGTCGCAGAACCGAGCCAGGGTTCGGCGGAGCGCCTGCTGATCGTCCGTCAGAGAAAAATCCATGCGCTTACGTCGTCTCCGATTCGGTGGATGGCTCCACCCAGAACCTTCGCAGGCAACAACTCCCGCCGTCGGGGAGGGTCTCGACCGTCTCAAACCGGAGCCGTGTGCCGAGGGCCGCGTTGATTTCGTCGACAACGGTCTGGAGCCAGTGGTCGCAGCCCATGCGGTCTTCATCCAGCAACCCCTCGCGCTGATGCCAGTGATACCAGGGACAGTCGTTGTGACGCGCCCGGCAGCAGCCGTCGGACGCCGCCTCCAGCACCTCCGCGTCCTCACCCATCGCGACACTGCTGGATACGAACAGGCGGGCAACCTGTTGGGCGAGGTCCTTGCGAGGATCGATCTTCTTCAGGTAGTACCGGGCCGTGTCCTTCCCGACCTCGGTCCAATAGCGATTGACCAATTCCTTCGGGTCCGTGTCCGGGAAGAGGCTCATCACCGCCCGGCGCCATTCAAAGTGCGAGGCCCGCATGATGTTGGACAGCACTTCGAGCCGTTTCGTGGGTTCCATGTGTTCACTCATAGGCACTCGACCGGCGTTTTTCGTCATGCGTCTTTTCCGGCGCCCGGCTGCGAACTCTGCCGCAGAGCGGCGGTCGCCTCCGCATCGACTTCGCACGTCGCCTTATGCAGCACGACGCCGTAATCGTCCCGCGCGGCCGCCACCGAAACGACACCGTTGCGCACGTCATCGGCCACGCGGTCCGGCGGGCGCCGTTTCGGATCGCCATAGCCGCCGCCACCACCGGCAGACTGATGATACACCGTGCCGTGGGAAAGCCCTCGGAGCAGATCGAGGCTGCGGGGCGTGTGCTCCCGGCCGTCGGGGTATCGCAGGCGGATGGAGTTGAGGCTTCCGCGGCCGCCGCCGCACAAACCGAACGCAGGCTCGACGTCGCCATCGCCGAAGATCACGAGCTGGGTGTCGTCCGAGCCGATTTCGAAGACCGTCTCAACGCCCAGCCCCCCCCGCCAGCAGCCGGGACCGGCCGAGTCCGTCAGATACTCGTGGCGGATCAGGAGGTGCGGCGTCTGCTGCTCGAACATTTCGTAGTCCTGGTCCAGCAGGCCGCCGGAGGCGTCGATCATGCCAATGTGATCATAGCCATCGACGCCGTGCATCGCGCCGGAGCCACCCTTGAGCCCCATGAAGCAGATGTCCACATAGCGCTCGCCCTTGCGGGGGTCGGTGCCGGTCGACAGAGAGCAAAGCAGGTGGTTCCAGCCGGCGGTCGCGCGATCCGGGATGGCGGGGGCGAGGGCGCGAACGATCGCGTCGGCGTTCGCGGGGCAGAGGTGGTTTCCATAGGTGGTGGCCGCGGGAAAGGCGGCGTTCAGAATCGTCCCCTCGGGGATGATGATCTCGATGGGGGCGACCATGCCCTGATTGTGCGGGATGTCGGGGTTGACCATCTGAAGGAACGTGAGAATGGCCGCCGAGGCGCTGGAGGTATAGGTGCCGTTGACAAAGGCATCGGTCTGCGGGTCGGTCTCCGAGTAGTCAAATGTAATACGCTTGTCTTCTACCGTGATCCGCACGCGGAGCGCATACTGCCGGTCGGCGTTCCGGCCGTCGAAGTAGATGGTGGATGCGCCGTGGTAGACGCCGTTTGGAATCGCGGCGATCTCGGCCTCCATCATCTTCCGTGTCGCGGCAAACAGCGCATCGCGATGGATTTCGAAGCACTTGAGGCCGTACTTGTCGAGCAGGTGCTGCATCCTTCGCTCGCCCACGACGCACGATCCGATCTCCGCACGGATGTCGTGCTGCACGATGTCAAAGCGGATGTTGGCGAAGATCAGGTCCCAGACGTCCCGGCGGAAAACGCCTCGGTCATAGATCTTGACGGGCGGGATGCGGAGCGCTTCCTGCCAGACCTCCGTGGCGTCCGGGTTGTAGCCGCCGGCGACGGCCCCGCCGATGTCGGCCTGATGTCCCTTGCAGGCCGACCACGCGACGAGCCGGTCGTCGAAGAAGATCGGCTTGTAGACCGCCACGTCGTTGTTCTGGTTGCCCATGCTGAAAACATCGTTGTGGAGAATAACGTCGCCCGGGTGGAGGTCGTCACCGAAGTAGTCGACGATGTACTTGCAGACCGGACCGAGCGAAAACGACAGAATCGGCAAATTCTCCGTCTGCTCCAGCATGTTTCCACGTCCGTCATAGACGCCGGTCACAAAGTCTTTCGCCTCACAGAGGATCGGCGAGCGCGTGGTCTGCTGGAGCGAGAGGCTCATCTCGTCGGTGACCGCCTTGAACGTTCGGGCAAAGACGGAGAGCAAAATCGGGTCCACACCGCTCATCGGGCGACCTCCTGCCGGGCGGAGGTCCGCACGTTCTGTGGGTCTTTTCGGGACACGACGAAGCTGCCGTACCGGTCGCAGACGCAGTCGAAGCCGGAGGCCAGAAACAAGGTCGTGTTGACCTGCTCGATCAGAGCCGGACCGGCAATGTGGTTGCCGTGGCGTGTGGCGTGGCCGTCGTATACGGGAACCGGCGCGGAGGTTCGCTCTTCCGGGATGTAGACGGTGCGCTCGCCCTTCAGCGCGGCGGCGGCGTCTTCGCCCGCATGGGCCTCCTCCGCAAAGGCGGGCTTGTCGGTCACACCCACGGCTTGCAGACGGACGTTGATCAACTCTACGGGGCTGCCCTCCCGCTCGAGCGCGTACCCATAGAGCCGCCGGTGCTCGCGGTGAAACGAAGACGCGATCGCGGCGGCGTCTCCCTTGCGGACCGCCTGAGCCGTCACCGGAAAGGAGACTTCGTGATATTGCTTGAGGTAGCGGCAATCGAAATTGAGGCGGAACCGCCGTTTCTCCGGCGGAATCTTCTCCTCTTCCAGCAGGCGGTTTCCGTCCTCCATCATGTCGTCGACCAGCCCGGTGAGGCGAGTCCAATCGACGTGGTCGAGCACGGCAACAAAGGACCGGACGAAGTCGTGTTGAAGGTCACTCATCAACATGCCGGCGGCGCAGAAGATCGAGGACTCACGCGGCACAAGAAACATGGGGATTTCGAGTTCCCGGCAGATCATGCAGGTGTGCAGCGGGCCGGCGCCGCCGGCCGCCACGAGCGGAAACTCCCGAGGATCGAAGCCGCGCTTGACGGTGATCTCGCGGACGCCCTGGGCCATGTTCGTGTTGATCACGCGGTACATGCCCGCCGCCGCCTCTTC
>CAYQDV010000240.1:0-5502 GCA_964416295.1 uncultured Planctomycetaceae bacterium
GGTGCGAGAAGGGATTCTCGTTCCAGCGTGATTCTCGCACCAGCAGGCACCTGCAGCGTACACCGGGGTGTGAACTCAGGCGGTGGTCGGTGCCGGAAGACAGGCCTGGATCACTTCTATGAGCTTCTTTCTTTGGATCGGCTTGGCGGCATAGTCGTCGCAGCCGGCATGGATACACTTGTCGCGGTCTCCGGCCATCGCGTGGGCCGTCAGGGCGATGATCGGGCCGGCGTAGCCTCTCTTGCGAAGGAGCGTGGTTGCCTCGTAGCCGTCCATCACCGGCATTTGCATGTCCATCAGAATGACATCAAAGGGACGATCCTGCTGCTGCGCAGCGAGGGCCGCCTCGGATGCGAGCTTGCCGTTGTCCACCACGGTCACCTCGGCGCCGGCCTTCTTGAGGACATGTGCGATCAGGCGCTGATTGTCCGGTCCGTCCTCGGCGAGGAGGATCCGACAGGCGAGCCTCGCGGGTTGCGGGGCCGGGGCCTTGTCCTCCGAGGGAGCGTCGTGGATGGTTGACTCGCTTACTCTCTCGATCATCCGAACGCCATCGAGGGGACCGGTTGCGATCGTGACCGTGAACTGACTGCCTCTGCCCGGTTCGGATTTCACGGTGATGTCGCCGTCCAGCATGTTGGCGAGCCGTTTGCTGATCGTAAGCCCCAGCCCGGTGCCGCCGAAGCGACGGGTCATCGTTTCGTCGGCCTGGGTGAAGCCCTTGAAGATCTTCCCGGCCTGTTCGGCGGTCATGCCGATCCCGGTGTCGATGACGTCCAATCGCAACTGCGGGGTTTGTGCATCGGCAAGCCGGACGACCAGCCGAACGCTTCCGGACTCGGTGAACTTAATGGCGTTGCCGATCAGGTTGATGAGAATCTGCCGCACGCGGGTCGGATCGGTGTGAATCCGTTCCGGGATCGGCCCTTCGTGGCCAACCTGCAAGAGAAGGCCCTTGCCGTCCGCCCGGACGCGCATCAACGACACGACCTCGGTGACGATGCTGATGGGCGACGTCTCGGCATGTTCGATCACGAGCTTGCCCGCCTCAATCTTGCTGAGATCGAGAATGTCGTTTATGATCTCCAGCAGGTAGCTGCCGTTTCGTCGGATCGTATTGACGGCGTCGCGCCGGTCGGCCTCGGACATCGCCGGATCGAGCAGATTGTCTGAAAAGCCCAGGATGGCGGTCATCGGCGTCCGGATTTCGTGGCTCATGTTGGCCAGGAAGTCACTCTTGGCACGGTTTCCGGCCTCGGCGGCCTCCTTGGATTGTTGCAATTGGGCCTGGGCCGACTTCCGCTCCGTCACCTCTGTTTCCAGCTTCGCCCGCTGATGTTCCAGTTCGGCCGTGCGCTCGGCCACTTGGCGCTCGATCGAGGCATAGCTCTCGTGTATACGGTCGGCCATGTGGTTGAAAGACCGTGCCAGCACGCCGATCTCGCCATCCGCCCGCACCGATGCCCTTCGGGCGAGGTCGCCGTCGGCGATGGCGCTGGTCGTCTCGACGAGGCCTTGAATCGGCTGTAGCGTCCGCCGGACGGAGAGGATCGTGAGACCCGTTCCGACCGCAATCACGACCAGCGCGATGAGGAGGCTGGACAGCAGACTGGCCGTCCGTGCCGTGTGGACGGCTTCGAGGCTATAGACCAGCCGCAGGAAGCCGATCGGGGCGTTCGAGCCAAGCTCAGGGTCGCCAACCGATTCATCCGCGGGAAGGTCGAGCTCGGAGAACCGGGTCTCCGACCGGATCGGCACGACGACCAGCAGTTGATTCGCGGTGCGCCGGACGCTTCGGTCGCCGCCCTCGACGGCGCCCTGCATTGGATGAGTCGGATCGACATGAATGTCGGGCGTAAACGAGGCGAGCCGCTGAGACCGGGCGAGGATGGCGCCGGATCGATCGATGATCTCGACGATTTGGATGGCGTCCTGTCGAGCCAGGCTGCGGACAAGGTGCTGGAGGGCGGGGCGATCATTCAGCAGGATCGCCGGCTCGGCAGCATGGCCAAGCGATTCGGCGAGCATGGCTGCATTCCGCTCGATGCGTTCGATGGATTCTCGGTCGTTCCGCCAGATAAGGGTTGCGCTCACCATCCCCACCGCTCCCGTGATCAGCAGGACGGTCAACGTGATGGACTTCCCGCGCAAGCCAAGCTGTGGCATCTGGCGTGCCCCCGTGAGACCGAACCGGTCCCCGAAACGTCCTCAGCGAACCTCGATTCCTCCACCGGGCCGAGAGGATCATGTTGGAGCATCGGTCCGTTGAAGCGTCGACTTTGGCCCACAAACGACACACCGGCCCCCTCGATTCAGGGACGTCTGTTCGGAGCGGACGCGGGCAAGGCTCGACTACAGGTTTTCCCTTAAGTCGACAATGGGGCGTGACAAAGCCCGCCGGTCGGCCGATATTATGCGTGGACTCCGAATCGTTGCGAGTCTGGGCAGACATTTCCGCAGCGACGAGCACGGAGACACGGGTTTTTGTTTCCCCGGCGGTGACGCAATGGCAGGCAGAGACCGAAAACGACAATTGTGGTGCCTGTGTTCCTGCGCGGTCGTTTCTGTGCTTGCGGCCGGGGCCGGCCCGGGCCAGACCCATGATCACAAGTCCGGTAGTGTCCGCGTGGTCATCCTGCAGGGTCCTCAGGCGAGCTACGAAGACGCAGCCGCGAGCCTGGAGCGGAGCCTGACGGCGGACGGCTACACGTGCGTTCGCCTCACGCTTCCGCCCCGGCGGGACGGCAGCAAGACCGAAGCGGTCATGAAAAACCTGGCGACCTCGAACGCGACCGTGATCGCCGCGGCCGGGGCCAGGGCCACGTCGCTGGCGCTGAAGGCCGTTCCGAAGACGCCCGTTGTTTTTTTTATGGTCCCCAACGCGCTGGACGCGCCGTTCATGACGGATGAATTGCAGCGATCGCGCGTGACCGGCGTGACGAGCGATGTTCCGCCGGGCAAACAGATTGATTGGATCAAACGTCTTCGCCCCTCCGGCGGAAGCATCGGTGTCTTATACAGCGATCATACCAAGCGCACGGCCGACGCGATCGTGCAGGCCGGACGGCAGCGGGGCATCACGATCAAGACCCTCCTCGCCCGTCGAAAGGCCTTTCCGGAAGCCATCGACGCCCTGAACAAGAGCGGATGCGACGGCGTTCTGATGATTCCCGATGCCGGCGTTTACAACGGACCGAACGTGCAACGGCTGCTGCTGTGGGGCATTCGCCAGAAGAAGCCCGTCTGGACCTTCTCACCGAAGCTGGTCAAGGCTGGAGCGTTGGCCGGACAGCACACCCAACCGGAAGCGATCGGTCGTCAAGCCGCGGGCGTGGTCACAGAGCTTGCCAACGGCGCTGATTCTGCGAAGATGGGGTTGGTGTATCCAGTCCATACCAGCGATGCGGTCAACGTGCGGACGGCGTCGATGATCGGGCTTCGGTTCAGTTCATCGGTCCTCGAAAAGGTCACAAAGCGTTATGGAGTGGAGTAATGAGAACGTGGGAGATTGTCCTCGTCTTGACGTTGCTCGGCGTCGGCCGGACGCGGGCGACGGCACAGGACGAACCGGCAGACCGGAATGACAAAAGCGTTGCAGCAACCACGCTGCAGGACGACCTGGAGGAGGACATCGAGCTGTTGGAGCTTGAGGTGCCTGTGGTCGTGACGGCGTCGCGCCACGAGGAGAAGATCACTCGTGTGCCGCAGGCCATCAGCGTGATCACGGCGGAGGAGATTCGCCGGTCGGGCGCCCGATCGATTCCCGACGCCCTGCGGCTGGTGTCCGGCGTCGACGTGGCGGACCTTTCGATGGGCAACGCCGCGGTCTCGACGCGGGGCTTTCACGGGTTCCTCAGCCGGCAACTGCTCGTGCTGGTGGACGGGCGGCAGATCTTCGACTCGCACTTCGGAGGGACGCTCTGGGGAAGCTGGCCGTTCCAACTGGAGGACATCGAGCGGATCGAAGTGATCCGCGGGCCGGGCGGCGTGACCTGGGGCGCCAACGCCGTCAACGGCGTGGTCAATATCATTACGAAGGACCCCGCCGACCAGCTCGGCCTGACGATCACCCTCGGCGGCGGTTCGCGCGGAACCCAGAAGGAACACATCGGATACGCCTTCAAAGAGGGCAAGCTCCGGATGCGGGTGTCCGGCGAATTCGAGGGAGGCGACGGCTTCAAGAACGGAGGCTCGATGCTGCGCGGTCTGGAGGATGACTACAAGGGCGGGCGCATGGCCCTGCACGGCATCTACGAGGCGAGCGAAAACGACACGCTGACATTCTCCGCGGGGAGTGCGGTGATCGACGGCGGTTTTCCGCCGACGCCGCTGGCCGGGGTCGGACTGCGTCGCAATTCCGAAGCCCAGGCGAATTACGTCCTCGGACGCTGGTCTCACCGCATCGCCGAAGACAACTACTTCGAATTGACGGGATATGTCAATGATTTCCAGGCCTCGCCGGGCGAGACGTCCATCGACTATCGCTATCAGCAGTTGGCCCTTCAGTTCGGGCACACGTTCAAGCCGGCCGAGGCCCACACGCTGAGCTGGGGAATCGATACGCGGGTCGATCTTTTGGATGCCTCGAACTCGTCTCCCGGCATGCTGGCCGACGACTTCGTCAGCAGCGAGATCATCGGGGTCTATGTGCAGGACGAATGGCGTCTGGCCCCTCGCTGGAAGCTGAATCTCGGTGGCCGCCTCGACTACGAATCCTTCACCGGGTTCCAGCCGAGCGCCCGGGCGGCGCTGTCGTATGATCTCTCGGACGACGCGCTGGTCTACGGGGCCGTGTCGCGGGCGTTCCAGATGCCGCCGGCGGGCCTGCGTTTTCTGGATCTGCCGCTGTTGAACGGGATCGCCCGGGCCCAGGCCGACCGAGACGCCCGCGTCGAATCGCTGGTCGCCTACGAGTTGGGTTTTCGCGGGCGTTATTTCAAACGGTTGGACGTGAGCGCCAACGCCTTCTGGCACGAATACGACGACCTGACGACGCTCCACCCGGGGCTTGGGCCGCCGGGGCTGCTCAAGTTTCAGTTCGACAACCGCGCGGAGGCGTCCTTATACGGCCTCGAATTGGACGCTCGCTACGCCCTCACGGAGCGTCTGACGCTGCTGGCAAACTACACCTACGAAGAACTGCGATGGCGGTCGTCGGACACGCTGCACGACAAGGATCTGATTTCACCGCCGAAGCACAAGTCCATGCTCGGCGTCCGCTACAGCCCGACCGACGACCTGCATCTGTCCTCCAATCTGTTCTTCGTGGACGCGGTCGAGGGTCCGAACCCGGCCTTTTCATTCGTGTCGCGGCGGATCGACCCGTACCTGCGTCTGGACCTTCGCGCGGAGTACGAGTTCTGGAAGGACCAGGCGTCGGTCTCGATCGGTGTGCGCAACCTCCTCGACTCGAGCCATCCCGAGGGAACGACGCTGTTTCTCAACGACGCCGAAGTGCCCCGGATGGTGTTTGCGGAGTTCCGACTGTCTCTTCAGTGAGCG
>CAYQDV010000241.1:0-5494 GCA_964416295.1 uncultured Planctomycetaceae bacterium
AGAGCGCGGGTGGGACCTATCAGGGCGACGGCACCGACTGCACGTCGAATCCGTGTCCACAGCTTGGGGCCTGCTGTTTCAATGACGGGACTTGTGTGGAAATCTCGCAGGTCAGTTGCGGCGTCTTGGGCGGAGACTTCCTCGGTTTGGGGACGATCTGCGCTGACTGCCCGCCGCTGATCGGAGCGTGCTGTTTCGTGGACAGTTGCGTGGAATCCTTGTCAGAGGCGACCTGCACGACACAGGGCGGAAACTTCATCGGCGCCGGCACCACGTGCGCCGACTGCCCGCCGGTCATCACCGGAGCGTGTTGTTTCGTGGACAGTTGCGTGGAATCCTTGTCAGAGGCTACCTGTACGACACAGGGCGGCAACTTTAATGGTGCCGGCACCACCTGTGCCGACTGCCCGCCGGTCATCACCGGCGCCTGCTGTTTCGCGAATACACCCTGCCAGGAATCCTTGTCAGAGGCGACCTGCACGACACAGGGCGGCAACTTCATCGGCGCCGGCACCACTTGTGCCGACTGCCCGCCGATCATCACCGGAGCCTGCTGTTTCGCGGATGAATCCTGCCAGGAATCCTTGTCAGAGGCGACCTGCGCCGCACAGGGCGGCACCTTCCTCGGCGCTGGCAGCGACTGCACGCAGCAGTGCCCGCCGCCGGCCACCGGGGCCTGCTGTTTGCCGGGCGGCTGCCAAGAAGGACTGTCAGGGGAAGACTGCGCCGTACAGGGCGGTATCTTCGTCGGCGCCGGCACCGGCTGCACTGAGACGTGCCCACCGATCACCACCGGGGCCTGCTGTTTCGCCGATGCACCCTGCCAAGAACCGTTATCAGAGGCAACCTGCACGACACAGGGCGGCAACTATATCGGTGCCGGCACCATCTGTGCGGACTGCCCGCCGGTCATCACCGGGGCCTGCTGTTTCGTGGACAGTTGCGTGGAATCGTTGTCAGAGGCGACCTGCACGACACAGGGCGGCAACTTCATCGGCGACGGCACCACCTGTGCCGATTGCCCGCCGGTCATCACCGGGGCCTGCTGTTTTGCGGACAGTTGTGTGGAATCGTTGTCAGAGGTGACCTGCACCACACAGGGCGGCAACTTCATCGGCGCTAACACCACCTGTGCCGATTGCCCGCCGGTCATCACCGGGGCCTGCTGTTTTGCGGACAGTTGTGTGGAATCGTTGTCAGAGGTGACCTGCACCACACAGGGCGGCAACTTCATCGGCGCTAACACCACCTGTGCCGACTGCCCGCCGACCGTGGCCGGGGCCTGCTGCCTCTCGGACGGCACATGCGCGGTGCTCTCCGAGACCCGTTGCGGCGCGCGGGGGGGGGCGTTCCAAGGGCCGAAGTCCGTCTGCGCCGACGATGACGCGGACGGCGTCCCGAACTGCTTCGACATCTGCTCCGGTACTCCCGACGGAGACGCGGTCGACCTCGAAGGATGCGCGTTGATCAACTGTGATCCGGGCGGTCCCTATTCGGCGGTCTGTGACGGCGGCATCGTCGAGATCCACCTCGTCGGCAGCGTCACCGGTCAGCTTCCCCCGCCCGCCGGACCGGCGAACCTGGTCTCCGATTGGACGACGACCTGCCCGGGCGTGACGTTCGGCGACGTGACCAACCCGGTGACGACCCTGACGATCGACACGTCGCTCACGGGCTGCCCGCTCGCGTGTGACATCAGTCTGACATGCATGTTCGTACCGGTGAATCAGGGCGGCGGCGCTCTCGCGGCGACCGGGCCGATCATTGGACCGGTGACGGTGACCACGCAGATTTCGCTCTTCCTGGATTGCAACGGAAACCAGACCGACGACGTGGTCGACATTGTCAATGGCACGAGTCGGGATTGCGACGGCAACGGGGTTCCCGACGAGTGCGAAGCCCCCATGGTCGACTGCAACGGCAATGCCATTCCGGACGCCTGTGACATCAATCCGATCGACCCAGACGGCAACGGCCTAGTCAGCAGCGACTGCGACGGCAACGGTGTTCCGGATGAATGTGAGCTACCGACCGATGACTGCAACGGCAACGGCATCCTCGATCGTTGCGAAGCCGACTGCAACGGCAACGGCGTTCCGGACGACTGCGACATCGATGCCGGGGATCCGGATGGCAACGGCTCCGTCAGCGACGATTGCAACGGCAACGGGATTCCGGATGAATGTGATGTGAACCCAGCCGACCCCGATGGCGACGGGAATGTCAGCTTCGACGTCGTCAGTCCTGACAACGACGGAGACGGCCAACCGGACCCCACGCCGGATGGGGTGCCCGATGAATGCCAGGTCGGCGTTCCGTTCTTCGCCTGTTGTCTGCCGGGCGGCGACTGCGCACAGATTGACTCGAACGACCTCAACGCGTGCGTCGCGCTCGGCGGGACGCCACAGCCGTTCGGCACTTCGTGCGGCTCGGCCAACTGTGGCGTGGCGGGGTGCGATCCGAACGAGCCGAGCGTCAGTGTGCTGTTCAGCGCCCTGTTCCGGGCGCCGGTGTGTGGCATCGGTTGTCCGACGATCGTGTTGGCGACGTTTGTCGGGATGGTCTCGTTGCGTGGCCGGTATCGGAGGAGGCGCCGCCGTCGTCATGACTGATGTGGCCTGATACGAGAAGGGGGCCGTTCGGCCCGGATGGAGTTGTGAGATGGAAACCGGAATCCTCAGACCCTTGACCGAGATTCTGTTCACGTTTTTCCCGATGGTGGGGACGCTCCAGTGGTTCGACTGGGTGGCCGCCCTTCTGAACGCTCTTGTGGGTGTGTTCGGGCTGGATATTCGGTTCGTGGGGCTATAGACGCGTCGCCCGATCGCGACCGGCTTGGTCCGGTCGGCCCGCCAACGGTCGACATTGAGGTCCGCGGTTCCGGTGATCGGAGGGAACTCTCGAATGATGGGCAAACGAAAACACCAAACGGAGATGGCGTTCTACAGGCTGGCCGCTACGATCGTCCTGCTGCTGCCCTGTCTGGCCGGCTGCGATGTTGTCAACACTTCGGCCGCCGTTGGATCGTACGGATATATCTTCGAGGTTCTCTACCTGCCGCTTCGGTCGTTTGTCGGCACGCTCACGTTGTCGATCATCAATACGTTCTGAGTGCGTGTCTTTGCACACCCGATGCACGAGTCCAGTCGTGGCACGCCCTGACTCTCGTTTGGAGCGGTGACTTGTGCGTGGCCTGTTGGGTGAAGTGACCGACGAAGGTTATGCCAGCGCGTTGTCGATGCGTTCGACGCGGTACTCCGCTTCCTCGCCGCTTAGCGAGAGCGTGACGGCTTCGCCGATCTTCTTTCCGAGGATGCTCTGCGCCAGGGGCGACTTGTAGAAATAGACTCCGGCGGCCGTGTCGGACTCTCCCGCACCGGCGAGGGTCATCACAACCGGGTCCCCACCGTTGGTCGGACAAAGCCTGACCTGCTGCCCGATGTTGACATGGTCCGTCGCGACTCTGTCCGGCTTGATGACCCGCGCGATGGACACCTCGTCATTGAGCTGCTTCAGTCGGGCGCGGAGGAGGTCCCGCTCTTCGAGGGCGAACTTGTATTCGGAGTTCTCGCTCAGGTCACCGTGGGCAGCCGCTTCGCCGATGGCCCTGGCATTGTCCCGCATCTTGACGTTGACGAGTTCGTTGATTTCGCCCTGCCTGGCCCTCAGGCCGGCCTCGCTGAAATACAGAACCGACTCATCCTGCCACATCGGCACCTTGTTTTGGACATACATTTGCGGGAAGCGTTCTCGGAGGATGGTCAGCATCTCGTCCCGAACCGTGATGCCCAGCCCGTCAGCACGCTCCACCAGCCGCCGGATCGCCGGGGCCATCGCCTCCGGCTGCGCCGCGATGCACTCGTGAAATCGGGCGAATTTTCGCGCCGAGAGTCCGGCACGGACCCGCGAGCGCATGTTGTTGACCGACTGGCCTGCCGCTTTGCCGCCCGACATCCTCGCCGGTCCGACCAGCGACATGATGAGGTTGAACAGTTCCAGCGACGCGGGGACGGGCAGGGCGGTCTCGAGCTTCGGTCCCTTCCAGAGCCACATCACGGCATCGGTGTGGCGTCCGGGATCGGCCATCGCCCGTTCGATGACCGGTTGCAACAGGTCGCCGCGGCCGGCTTTCTCGACCGATTTCGCAAGCCTGTCGATGAGTGCCCCCGGCGCATAGAGTATCGAGGTCGCCAGCGTCTCCGGCCATTTTTCGGGAAACGCCTGTTCCACGCACTGGATGCCAAGCGACCAGAGCCGCGTGTCGGGTAGCGAAGCCAGGAGCTGAACCGGATCGTCGACATCGCTCAGCATCTTGAGCGCCACGCCGTGCGAATCGGTTGAGATCGGCAAGCCGTCGGCGGCAAGCCGTTCGATGACGAGTGCGGTTGCGAGTGCGGTGCCCGGGTCCTTGTGTCGAACAAACCGCTCAATGTGATCGACCAGAAACGACTGCACACGTTTGAAGAACGCAGCATTCGCCTCGGCCGCTTTCCGCTCCGTGCTGCGGAGGTAGTCCTCCAGCACATCGAGCCAGGCGCGCGGGTTGCTGGATTGGTTCAGCGCTTGCCATGTTTCCGCTTCCGGCGTCCGGCCCGCTTCGTCGTAGATCAGCAACATCGGCGAGCGACCTTCGATTCGGAGTTGCGGCGACTTCTTGACGGCATTCCGAACGCGGGTCCACCAGGAGGACCAGTTTCCCGGCTTGATGAAGGCGGGCACCAGCATGAGCTTGAGTTCGTCGCGATCGATCTGAGGACCGTGATTCTTCAGGAGGCCGATGAGCAGGGCGACCGGATCGCTCGCGGCCAACTCGACGATGCGATTCGGCTCCAGACGCTGTAGAAACTGAAAATCGTTTTCGTCGACGACGTCGTAGTCCTCGACGGCCTGAGAAATAGACATCTGATGCGTCCGCCGGGCGGTACGGATTTCCACCTCGTCGGCGTCCATGTCCGTGGACACCACTCGGGCGGCTTCGTCCTCACTCCGATGGAACAACGGCGTACCCGGCGCCAGCTTCAATCCCGTATCGAGAAAACGCAGGGCTCGCCGGACGGACTTGCCGGACTTCAATCCGGCGCGTTCGACCCACCAGTCCAGGTCGCCTCGATCGCTGTGCGTCTCGACGTAGAGCGACAGGATTTCATCGCGAAGTTGATCGCCATCCGGTAGGCGCAACAGAAGGCCGCGGCCCAGCGTCAAGGCCTCCCGAGCGCTGTGCTGTTCCTTCATGGTCGAGAGCCAGGCCCAGCCCATGGTCGCCGCGAGGCCGGCCTGATTCGCTTTGACGACGGCGTCGATCACGGGCAGCAGGTCGGCCGGGTCGACGTCGGGCCGCTCGATGACCTCGAGCCATTCCTGCTCAAGCTCGCCCCATCGTTTTCGGTTGGCAAGTTCGTTCAGCTTCGCGTGCGGCATGCTCTTGTTCGCTCCGGGGTCGAAATCCCTCATTCTGCCATACCCTGCGGCCCTTGTCGAGCGGGCGCGGGGATCG
>CAYQDV010000242.1:0-5480 GCA_964416295.1 uncultured Planctomycetaceae bacterium
CCGGAAAGTTCAAGGGTGACATCGCCGGCATCGTCCAGGGTATGAACAAAACCATGGACGGCGTGGCCGTGCCGCTGCAGGCGGCCGCCACGTCGCTCGAGGCGGCGGCGAACAAGGATCTGACGACCAATGTGGTCGGCAGCTTCGAGGGAATGTACGACGACCTCAAGACCAACATTAATACGATGGTCAACAACACCCGCGAGGCGATGCAACAGATCGCCGAGGCGGCCGAGCAATTCGGCGAAGGCGCCCGCGTAGTCGCCGAAGGTTCGACGTCCCTGTCGGACGGTGCCCAGACGCAGTCGGCCAATGTCGAGGAGATGTCGGCCTCGATCCAGTCGCTGAACAAGATGATCCAGGGCGTCGCGGAGAACGCCCAGTCGGCGGACAAGGTCGCCGGCGAGACGAGCAAGCGGGCCGAAGAGGGCGGCGCCGCCGTCGACAAGAACATCGAGGCGATGAAGCTGATCGACAAGTCGGCCGAGCAGATCTCCGAGATCATCGGCGTGATCAGCGAGATCGCCGCCCAGACCAACCTGTTGGCTCTGAATGCCGCAATCGAGGCGGCACGGGCCGGCGAACACGGGCTGGGCTTCGCGGTCGTCGCCGACGAGGTCCGCAAGCTGGCGGAGCGGTCGAGCCAGGCCGCCAAGGAGATCACGACCCTGATCAAGGAGTCGACGCAACGGGTGCAGGAAGGCGCCGAGATGAGCCAGAAGACCGGCGAGGCCCTGACCAAGATCGTGGACGGCGTCGAGAAGAGTGCGAAGGGCATCGCGGAGATCGCCGCGGCCAGCGAAGAGCAGGCCTCAACCGCAAACGAAGTGAACACGGCGATCCAGAACATCTCCTCGATCACGGAGAACAACGCCTCGGCCGCCGAGGAGATGTCCGGGTCATCCGAAGAGTTGGCCGGCCAGGCCCAGCAGCTCAAGGAACTGGTCAGTGCCTTCAAGGTCGGCAGCGGCAAGTAAGGCGTAGCGCAGGAGCAAGAGGCTCGATTGTGTGAATGGGTCGGCCCGCCGGGTTCGCCGCCCGGCGGGTCGGCCATTCACCTTGTTCTTGCCAGACGCCTGAACGGTTCACACCGCGCGGAGGGCGGCGTGAACCGACCGGCGGTCCCGTAGCGTCGGCCCCCCGTGGCCGACGTGACCGTGGGTGCCACTGGCGGTTTGTCCGCCGGTGCAGGAACGGATTCGAAATAAACGCATCGCCGGAACGAACGCCTGTCCGGCACACGCGCAGAACACGGAGGTAACCGCATCGTGGAGATTCAGAAACTCACGTCTCAACAATTCAAAAAGATGGCCAAACTGGTCTACGACCGCACCGGTATCCACATGCCTGAAGAGAAAATCAGCATGTTGAGCAACCGCCTTCGCAGACGTCTGAAGGCCCTGAGCCTCGACTCCTTCGATGCCTATTACAAATTCCTGTCCAGCCCGAAGGGATGCGACGAGGAACTGCCCAATTTCCTATCCGCCGTGACAACAAACGAAACCTACTTCTTTCGCAACGAGCAATTGTGGAAGTTCGTCCAGGAGGATCTGATCAAGCACTGGGTCGAGACGAAGACCCGGGGCACCAAGTCCATTCGTATCTGGAGTTCCGCGAGCAGCAGCGGCGAAGAGGCCTACACGGCGGCGATCGTCCTCCGGGAGAACCTGCGCAACTTCGACGACTGGTGCATCACGATCGTCGGCAGCGACATCAGCAAGAAGGTGCTCGATAAGGCCTCGGCCGCAATCTACAACGACTACGCCGTCGCCAAGATGAGCAAGGCCCAGGTGCGGCGCTGGTTCACGAAGAAGGGCGACGACTTCCAGCTCGTCGACGATGTCCGAAAAATGGTCCGGTTCCAATCACATAACCTCCGCGACCCCTTCCCAAACGGCCGTTTCGACCTGGTCTTTCTGCGAAATGTCTTGATGTATTTCGACACACCGATGAAGAAGACGGTGATTGAGAACGTGTCGAACGCGGTGGCGCCGGGCGGACACATGATCGTCGGAGACGTGGACCCGATCCGCACGATCGCCGAGTTGAACGCCTGCATGACGCTCGACTACCAGCGTCCGGGAGTGTATCGCAAGCCGACCGGCCGGCGAGCCGAAGAAAAGACGAGGAAACTGGTGACCACGTGAGCGATTATACGACCGTAACACCCGAGTTGATGGCCGGCTTCCTCGACGAGGCCCCCGAGTATCTCGAGATGCTCGACGAAGGCCTGCTGGCCTTCGAGTCGAAGGGCGGCAGCGGCCCCATCGCGCTCGACGACCCCGAAGACAACGAGCGCATGAACACCATGTTCCGCGCCGCTCACAGCCTCAAGGGCCTCGCCGCGGCGATGGGGTTCGACAAAATCCGCGACCTGACACACCTGATGGAGACGCTGTTCGACCAGATCCGAATGGGAAAGCGGGCGTTTGTTCCGGCCAGCATCGAGACGCTCTTTCGCGTGTTCGACACGCTGCGCGCCCTCGTGCAGGAACTCGCGGACACACCCGAAGAACCCGTTTCGATCAAGGAAACCCTCAAAATGTTGGAAGACATTCTCAACACACCGGCGGAGGCGACCGGCGGCGACCCAACGCCGGATTCCGAACAGGCCGCCGCGCCGAAGGCGACGTCAACAGGCGGCAATGCGGGTGGGACGCCGCCGCTGAAGATATTGGACGACCCGGAGCTGCTCCAGCTCTTCGTGGAAACGACGGCCGAGACCATCGAAGACTTGAACCAAGGGTTGCTGAAACTGGAGAACAATCCGCACGACCTCGACACGATCAACGAGGTCTTCCGGTGCGCCCACAACATCAAGGGAGCCACCGGCGCTGCCGGATGCGATGTGCTCTGTAAGATCACGCACCGGATGGAAACACTCCTGGATCGGATTCGATCCGACGAGTCGCTCACGCTGGATGCCAGGCTCACCAACGCCCTGCTCGGCGTCGCCGATCGGCTTCGGGCGGAAGTCGATCTGATCAAACAGGGCAGGAGCGATGAACTCTCCACGGAGGTCGGCGACGACGTCTTCGCGGAGTGGCTGGGGGCGTCCGAGGCGGCGGAACCGGGCGCGTCCGGCCCGACCGGGACCGAAACCACACCGCCTGCAACGAACGCTGTGGGCGAATCGCCCGAGGCCGTGGGCCTGCCGCCTGAGAGCGAGACGCCCGGCGGCGACCCCGGGCCGGATGTCGGCGAAGACGACGACGACGTCCGGGTCAGGGTGACATTCCCCAAGGATTTCGCGGAAGCTGAAATCCAGGCCTACCTGATCCACAACAAACTGAACGAGGTGGGGAACGTCCTCAAGACCGACCCGGACGTGGATGCGCTCGACGGCTCGACGCCCCTTGAGACGGTCACCTACAATGTGCAAACGACCACCGAGCCGGTTGAGATCGAAAAGCTGCTCGCCCTGTACTCCGCCAAGAGCGTCAAGGCGACCCGCGGCGGCGAGGACCGAGTGACGGAGGATCCCCCCGACGACATACCTGCCGCGGCCCCGACGCCCAGGCCCTCAGCGCCGGCCGGCGGCCCGACGCCGGGTTCCGACGCGAAGCCTCCCGTCGCGGAAACGGCGCCCGCCGCACCCTCCAGCCGGCCTCCCGAGGCTCCGGCCAAACGCCCGGCCGGCCGCCGGCCGCCGGCCGTACCAAAGGTCGGTGAAACACTGCGTGTCGACCTCGAGCGCCTGGATCAGTTGATGAACCTGGGCGGCGAACTGGTCATCAGCAAGGCCCGCTTTGTCCAGATTCAAGGCCAGTTCGACCCGTTGTTTTCGGGTCAGAACATCGGCTACCTTGTCGACGACATGTCGGAGCGGATCGCCACGCTGAATGAAAAGATCAGCGAACTCTCCCCCACCGGCAGGAACCACCGCCTGGTCGATGAACTGGCGGATACGACGCTCGCACTATCGCACGATTTCGACACGGTGAAAAACATCGTCGGCCGCGTACACGACGCCCGCACCGCCATGAACGATTTTGGCGAGGCCCTTCACGGGCTGAATCGGATCTCCGAGGGGATTCAGAAGCGGATCATGGAAACACGGATGGTCTCGGTCGGCCCGCTGTTTCAGCGGTTCCGGCGGGTGATCCGCGACATCTCGAAATCGACGGGCAAGGAAGTCGATCTGGTGCTTCACGGCGAGAGCACGGAACTCGACAAGCGGATGATCGACGAACTGGGCGACCCGCTCACCCACATGGTTCGCAACTCGGTCGATCATGGCGTCGAGCCGCCGGAAGAACGGCTGGCCGCCGGCAAGCCCCGCGCGTCGCAGGTGACCCTCGATGCCTATCATCGCGGGAGGCACATCTGCATCGAGGTGCGCGACGACGGCCGGGGCGTCGATATCGAGGCGGTGAAAAAGAAGATCATCCAGCAGGAGCTGGCGACCCCTGCACAGGTCGATCAGATGTCGGAGAAGGAGATCGTCCAGTACGTCTTCAAGCCCGGCTTCTCCACCGCCAAGGTGGTGACCAACCTGAGCGGACGCGGCATGGGGATGGACATCGTCCTCAACAAGCTCGAAAAGATCAACGGCACCGTGGACATTGAGAGCAAGACAGGCGAAGGCACCATTGTCACGATCAAGCTACCGCTGACGCTCGCCATCATCACGTCGCTGGTCGCCCGGATCGGGCAGGGGGTCTACGCGATTCCACTCGAGATGGTCGGCGAGATCATCAACGTGCCGAGGAAGAGCATTCAGAACATCCAGCGCAAGGCGGTGATCCGCGTTCGGGAACGCGTGATCCCGGTCGCCTTGTTCGAGCAGATATTCGACGCGTCGTTACGCGAATTGCAGACGGCGACGCGGAACAGCGACGACATCACGCTCCTGATCCTGCACAACCAGCATGAGGCGATGGGGCTGGTTGTGGACGAAATGATCGGGCAGGAAGACGTAGTCATCAAGAGCCTGGCCGCCAACTTTCGCAACGTGGCCGGCATCGCCGGTGCATCGATCATGGGAGACGGTTCGGTATCGCTGATTCTCGACGTGGCCGCGATCATGAGCATGTTCGTCGAGCGATCCGATCAACAGACCTGGTCGATGGCCGATTCGGTCGACGCCTCCGAGGCAGCCGAACCCGTGGAGCCGGCGCTCGAACCCGTGGAGCCGGCGCTCGAACCCACAGAGGCCGTCTCGGCGGAGGCCCCCGCCGCGTCCGAAGAAACAACGATGGAGCTGGCCGATGCGTGCGCCTAGTGAACCGTCAACCCTAAATCTGCGGGCTGCCCAGCGGGAGGGCGAGGCTCCTGCCGAGCCTGCTGCTCCAGGGCAATCGCAAGAACGGTCGAGCGGCCACTTTCCCAGATGCCGCCGGAGTTGCGAACCTCGTTCGCAGTGTTCTGTGGGGGGAGGAGGGCTCCAGCAGATGCGCAATCCATGCGCGAAATCGTTTCTTGCGATTGCCCTGCCTGCTGCTCCCGTTCGAACCGGCTCCCATTCGTCCCGGCTCGCC
>CAYQDV010000243.1:0-5459 GCA_964416295.1 uncultured Planctomycetaceae bacterium
CAGCACTGCGTGCTGGGCTTGGCTCGATTCGTCCCTACGGGACGCCACGACAGTCCCCGCCGATTCTGTCACCGTCCCGTCGGTGACAGGTGCCCGATGCAGGAGTTGGGCAGCGCATGGATGGGGGCTATGATTCGCCGGCGACCGGGTTGCTCAGCCGCCCGATGCCTTCGATGGCGATCTCGATCCGATCACCCGGCCGGAGGTAGACCGGCGGCGTCCGCGCGAAGCCGACGCCGGCGGGCGTCCCGGTCAACAAGACCGTTCCCGGCAGCAGGGTGAACTGGCGTGACAGGAAGCTGACCAGCTCGCGGACGGGGAAGATCATGTCTGCCGTGGTCCCGTCCTGCATGACCTGTCCGTTCAGGATGGAGCGCACGGCGAGGCGATCGCAGTCCACCTCGTCCGGCGTGACGATCGCGGGACCAAGCGGGCAAAAAGTGTCGAAGCTCTTGGCCCGCGCCCACTGTTTGTCACGCACTTTCTGGCAGTCCCGCGCCGATACGTCGTTGGCACAGGTAAAACCGAGCACGTGCGACAGGGCGTCGGCGGCGGAAACGTGGCGCGTGCGCCGACCGATCACGACGGCGAGTTCGGCCTCGTAGTCCACTTCGTCCGGCGCGGACTTCGGCAGGACGATCGCGTCCTCGGCCCCGATGACGGCGGTGGTGGCCTTCAGAAAGACGAGCGGCTCTTTCGGCAGCTTGCGGGCGCCGCCCTCGCGGGCGTGATCGGCGTAGTTCAGGCCGATGGCGAAAACGTTGGGCGGGTCGACCGGCGCCAGACGGCGAGCCACGCGGACCGGCTCGGCGGCGAACGTGTGTTCGGCGAACAGGTCGCCGGCGAGCGGCAGAGCGTGATCCTCATCGACCGGCCGGCCGCACCGAACCCGCCCGGACGTATCCTGGAAACGTATGAGGTGCATGGTGGGTACTCGATCCATCGTGATCGCGTGTGGGCCTATCGACACGCGAAATGCGCTTTCGGTCACACTTTCACCGACGCCGGGTATTCCGGCATCGTCGGCTCAACGTCCGGCTCCGCGGATTGCGCCGGCCATCGTTCCAGCCGGGGGCCAACAATCCGGCGTCTGATTCGCGTTCGTGCTCCGAGAAACAGGGACAGCACCGCGGGAATGACGACCAGCGTCAACAAAGTGGACACGAGCAGCCCGCCGAGGACCACCGCCCCAAGCCCGCGGTACAGCTCGGCCCCTGCTCCGGGCCGGACCACCAGGAGCAACTGGCCGAAAAATGTCGTCAAAACGGTCATAAAGATCGGGCGAATGCGGGTCCGCACGGCCCGGACGATGGCCTCCTGTGGCGCGTCGCCGTAGCGGATGAAAGTGAGCGTCTGGTGGACGATCAGGATGCCGTTGTTCACGACGAGGCCGAGGAGGATGACGAAGCCGAGGATCGTCAGCATGTCGAGGTGCTGAATCGCCATGGTCGGATCGAGCCATGTCCACTCGTGAACCACCGCGAGGCCGACAAACCCGCCGACTACCGCGAACGGGACCGTGAAGATGATCACGAACGGGTAGGCGAAAGATTCGAACAGACCTGCCATCAGAAGATAGACAATCAGAAGCGACAGGGCCAGCAGCCACTTGAACGAGTCCCATGTCGTCTTGAGCTTGTCCGCGTTGCCCGCGAGGCTGACGAAGACGTCCGGCGCGATCTTCAGTTTCTGTTCGCCATATCCGCCGGCGCGCATCGGCCGGATCACCTCGTTCTGGAGGACCTCGACCACGCGCGGCAACGGGAGGCCCTCGGGCGGGCGGATGGTCAGCTTGACGGCCCGCTGCGTCTCGATGTGGCTGATCTGTTGGGGCGCGGTCGTTCGTTCGACGCGACACACCGCCGAGAGAGGGACGACCTGTCCGGTCGGCGTGTAGATCGGGACGCCGGCGACCCTGTCGGTGGCGCTGCGTGCCGTCTCGGGGGATTCGGTGCCGGCGACCTTGACGGTCAGGTCGATGCTCTTGCCACCTTTGCGATACTGGCCGACGATCCGGCCGTCTCCGCACGCCCGGACGATGGCGCCGATGTCGGCGACATTCAGACCCAGGTCGCCGGCCTTGACACGATCGGGGATGAACCTGTCCTCGCGACGCTCGAGGGCAAAGTTTCGCGGGTTCGTCTCCGGGCGACCACCGAACTCGCGCACGCACGCCGTCATGATGTTTCGGCCGGCGGCGACGACTTCGTCGAGGCTTCGGCCTCGGACTTCGATATCGACGGAATTGCCGGACCCGACGCGGAAGATCGACGTCTGAAAGAAGATCGCGAACGAATCCGGGACGCTGAAGCCGGTCGAGTTGAGCACTTTTTCGAGGGGCTTGACGACTTCGGAATCCTGGCTCGAACACCCCATGAAGCAGTTGCCGCTGAAAACGACGAAGAAGAAGTTTTCGATCGGCGGGGGCGGCACGCGCCATTCGGCGATTTCCCGGCGAAGCTCGCGCGCTCGTCGCCGGGCGTTCCGCCGCTGGGGGCGCGTCGCCTGCGAATCGCTCGCCGTCGCCTCGAGGGTCTTGAGCTGCTCCTCCTTCGGCGGCACGACGCGCTGCTCGACCATGTCGGACCACTCTGACAGGAGTTTCGCATACTCGGGCGTGCCGGTCCGGGCCTCCCAGAAGGCACGGATACCCACCTGGCCGTGCTCCGGATCGCCGTTCTCCAGACGACCGGCGATTCGCTCAAACTCGACCGTGTTGTATCCCGGCGGCGTCACCAGGAAACCGAAGATCAGATTGCGATTTCCGGACGGCAGATAGCTCGGCTCCGGCGCCAGCTTGAAGCTCAGGAGCACCGAGGCGAGCGTGAAGCCTCCCACGACGAGCAGACGCGTCCAGATGCGTCGATTGATGACGCCGACCGCGCCGGCCACGACCGAGGCGTATCGGCTCCCGCCCTCGGCGGCCTGCTCGCGGGCCGCCAGGATTCTCGCGGCGAGCGCGGGAATCACCGTGACCGACACCACGAGGGACAGCCCGACGGCCCCGCTGATGGCAATGGCGATGTCGCGGAACAACTGGCCCGCCTCGCCCGGCACGAACAGGATCGGCAGAAAAACAATCATCGTCGTCAGCGAGTTGGCGAACACGGCGCCCCAGACCTCGCGGGCACCGTCGGAAGCGGCCTGCCGGCGCGACTTGCCCATCTCGCGGTGGCGGAAGATGTTTTCGAGCACGACGATGGCGTTGTCGACGACCATGCCGACGGCAAACGCGAGGCCGGCCAGCATGACCACGTTGATGTTGCGATCAGCGAGCGGGATGACGAGCAGGGTGCCGATGACCGAGATTGGAATGGCGATCGCCACGACCGCCGTTCCGGTCAGGCTTCGCAGGAACAGGAGCAGGACGGCGATGGCCAAGGCCCCGCCGAAGACGATGTTGCTGCGAACCAGGTTGATCGCGGAGGAGATGTAGGTGGTTTCGTCGTAGACTTGCGTCAATTCGAGCGTCATCCCGCGGTGGGCGAGGACCTCGGCATTGACCTTGGCAATCGCCGCGCGGAGGCCCTCCATGACTTTGATGACGTTGGAGCCGCTTTCGCGATAGGCCGGCAGGGCGATCACGTCGCGGCCCTTGCTTCGCACGAAGCCGTAACGCTTCTTGAAGGTGTCGCGGACGCCGGCCACGTCTCGGATGCGGATCGGCCCGGCCGGACCGGATCGAATCACGGTGCGGCGGATGTCCTCCAGCGATTCGAACCGCCCCCGCGTGCGGAGGACGATGTCGCGCTTGCCCTGAGCGCTGTTGCCGGCGGAGACGTTGGTATTCTGTGACCGGATGACGCTCTCCAGCTCGCGAAAGGTGATGCCCGCACGGGCCAGCTTCGCGGCGTCGACGACGATGCGGATTTCCCGCTCGCGGCCGCCGAAGATCCGCACGGACGAGAGGCCGTCGACCCGCTCGAGGATCGGCTTGATCTCATCGTTTACAAACGTAAACATTTCGGGCACGCGGACGCCCGCGTCATCACCCCAAAGGATCATCCAGGCGATGGCCTCTTCGCCGAAGGGCCGGCCACTCTTGACGGTGGGGTTGTCGAACTCGTTGAGCGCGATCTGGTACTTCACGCGCCGGAGGGCGTCGGAGACGTCCTGCTTCGCGATATCGACGTCCGTCCCAACCTCGAACTCGAGCTGGACCGTCCCGCCGCCTTCGTTGGACGAACTGGTCATCTTGCGGAGGTTGGACAGGCTCTTGAGCATCTCCTCCTGGGGTTCGATGATCTCGCGCTCGACCTCCTCCGGACTGGCCGCCTCCCAGGTCGTGCTCACCGACACGACCGGTTCGTCGACGTTGGGCGTAAGCTGCACCGGGGCGCGGATCGGCGACGGGACGATCTCCGGCGGCACGATCGTCAGAAGACCGAACAGCACGAGGAGAATGACCCCGACCGCAACCTTGACCGGGTTGTTGATGAACAGGTCGACAAAACGCATGAATGAAACCTACCGGCCCGCCGCCTCCGGCTCGTCCCGTGCGGACGCTTCCGCCTCCTGAACCGGGCGCGACGCGGCGCCCCCGAGGGTCCGAGACACGATCACCGGACCGGGGCCGAACATGTACTCGTTGCCCCGAACGACGACCCGGTCACCGGACCGAAGTCCCTTCGCCGCCACCGCCACTTCGTCCAACAACTCCGCAACGATCT
Organism: uncultured Planctomycetaceae bacterium; assembly: GCA_964416295.1. GTDB lineage: Bacteria > Planctomycetota > Phycisphaerae > UBA1845 > UTPLA1 > JAPULF01. Next base: position 4,671 of record CAYQDV010000243.1, read on the forward strand.
TGACCGGCACCGGCGCGGCGACCGAGCCTGCTTTCGTCGTTCGCACGACGAAAACCATTCGCGTCGGCCCGCGCAGCACGACCGCATCCTTCGGAACCACAGCGGCCCGCCGGCTGGGGCCGGACGGCACGGCGACGCGGACGAACATCCCCGCCTTGAGTTCGCCCTTGGGATTGTCGATGTCGATCTCGACGGGAAACGTTCGGGCCTGCTGGTCAGCGTCGGGGATGACGCGGCTGATGACGGCTGCATATTGTTTCCCAACCGCCTCGGCCGTCACGGTAGCGCGCGACTTCGGACGACAGAACGCGATGGTGGCCTCGGGAACGGCGACGCGGACGCGGACGCGCGAGAGGTCGATCATTTCGACAATCTGGCCGCCGCGATCGACCCACGACCCGATCTCGGTCAGCTTCTTGACGATGAACCCGTCACACGGAGCGTGGATTTCAGTCCGCGCGAGGTCATCCGCCAGTTGCGCGACGACCGTCTTCTGGGCCTCGATGTCATGGCGGGCCTGTTCGACGCGGCTGGTGGCGATTCTGAAATCGGCCTGCGTGACGAGGAACTCCTTCTCGGTGCACTGTTGCTTGCCCCACAGCCCGGCCGTGCGCTCTTTTTCAAAGGCGGCCTTTTCGAGGTTGGCCTGATGTTCGGCGAGCACGGCCTCCAGCCGCTGGCGGGGCGCCACCGCCTCGTCGTGGGCCGTCCGCCGGGCGTGGTCCCGCAACCTGCACAAGGGCTGTCCGGATGCGACACAGTCGGCGCTGTCGGCGCCGCAGCGCAGGG
>CAYQDV010000244.1:0-5417 GCA_964416295.1 uncultured Planctomycetaceae bacterium
CGGCCGAGAGGCGGCCCTGCCCGCGCTGAGGGAGGGTCATTTCGTGACGGGGGGTGCGGTCGGCGTCGGTCAGGACGCCGCCGGCCAAGTGGTGCCCTCCGCTGCCGTCGGCGTTGACGACCGCCGGACGTCCGGCGGGCGGTAGATTGTCGCCGTTGTCCTGGGGGCTGCTGTGGCAGCCGATGCAGGAAGACTCGAGCGAAGGGAGAAAACCGCTCTGGTGCGAGTGACAGACGGTGCAAGTCGAGCCGTCGTTGTGCGGCCCGGCCGAACCGTCAAAGCGGTGGTGTCGCGTCGACGTGTGGCAAACCTGACAGATTCCATCGTTTGCCGTGGGGTCCCCATCATCGAAGCTGTTGAGGCCCCTGCGCGCCGTGAACGTTACGGATACATTTCGGCCGAGGGTTCGATTGAAGACCTGGGTCGCAATATGCGACAGGTTGGGGTTTGTCGCATCGCGAACGTCGTGACAGTCCTCACACGTCGGCTCCCAAGGGCCGCGGACCGCATGGCCGACGTGCCGGCTGTGGCATTGCCGGCAGGTCCGTTGCAGCGCGTCGAAATGGGACTGCTGTCCTCCCGAGCCGCCATCGGGATTCGGCTCGCTCCCGGGAGGTTGCGTAGGCGGTGTTCCCGGTGATGGGCCGGTCGGCATCTCGAAGAGAGGGCATCCCGCGACGAGCAGCGAGATCGCGATGCCCGCTGCCACTGCAAGTGTCGAGGCGCGTGATCGAGTGGGGCCGTCTGGTTCGCTCATCGGTGCCGCTCCTTCGGAAGTACTGGAGCCCATCACATCATAGTCTATTAGGATCATAATAACTGAAGATGGGCCATGAATGCAAGACCCGCCCGGACCGACGTGGTTCTCCGCTTTGATCGGCCCATTGGCGGGATATGGGGATGTAGTCGGTCCGTTTATCGATGAGTCCATGCCGGGTTTGCGGGCGGGCGATAAGCGACAGACGCAGGCTACTTATCGAAGACCGGAGATGCTTTTTGGGGCGTACCACAGCGTCTGACGCTGCGGTCAATCCGGAAGAGTCCGTGGAAACACCGCGGCCGAGAGTGGCCGCGCAATGAGATAACTCCGTGCCTTCGCGTGCCGGATCAGCGAGCGAGGACACGGAGCCTGCTTGCGTGGTGTTGATGCCAGACCGCCGCGGCGGGGCGATGTGCCTTGGGGTCTGTCACACGATCGGCGGCGGGGTGCCACGGGCAGCTTGCCTGCCCGTGCCCGTGCATGCTGCCCTCCGTTCATGCACTGGCGGACAAGCCGCCAGTGGCACCCACTGGGGTGGTCGAGCACGGCCGCCAAAACTGTCACAGATCCTGTGTCTTGCGAGTCATGCCCGCCGGCGTCTCCCGGCGTCGTGACGATCCGCAGCCGACTACCTCGCGAATTCCTCGAATCCCTGGACGATCAATTGCACCGGGTCGCCGATGGGCAGGACGAAGAAGAAGGCCTCGACCAACTCCTGGTGTTCGGGCATCGGCCCCGGGCCGTCCCAGTCGACATTGGCCTTCACGTTGTGAATCCCGTCGAACACGAGATTCAGGAGCGCCAAGGCCATGAACGGGTTCACCCGCGTGTCGGCGTTGAGGCCGACCGTGCCGTTGAAGAACTCCGGCGGGCTGAACGCCGTCAGGAGATTGATCGTCAGGTTCGGCCGGCCGAACCGGAAGGCGTTCAGCCGCGGTTTGAGGGTCCTCGGGACCAGGTCGACGCCGCTGAGCAGCTTCGGCGTGTTGGAACTCCAGTCGACCTCCTGCGGCTGGAAGAAGCCGCCGTTGTCCGCGCGGCGGTAGTAGTGGTCGACACGCGTCGAACGCCAGTCGTTCGCGTCAAACAGGAAGTCGCGGAAATCGAAAGAAGGCTCGTCGGCGTCCGGTGCACCGTTGGCGTTGATGTCGTCATAGTAGGGCGCGCCGGCCGGATCGTATCCGATGTTGGGAGCATCCTTGCCGAAGAAGTTCCGGAACGTCTCCGGTGCAAGGCTGGCGCCCTGCACGCTTGTCGCGGCGACGAGCACACGCGAGGTATAGTCCCCCGGAGTTGCTTCGAGGACCTCACCGCTCTCGGTGATCAGTGCGAACAGGCCGTTCGTGTCGGTCTGTTCGTCAAACATCATGTAGTAGCGGCCATTCTCGTTGAACGTGGCCACACCGCTGGCGTAGTCCACGCGAACCGGCTTGCCGTTCGGGCCATGCTCGGTCATCAACACATAGGCCTCGAAGACCGGCGGATTGGTTTCGGGGTCCGGCGGCCGGTTCGGATCGAAGTCGCGGTTCGGCACCTGCAAGGCCGGCGCACCCGGAAAGTGGGAGCCACTCTCGCTGAACATGTCCATGAAGCTCGTCCCACCGACGGGTTGGAAGATGTTTCCGTCGGCGATGTCGAGCTGGAGGAACCGGCCTTCGTTATCGTGCAGTCCGTGCCCATTCCGGCGGTTGATCAGTTCGACCATCATGCCGGTGTCGGTCATTGGGCCGAAGCCGACGTAGAACTTGCCGTTGCCGGTCGCATCGTAGGTGACCTTGGCGACCTTCCCGCCGGCGTCCGTCTCGACGTTGACCGTAACCGGCTGAGCGCTGGTATTCATGAACGAATCGGCCGTGGCGAGCACAAAGAAGGATGCCGGTCCCGAGCGGCTGAACGGCAGATGCGCCCGGGCGTCGCGGAGGTGGTCGGCCATGTCTTTAGCGCTTGCGATGCGGTCCGTCAGGACGCCTTCAAAGAGGCGTTCGAAGCCAGGCTCCTTGGTGCCGGCCAGGAAGTCCACGAGGGTCTGCCGGACCTCGGCCTCGTGCTGGGCGAATTGATCGGGATCCGGATTGTCCACTGGCACGGAGTCGAGTCGGTTGAAGAACTCATCCATGTTGATCGAAAGGCCGCCGCCGCCAGCGGTCTCGAAGACCTGCGTAGGTGGCTGATCCGGCCCGTTCCACTTGCTATAAGAGAGTCGGACGCCCATTCCCTTTTGAAGATCGACGACGATCCGGTGGAGTTCGCCGAGGGTGATCGTCTTGTTTGCCAGGAAGGCGGCCGCCATCTTCATCAGGACGTGTTCGCCGAACATCGGACCACCGCCGCCGTCCCGGGCTTCGGCCTCGTCCTCGTTATTCGCGAAATTGCGGTTCGGCTCGCCCAGATCACTCACGTACAGTGTGGGTTCCGCGAACGATGGTGGGGGATTCCCGGGCGGAGGGCCGCCGGGGCCGGGTCCCGTGTGGAAGTCCGCGAACGTCATCGGGTTCACATGGGGAAGTTCGCCGAGAAACGCCAGGTCGATCCCGCCGGGATCGTCCGCGATGACGAACCCGCCCTGGACGAGTATCTGCGCCACGGCCTTGACCACGCCCTCCACGTCCTTGGCGTTGGCCAGCACGATGTTCCCCTCCGCCATTTGCATGCCCCGCCGGGCGGCCACGGGAATGACCTGTTCGAACAGCGCGGCCAACTGCTCCTCACTCAGGCTCGCCAGCTCAGACAGGAGGATCCGGTCCTCGATCCCCGATTCGTCGAACATGTGCTCGTAGGCGTCGCGGATGCGCTGAATCAGAGCTGACGGGCTGATTCCCATGTCGCGCGGATGAATCCCGTGCGCAGCCAGGAGGCGCCGCAGCTTCGCGAGGACGAGCGTACTCAGGGGGTCGACGTTGGTGTTGTTGAGCGAGCCGCCCTCGCCGGTCGCGTCTTTCGGTATGTTGATGATCGACTGCATGTCGGCCTTGCCATCGCCGTCCGTGTCGATCTTGAGGACGAAGTCCACGCCGACCGGCAATTGGCCCATGTCAAAACTTCCGTCACTGCGGACCGGGAAGTTGGGGTACTCGTTGCCGGACGCGTCGCGCAGGCGTGCGCCACCGAGGTCCTCGAGCCAGCCCGCCGCCCCGGAACCGAACTGCCCCGCGAGAGAACGATCGGTCAGCTTGCGCCGGGCGTTCGCGCCCGCACTGGCTGCGTCCGTCGAACTCGTCGTGCTGGCGACGCCGCTCAGCGAGCCACCGAAGCTCAACGCGGAATTGGAGACGTCGCCGTTCGTGTCGGAGCCGGTGCTGCCGCTTCCTGGTGAGGGTGCCTGCATCGGGCACGCCGACAGCCAGATGGTGCCGAGGATCAGGGTTGAGCAGGCGATGCCCAGCTTGCGAAAACGCGACATGACGATTCCCCCAAACGACCTGTGCATGAGACCAGGTAAGACGTAACATACGGGCGCCCGAGGCGTGCCCGTGACGCGCGTCGTTTCGTCCCGTTACGGCTGGAGCTTTAGACGCGACTCTATAAGGGCCGTCCGTCCGTCCGATCTGTCGTGTCAAGCCCGCCTTATGGGGCTTGCCCGGCATCGCCTGTACCCTTCACGTCCGGAAGGTCGATGGCCGGCCTTGTCGGGACAGAGACTTCGTTTGATAATGGGATGGCGCGGGCTGAGCGTATCCGCGGGAGGGCCATGATCGAGTCCGGCGATTCCGACCATGTGATGATCCACTGTCCAAACGGGCACGCGCTGCAGGCGCGCCGGACCGACCTATCGAGCGATTTGGCGTGTCCGATTTGCGACACCCGGTTTTCACCTCGCGCCGACGTCCCGCCGCAGGTTCGCCCCGTATCGATCGGCGCTGTGGGCCCCCCGTTGCCCGGTTCGGTCACGCGACCTCTGTTCACCGCGTGGCTCGTGCGATTGTGGATCGGCGTATACACCATCCAGCTCATCGGCAGTGTGATGGTGGCGATTGCGTCGCCGGCGTTGCTCGATCTTGCCGATGGCGGCGGGACGGGCGCCGACGCGCCGGCCGAGGGCGCGTTGTCGTGCATCGCGCTGCTCTGCTGGGTCCCGGCGGTCACCCTTCAACTGATGTGGATTTACCGTATTCACGAAGATGCCCGGCGGGCGCGGGCCTATGGCGACGTTTCGCCCGGGCTGGCGTTGGGCCTGTCGCTCGTGCCTGCCTTCCAGTATCCGTGGACGGCGTGGACCCTGCTGCGGCTGGCGACCGCCGCGGCGGCCGAGCGGCGCGACGACCGACTTGCCGCTGCGGCGGTGGGCTGGGCGCGCCGATGCGTCGTGGCGGGCATCCTCATCGGCCTGAACGGCTGCATTTACGGCACCCTGGTTGGGTATCACCTCGCCGAGAATCTGACCGCCGGCATGCAGAACGGCTCGGCACCCCCGCCGGATTACTTTTTACAGCAGGAGCCCTTCCGGACGCTCGGCGTGATCTCTGCCGTCATCAGTTTTGCCTGCGTTGTGGTCTACGCGCGGACGGTTCGACTCGTCGAAACGGCCGTTTACGATCCCCCCGGGGCGCGAGACCCGGCGGGGCCGGCTGATCCGTCGCAATAAGGGGCCGTCCTTCGGCGTTGTGCCTGCTGTGGTGCCGGACTGAGACCGTTTCGATCATAATGCGAGGAGTTGGAG
>CAYQDV010000245.1:0-3390 GCA_964416295.1 uncultured Planctomycetaceae bacterium
GTCGCGTTCGACCGCCGCAAGCAACCTTCGCGCCGGCCCGTCAATCACATCATGCCGGCAGAAACGCAGCAGGAAGAAACCCCCACTGGCCAGTCCGTCGAGCAGCCGCTGATGAATCGCGCCATAGCTGGTGATTTGCAGGTTGATCCGGCTAGCTTGGTAAATCGCCCTCAACTCCTCTCCATTCGCCGCCACGCCACAGGCGTATCGCGCGAATCGCGGGTGCGATTCCCAGCCGCGGCCATACAGCTTCAGCGTATGGCCCGTCCGGTCGCAATAGTCGGCGACCCATTCCAGCGTCCGCTGGCGAAAGAGCAACTCCGTCAGGCTGTGGATATAGCGGCGCGCGATCTGGTCCTCGTTCTCCGGCGTGATCGCCGGGATGCCGGTCGCCCGCGTCGCCTCCGCCAGCAGGGCCATCGCCGGCCGGCTGCACGCATTGCGGGGGTCGTGTGCCCACGACTCGCAGAGCGCCGCATGCACATACTCGATCAGTCGTGAGCCGCCGTGCAGGTTGCGTACGGTCTCGAGCCAGCGCTCATGGAGGCGATGCGGTGGCTCCGTCTGATTGCTCACGTACGAAAAATCGCAGCGATGCGGTGCGAGCGCCTCTTCCGATAACGGCTCCGAGCGGTATACCGCCTCGTTCGTCACCATCGTCCATACCATGCCCTGCGATGCGGGGTACCGGTAACGCGTCACCAGTTCGGTGAGACCGGCCGCGATATAGAAATCCGTCGGGCCGATCGACCGTCCGGCTTTCTCGCAGGTCAGGTTTGGAAGCAGATCCTGTAGCCAGCTCACGAAGGGCACGTTCTTTGGAAACGCACCGCCCAGTTCGGAACGAAGGTGGTCGATATTGAGGATCAGGTCCGGACGGTAATCCTCCACCGCCTCCACATGGGACGCGGGCGAAACAAGGTCGTGGTCGCTGACCTCCGCTACGATTCGGAAAGTGTGCCCCCGCGCTTCGAACGCCGCCCTCAAATCCCGCATCGAGTATTGCAGGACCGTCGTGAATCGGCTCGTGAATCCCATCACGCGGAGTCCGCCGTTCCGAGTCGCCTCGAATCGACGCGCCCACCCGCCCGATGGCAGGGCGTCGTAGAAACGCCGGACCGACTTCACGACGGCTGCCGCCTGCCGCTGCCGCGACTCAAACGACCTACGGATCACGGCCTCGACCGCCGCCCGCCCGCCCGCGTTTGGGGTTCCCAGGTCGACCATGTAGCCGGGCACGGCCCGCTCCGGGTGGGATCGCAGATACGTCCCAAACTCCTCCGACCAATCGTCGCCCACGAACACGCTCGTTCGATCATGACAAAGCGATTCAACAGATTCGGCGGTGTAGAGCGCCACGCCGAACATCCTCGGATCAGGCTCGACGACATAAATCCGCGGGCTGAAGGTTAGGAGCATCTTGCGCGTCGCCTCGAACACCCGCCGAAACATCGCCCCAAGCCGATCGTACAGGACCACGTAGGGGTCACAGAACAGGGCGTCGGCGTCGTGGGGCAACGTGACGCGTTCCACCATTCCTTGCGTGTTTCCGATGTCCGGCAGCCACCCGTGACCGGCACCGCTCGATCGATCGCGGACCAGCAGATTGCCGTCTCGGGTGCGATACAATTCGAGCCTCTCCGGAATCGCCCGAAACACCGCCAAGTGCCGGCTCAGGGCCGGATGCCGCTCCAGGATCCGCGCGACGTTCCGCTCGAATTGCGTCCGCAGGTCGCCCCACGAAACCGCGCCGGACGGCAGCGAAACGATTTGATCATACAGAGACCGAAATCCGGGCATGGCCCCCAACGGTCGGCTCTCCGCCGACAGCATTTCCCGCGCTGGCCCGATCAAGCCGAGCGCGATGTAGGAGCGGCAAACCAGCACGGCAAGAGCCACGTCCCCGGGATCATCGGCGATCCGCCCAAGAGCCACACGAAGCAGCGCGTAGTGGTCACCGCGATCGTACAGGTCCTCAAGCGTGACCGTCGAGCCGATGGCCGCCGGCTCGCGCAGTATCACATTGCTGTTGGCCATGGGACCTCCGGATCGGGCGCGCGGACGCCCCCGGGTCCAGTCTCGAACGACACGGACGACGCTATGTTCGTATCGGCAGGACGTCGAACGGCTATGCAACGAACCAGCGTGAAGGCATGTCAGACGGAGGCGGCCGTTCGCCCGGGACGCGGCGCTATTGCCCCAGCACATACGAAAAAATCAACGGCGCCACAATCGATGCGTCAGAATTGATCATGAACCTCGGTGTGTTCACGTTGAGCTTGTGCCAGGTGATCTTCTCATTGGGAACGGCCCCGGAGTACGACCCGTACGAGGTCGTGCTGTCGCTGATCTGGGCGAAATACGCCCAGAACGGAACGTCCTTCTTGAGATCCTCGATGATCATCGGAACGGTGCAGATCGAGAAATCCCCCGCAATTCCGCCGCCGATCTGGAAAAAACCGACCGGCGTTTTTCGCTTGACGCGTTCGAGGTACCAGTGGGTCAGGTGTTCGAGTTGCTGCGTGCCCGTCTTCACCGCGTGATGATTGCTCACCTGCCCCCGCATCACGGCGGCGCAATAGCTGGCTCCCAGCGTCGAGTCCTCCACACCGGGCGTATAAATGGGCAGATTGCGCTGCTTGGCCGCCAGGACCCACGAGTGCTCCGGCGGAATTTGGAAGAGGTCCGGAACCTCCGGCCGGTCGAACAGCTCGTAAAAGTACTCCCACCAGAATCGCGGCGTCCCGGCCTCCGCCGCCTGTGACCACATTTCCACCAGCGTGTCATCCGTGTTCTGCATCACCGAGAACGGAATGCACGTGTCCGTCACTCGGTTGTATCCGTTATCGCGAAGACGCACCTCGTCGTCCGCCGTCAGCGCCCGGTAGTCCGGCACCATGCGGTATTCCCGGTTCGCGAACAGGTTGAACAGGTCCTCTTCCAGGTTTGCGGCCGTGCAGCACACGGCATGCACTTTCTCCTGGCGAATCATCTCCGCGAGTGAAATGCCGATCTCCGCCGTGCTCATCGCCCCGGCCATGGCGAGGAACATCTCGCCTCCCTCCGCCAGCAAGGCCCGCCACGCCTTGGCCGCGGCCAACATCTCCCGGGCATTGAAGTGCTTGTAGTTCCGCTCCATAAACTGGCTGATGCTCGACACCGGCAACTCCTTCTTCGCTTCGCGCCACTCTTATAGCTACGCCCGTCGATACTGAGACCCACCGTCCGGCAGCCTAACCGCATCCGCGGATGTCATCAAGCCGCGACGGAAGCTGGACGCAAGCGCGGGTGCTGGACCGAGAATCCCTTCTCGGTCCCCACCGAATGGGAAGCCTTCTCATGTCAAGGTCCATTGGCGACTGCTATCGGGGGAAGAGGAAGGGATTCCTG
>CAYQDV010000245.1:3490-5386 GCA_964416295.1 uncultured Planctomycetaceae bacterium
AACCGCCGCCGCTTTCCGCTCAGGACGGTGATCGGCGGTGTCTCGCTGCAGATCATGCTGGGTCTTTTCGTCCTCAAAACGGACACCGGCGCCGCGCTCTTCACGGCCATCGGCCACCTCGTCACCGTCATCATCGATGCATCCGACGCCGGCGCTGCCTTCGTTTTCGGCAACCTCTACCAGTCGCGGCCCGACGACTGGGGCTTCGTCTTCGCCGCCAAGGCCCTGCCCACGATCGTCGTCTTCTCATCGCTGTCCGCCATCGGATACCACCTTGGCATTCTCCAGAAGGTCGTCGGCCTCATGGCCCGCGTCATGACCCGCCTCATGCGAGCCAGCGGGGCCGAGAGCCTCTCCGCCGCGGGCAACGTCTTTCTCGGTCAAACCGAAGCGCCGTTGCTGGTCCGTCCCTACATCAACGGCATGACCCGATCCGAACTCAACGCCGTCATGGTCGGCGGATTTGCGACCATGGCCGGAAGCCTAATCGCCGTCTATATGGACCTTCTCGGCCATCACGACCAAGCCGCCATGAGCGAGTTCGCGCGGCACCTGATGACGGCCTCGCTCATGTCCGCTCCCGCCTCGCTCGTCGTCGCCCGGATTCTTCTCCCCGAAACGGAGACCCCGCAAACCGCCGGAAACGTCCGCCTGACCGCCGATCATGACACCAAGAACGTCGTGGACGCGGCCGCCACCGGTGCTCTCATCGGGCTGAAGCTCGCCCTCAACGTCGCCGCCATGCTCATCGCCTTTATCGCCATCATTCGGCTGATCGACGTCGGACTGGGAAGCGTCGGCAGCCTGCCGTTTCTCCGGCACTGGCTGCACGGCCACGGCATTGAGCATCTCACCCTCGACACCCTCCTCGGCCTCCTCTTCGCTCCTGTCGCCTGGCTCATCGGTAACCCGCCGGCCGAATGCCGGGCCTTCGGAAGCCTCCTGGGGAAGGCCATGGCCACGAACGAGTTTGTCGCCTACAAATCGCTCGCTGCCATGATTGCCGACGGAACGCTCAGCCCCCGCAGCAGCTATCTGGCCGTCTACGCCCTTTGTGGCTTCGCCAATTTCAGTTCCGTCGCTATTCAGGTCGCCGGAATCGGCGCCCTCGCCCCCGACCGACACCACGACCTCGCTCGCCTCGGTCTCCGTGCCATGCTCGGCGGCGCCCTCACCTGCTGGATGACCGCCTGCATTGCCGGGGTCCTCACGTAAGAACCGCGCACGCCGCCACAGGAATGTTGTTCGTCAAGAGGCGACGGCGTCGAGGATCGCCGTCGTGCCGGGAAGGATGCCGTCCTTGACGCGGATTTCCTCGGGCGTCAACCATGCCAGGTCAGCGACCTCGCGCGGATTCGCCACGGGTGGACCGTCGATGATGGTTGCCGACCAGCAATACAGAATGAGCCGCCCGTCGTGTTTGGTCTGCGTCAACAGGTGCCTGTCCGGCCGGACGGTGAGGCTCAGTTCCTCACGCATTTCGCGCGTCAGGGTGGCCTCCTGCGTCTCGCCCGCCTCCATCGTGCCGCCGGGAAAACACCACGCCAGCGGAACGCGAACTGACCGCGATCGTTGAATCAGCAATAGCCGTCCGTCCTCCTGCATGATCCCGAGGACGCCCCGCACCGGATTGTCAGAGGTCGCTCGTGTCACATCCGCTCCAAACAGTCAAGATGAATGTCCGAACACATCGAATCACCCTCGGGACGACCGCGGTTCGTGGAATCGTCCATCATAGTGCGCCGCTTGCGAGGCTCCATCCGCATTGCCCGACGCGTCCGAACCGCGCTGCGTCTCCTGATACCACCGCACCGCTTCCGGGATGCCCTCCTGATAGCCGACGGTCGAGGTCCATCCGAGTTCACGCCGGGCTTTGTCAGCGGAGAAAAACGTGTC
>CAYQDV010000246.1:0-5350 GCA_964416295.1 uncultured Planctomycetaceae bacterium
CCCCATAAGCGGTCTGAGACGGGGGCGGGCGGCGGCGTGGCATCCCTGCAGGCGCCGAGCTGCGTTTTCACTGAGGCCGGCGGCCGCTTCATCGAGCCGCCGCTGAATCTCCCACTTCATACGCACGCAGTCGAACGTCTTGGTGTTCTTCATGGCTCAATGACCTCGTTCGGTGAGTGAATGCGCAACGCGAATCTCGTCCCGGCGGCGGCCTTCGGCACGGCCACGCGAGCGTGGCCGTGGCACGCGCGAGCGCCGGATCGGGGCGTCTCGCCTACGGATTGTGCCGGGCGGCGATGGGCATGCGGCGGCCGGTGCCGAAGGCCCGCGTCGTGACCTTCAGACCGCAGGCGGCCTGTTTACGCTTGTATTCGTTGCGGTCCACGCGGCGGATCACGTCGAGGACGATCTCGCGATCGTGGCCGGCGGCGATGATCTCGTCCACCGAGCGATGTTCCTCAATGTAGGCCGCCAGGATCGCATCCAGCACGTCATAGGGCGGCAGCGTGTCCTGGTCCGTCTGGTCGGGCTTCAGCTCGGCCGACGGCGGTTTCGTCAGGGTGCTTTCGGGAATGATCTCCCGGCCGGCTCGGGCGTTGAGACACCGCGCGAGTTCATAGACCGTCGTCTTCGGAACATCGCTGAGCACCGCCAGTCCGCCGCACATGTCTCCATAGAGCGTGCAGTAGCCGACGGCCAGCTCGCTCTTGTTGCCGGTCGTCAGCAGCAGCGCCCCGAACTTGTTGGACAGGGCCATCAGGATCGCCCCTCGGAGCCGGGCCTGGAGGTTTTCCTCCGTGATGTCCGGCGGCCGCCCGGCAAAGACGTCCGCCAGGCCGGCTTCCATCGCCGCGTGCATGTCTCGAATCGGGATCGTGTCCATGCGAATGCCGAGGTGGTCGGCGAGGCGCCGCGCGTCGGCGAGGCTGTGGTCGCTGCTGTATCGCGAGGGCATGGCCACGCCGCGGACGGCGTTCGGGCCGAGGGCTTCGACGGCGATGGCGGCCGTGACCGCCGAATCGACGCCGCCCGACAGGCCGACGACGGCCGTCTTGAAACCGCACTTGGTCACGTAGTCATGCGTGCCAAGCACCAGCGCCTGAAATACGCTGTCGATCCGATCCGGGTAGGGCTCCACGCGGGCGCCGCCCGCGGCGTCCAGATCGACGATCAACAGGTCCTCCGCGAAGGCCTTCGCCCGGGCGATGACTCGGCCATCGGAATCAAAGACCACGCTGGCCCCGTCGAACACGAGGTCGTCATTCGCTCCCACCTGGTTGGTGCAGGCCACCTGCACGCCGCAACGCCGGCATTGGGCGGCGAACAACGCGCGCCGCAGCGCATCCTTGCGAACATCAAAAGGAGACGCACTGATATTGATGATCAGGGTCGCGCCCTGTTCGGCCAGCCCCGCAATGGGGTTTGCGCGATACCGCGGCCGCGGGACGACGCCCTCGGCGTTCCAGAGGTCCTCGCAGATCGTGATGCCGGCGACGGTCGCCGCGCCCGACGCCGCCGGCAGCGTCTCCACGGCATGGCCGGCGGCGGGCTCGAAGTATCGACTTTCGTCGAAAACATCATACGTCGGCAGCAGGGCCTTGCGATGAACGGCGACGATCCTGCCGCCCCGGCAGACGGCCGCGGCGTTGTACAGTCCGCGCCCGGCAGGCTGACGGCTCGGCTCGGCATAACCCACGATGACCGTCGGCGTCGGCCGCTCCGCCGCGATTCGTTCGACCGCCGCGACGTTGGCCTGAACAAAGGACGGTTTCAGCAGCAGGTCTTTCGGAGGGTAGCCCACGACCGCGAGTTCCGGCAGCACGACCAGGTCGGCCCCTGCATCGCGGGCGCGATCGATCCACGAGAGAATCCTGGCCGCGTTCCCGTCTATATCGCCGACGATCGGGTTGAACTGCGCCAGTGCGAGGATCACGGATTGCCCCTTTGGATGGTGGTCCGACGCCGGATTGCCGCCGCGCGAGCGGTGTGGAGGTCTCCGAAGCCGCCCACTATATGCTGAAGTCGTGACCGACGCCCGCGGCTGACTTCGGCGGGCGCACCCTCAGCTCCGGCGGCGTGTTCAGAACCGTGTTGCCCGCCGGAACGCTGGACGTCACGAACGTCGAGCCGCCGATCGTGCTGCCTTCGCCGAGCACGGTCTCCCCGCCCAGGACGATGGCGTTGGCATAGATCGTCACGTTGTCTCGAACGGTCGGATGGCGCTTGTAGCCGCGGACCATCCGGCCACGCTCGTCCTTGAGGAAGCTCAGCGCCCCGAGCGTCACGCCCTGATAAAGTTTCACGTTGTCGCCGATCTCGGTCGTCTCGCCGATGACCACGCCGGTGCCATGGTCGATGAAGAAGCGTTTGCCGATCTTCGCGCCGGGGTGGATGTCGATCCCCGTGGTCCGGTGCGCCCATTCACCCATCGTCCGCGGCAGCAGCGGCACGTCCATGCGGTACAGTTCGTGTGCAAAGCGATAGACGGTCACGGCCGCCAATCCGGGATAGGACAGGATGATTTCATCGGTGTTGAACGCTGCCGGATCACCGTCGTAGGCCGCCTGGACGTCCACCGCCAGCATGTCACGCACGGCAACGAGCCGGTCCAGAAAGCTGCCCACGAGCGTCCGCGCAGCTCGGTCCTGCGGGTCCGCCTGATTCAGGGGGCCTTCGGGGTCGTAGTTGCCATTGACCTCGTTTTGGTGGCACAAGGCCCGGAAGATTTGCGAGTACAGCTTTTGCGCCAGTCGGGGCAGCAACTCGCCGACATGATACTCTACGTTTTGAAATGAAAGATTCTGCCGGCCGTAGTAACCGGGATAGGCCATCTCAAAAAGCAGGTCGATGATCTGGACGATCTCCTGGCGATTCGGCAGATAGCCCCGTCCGATGTGGCTGGTCCGCGGTTCGTCGGCATAACTCCGAACCAACTGGCCGACGAGGCCCTTGATTCGACGATCGAGATCATATTCGCCTATCATTCGCGTCACCGCCTCCCGTTGCGACTGTCCTTACACGCCATTCTAAACGGAATGTTTGCCGGCGACACGCCACTGTAGCGTCGGCCCCGCGTGGCCGACGTGGGGTTTTCGTCTGCAGTCGTCCGGCACGGGGGCTGGTTCCGAGGATGCGGGTCGAACGGGGGGGCGGTAGAATCGATGGGCGGCGCGGGCGGTGGCGGCATGGGATCGGACGGTCGGAGGAGTGTATCGGGATGAGGTTCAGCACGCTCGGTCACACCAGCGTCATCGGCCTGCAATGGGGCGACGAGGGCAAGGGCAGGATTGTCGATCTGCTGACGGAGCACTTCGATGTCGTTGTGCGCTATGGCGGCGGCGCCAACGCCGGCCACACCGTTCGCATCGGCGAAGAACGATTTGCCCTGCACCTGATCCCCAGCGGCATCCTGCGGCCGGACGTGACCTGTGTGATCGGGCCGGGTGTGGCGGTTGATCTGGAATCGCTGGCGAAGGAAATCGACGAACTCCGCGAGCGCGGTGTGGCGGTCGCGGACAACCTGCTCATCTCGAATCGGGCACATCTCGTCATGCCGTACCACAAAAAGCAGGATCGGCTCTCCGAGCGACGCCTCCCGTCCGAACGTCGAATCGGCACCACGGCTCGAGGCATCGGTCCGTGTTACGCGGACAAGATGGTCCGCAGCACGGCCTTCCGCGTGGCGGACCTTTTGCACCCGGCCGCGTTCCGGAGACGCCTTGCCGAGATCGTCGCGGACCGAAACCGCGTGTTCGCCGCCCTGTATGACGACAGCGATCCGTTGGAGGCCGGGCGGATCGCCGACGATTTCCTCGCGCTCGCCCGACGGCTCGCGGATCAGGTGACGGACACCACGGACTTCCTCCACGACGCCCTGACCCGCGGACAGCGCGTGCTCTTTGAGGGTGCCCAGGGCAGCCTGCTGGACATCGATCACGGCACGTTTCCCTTCGTCACGAGTGCCACGTGCACCAGTGCCGGGCTGGCGGCCGGGGCGGGCGTGCCCCCGTCCTGCATCCGCAGCTACGTCGGCGTCCTCAAGGCCTACACCACACGTGTCGGCGAAGGCCCCTTTCCCACCGAGCTGACCGACGCGACCGGCGACGCCCTCCGCACGCGCGGGCACGAATTCGGCACCACGACCGGTCGCCCTCGCCGTTGCGGCTGGTTCGACGCATTCGCCACGCGCTATTGCGTGGACCTCGCGGGGATCACCCAACTTGCCCTCACGCATCTCGACACACTGGGGGGCATGACGGAGTTGAGAGTGTGCACGGGATATCGCCATCACGGCAAGCGGCTGCGGGCGTTTCCGGCCGAGATCGAGACCCTGGCGGAGGTCGAGCCGCTCTATGAGTCGCTGCCGGGCTGGAACGAACCGATCGACCCACGGGGATTGTTTGAACACTTGCCGCCCGGCGCCCGGCGCTATATCGAACGGCTCGAGGAACTGCTCGCCGTCCCGATCACGCTGATCAGCTTCGGCGCCGAGCGCAAGGCCGCGCTGTCTCGTGAGACCCGGCCTCGAATGACTACGGGTGTCTAATGGACGAGAAAGCCCCGCCGGCCGAAACGGTTGCCGATGCCCTGGACCCTGAGGCCCACCTCGGCGTCTCGGCCGACAGACTGCCGCGCCGCGTGGCCATCATCATGGATGGAAACGGCCGCTGGGCACGGCGCAAAGGTCTGAATCGCATCGAAGGTCACGAGGCCGGCGCCGCCAATGTTCGGGAGGTCGTGACACACTGCGCCCGCCTCGGACTTGAATGTCTCACCTTGTATAGCTTCAGCACCGAAAACTGGAACCGGCCGCTCGACGAGATCGCCCATCTGATGAAGCTCTATGTCCGCTACCTGATCCGCGAACGCGACGAGATCATGAGCAACGCCATCCGGCTGATTCAGATCGGCCGCCGGGACGGCCTGCCGGAGGACGTCCTTCGTGAACTCGACGAGACCGTGTCGATCTCGCGCGACAACCGGGGGATGACCCTCTGCCTCGCGCTGAACTACAGCAGCCGCGTGGAGATCGTCGACGCGATTCGCACGATCGCCGCCCGCGTCGCCGAAGGTCGCCTGACCGTCGACGATATCGACGAACAGACGGTCTCCGGCGCGCTCTATACCGCGGGCCTGAAGGATCCCGACCTCCTGATTCGCACCGCCGGAGAGATGCGTGTCAGTAACTTCCTGCTCTGGCAGATCAGCTATGCCGAACTGTTCGTCACCGACGTCCTCTGGCCCGACTTTCACGCCGAACACCTCGACGAGGCGTTCCGTGAATACGCCCGTCGCGATAGAAGGTTCGGCCGCGTCGGGTCAGAACCTCGACCGTGAGGGAGCGGGGGGC
>CAYQDV010000247.1:0-5347 GCA_964416295.1 uncultured Planctomycetaceae bacterium
TCCAGCGCGCCGACATGGTCATTCCGCGGCGCCTTGGGCGCGGAGGAGTTCGACGACTTCGCGCCGGCCGGCGGCTTCGGCTCGGTTGAGCGGCGTCTGGTCCTTGTCGTTGCGAGCGTTGATGTCTGCGCCGTTGGCGATCAGGACGGCGACGACCTCCGCGTGGCCGGCGGCGGCGGCCCAGTGGAGGGGCGTCCGGCCGTCTTCTCCGCGGGCGTTGACGTCGGCGTCCTTGGCGAGAAGGAGTTCGACGACGTCGGTGTGGCCGCGGGCGGCGGCCTTGTGGAGGGGCCTCCAGCCGCGGCGGTTGGGGCTGTCGACCCGGGCGCCGTGGTCGATAAGCAGCCTGACGATTTCCGTGTGGCCCATGAGGGCGGCCGCGTGAAGGGGCGTGGCGTTGGTCTTCGACATGGCGTCTACGTCGGCGCCGCGGTCGATGAGGAGTCGGGCGATCTTCAGTTGGCCGGCCGTGGCGGCGAAATAGAGGGGTGTGTAATTCTGAGCCTTGCTCGTGACATCGACACCGGCACCGGCGTCCAGCAACATCGCCGCGACGTCGTCTTGCCCTTTCTCGGCGGCGATGGACAGCGGCGTCCGCTTCTGCTGTTTGTCGCGAGCGTTGAGCTCGGCCGACCAGTATATGTTGGACCGGATTTCCGCCGTGTTTCCCGCGGCGACGGCGGAGTGAATCAAGAGGGTTGGCCGGGGCGGCGGCGGACTCGGCGGATCGAGTGCGGGCACTTTATTTGTAGTGTCTTTTTTGCAGCCGCTCCCGAGCGGGAGACCCAGCAGGGTGATCGCCAGCATCGCGACGCACGCGCGAGCGGGCCTACTCCCTCGCGCCGTGTTTCTTGAGCACATCCACCACATCCGTAAAGCCTCTGGTCTGTGCGGCATCGAGCACACTTTGTCCGCTCCTGGATCGGGCGTTGACGTTGGCGCCGGCGTCGACGAGCAGCTCGACAATGTTGGGATAGCCCACCGCGACGGCCAGATGGAGCGCCGACTGACCGTCCTCGCTGGCGACGTTGACGTTTGCTCCGGCGGCGATGAGGGCTTTCACCAAGTCTTCGTAGCCGCGGGCGACGGCCCAGTAGAGCGGGGTTCCGCCCGGACGGTAGGCGGCGTCGACCTTGGCATGGTTTGCGATGAGAAGTTCGACCAGGTCCTTGCGACCCTTGTCGACCGCCAAGTGCAACGGGGTGCGACCGCCGCCGTCCTTCGCGTTGACATCGGCCCCGTCTTTCAGAAGGGCCTCGGCCTGCGCCAACTCCCCCATTCGGATGGCGTCATGCAACGTCACGATGCCGGTCGCCGGCGGCTTGTCTGTTGAGGGTCGACTCCGAGAGGCGGCAAGCTCGCCGGCGTGCGTCGTGGGAGCCTCTGCATCCGCGGCGGGCGCGCTCGACTGAGCAACCGGCGCGGGCGCCGGGGCATTCGACGCCGACTCTCCGTGATGCTGACAACCGACGACCGGCACGAAGGCCAGGACCCATGCCACCGAAGGAAGCCCACACCACTTTATCACCCCTCTCATGTTCCGACTCCTTCGACGAGCCAACATGCTTGTCTGACGGCGGCTTGAGGAGAACCTGTCGCACAGACCGTTTCGCTCCGGTGCGCCACACCTCAGTCGAGCCGGACGCTCACGCACGCCTACGATTGTCGCAGATGGCGATCTTCCGGTCAACGACGGCCGAAACTTGGCGATCGACCGGGCCGGCGGACTGAAGAACGGAGACGTGCCCATCGCGTACTGACCCGTCCTCCGTTACCGACATGGGCGGGGCACCCACGCCCTCACGAGGTCGTGTCGCCGCCCTTGGATGGAGGCTTGGCGCCGGCCTTGGGAAAGCGCGCTTCTCGGGCCTGAAGGATCAAGCCCCCGATCCAGAGAACGGCGGCTGCGCCGGCCACGAATTGCGGATGCTCGGTCATCGGGCTTCGCAATGCGGGCCACTGGGAGCAAAGGAACGTCGCCCCGCCTGAGACGGCCACGATCGAACCCAACAGCCCCATCCAGACAACGGCAAAGACGGGCAGGGCCTTCCAGGCGAGGATCCCCCCGACGACCGCGGCGACCAACGGGAGCACCCATCCGATCGGCCCCATCGATTTCAATTCATCTGTGACGCGGCCTCCAACGTCATGCAGCAACTCGGACCGATCCGGCCAGTTGCGTTCCTGCTCCTGCGGCGAGGGGAGACGAACCTCGGCGACCACGGCCTTTGGATCCTTGAGGTAACGCGTCAGGTCGCCCCGGCCGAGCTGGTAACACATCGCCAGCGAGAGCAGAGCCAGCACCGATCCGCCGGCGAGCCAGCCTTTGTACGTCCGGTAAGCCAGGAGGCTGATCGCAACGGCGCAGACCGCGGCAGTGATCGGTGCCGGAGTGCCGATGAGCCTCGCCAACTCGATCCCCAGCCACGTCCCGAGGACCAGGCCGAAGCAGGTCACCAGCGCCCGCAGGAGCTTGGCGCTTCGCAGCGTCATGAGGATCCCGACGGCCACCGCCACGAGACTGCCCGCTGTCAGGCTTGGTGACGCATCCACGGCCGGCACGTAGTACCGGATCAACTCCTGCAAGCTCGACAGCCAGTCCGCTTCCGCAATCAATACCATACCCTCAATCACTTCTCCCCCTTGGCATAACGACCGGCGTGCGGCCATCGCACGAGGCCTGCGCCGGAATTGCCGCCCTCAGGCGTTGGCATCGGCGATTCAGGGCGAGATCGGCCGCTTTCCACAGAGCGTAGCGGCTCTTCCGCAGTCCCCCCAGAGGAACGCGAGAAACGCGTCTCGGCGTCATCCTCGCGGAGCATCGGCGCTGCCGATCGTCGGCATGGCGATGCGATCCGGCCAGGTGGTGATATCAACGTAGTTTCGTCTCATGTCAATGCGCCCCCATTGATGATAGAGCGCGTCGAGCAAGGCAACCTTCTGAGATGCCGATATCTCAAGGCCGTATTCCTCGCCGGGCGCCCGCCCCCACCAGACGCGAGCGTCTTGCAGGTCGGTCGCCAACTCGATGTGGGGGCGGTGAGAGTCCCGTCGACCGTCGTGGTTGGCCACAAGGACGCGGCTGATCTGCGACCGGAACGGCTTGTCGACGAGCAGGGCGACGAGCTTGAGACCGGCCCGCAGGTCGGCGCCGACCCAGGACTGCCCGACAGCCGGTGGTGGCCGCCGAACGCCGTCAATCATCATCAAACGCGAGGACGTGCAATCGGAGGGGTCATAGCGGCCGGGAAGTCGGACGGCCTTGTCGTCGATCAGATAGCAGTAGCCGCGCCGGAGGACCCATGCCGTGGGCTGTCGAAATCGACAGGCCACCGCGACCACACCATTCGGCCGCACCGTGACGCGCTCGACGCGCTCGATCCAGCCGGCAGATTGATCCGCCGGATCGGAGAGATCCAACAGGCAATGGCCGATCCGGCTCGCCAGGTTTGGATCGAGCAGGCGGTCGGTCGGCGCGGGTCGCGCGCGGCGCTCGATGTCGCGCAGAATGTGGCGGTTGTCCGCCAGTTGCAGCCACTCGGGCATCGGGCCGGCCCACTCGAGCTTTAACTCGCGGTCGTAGCGTGGGTCCTGATGGACGTAGGGTTCGAGATAGTCGCGAAAGCCGATGACGATCCCGATCAGCACGCAGGCGGCGGCCAGCAGCCCGATCGCGGTTCGGACCAGTGCCGAGCGATAGGGAGCGCTGATCGTGGCCGACCAGGCCCGCACGCGCTCGGACGCGCTACCGCTTCTTCGCTTTGTTTTGAGTTTCTTCTTGGACAAGCGATCAGTTGCCGGCTACCGGTTACCAGTCTTCAGTTCTCAGTTTTCAGTTTTCAGTGGGCGTTGGATTGCGGTGCATGGCGCGTTCGATGATGGTCTGGCACATCATCGGCAGCGTCAGGCCGGCGCGCTCTGCAGTCTTTGGCAGGAGCGAGTGCGTGGTGAAGCCCGGAATGACGTTGACCTCCAGCAGATGCGCCTCCGACCGGCTTGGGTCCACGCGCCAGTCCGCCCTCGAAAAATCGCGGCAGCCAAGCCCGCGATGCGCGTCCAGACTCAGCCGCCCCACTCGATCCAGCAGATCCGGCGGCAGGTCAATCTCAAACGCGTATTCGGTATCTTCATCGACATATTTCGCGTCATAGTCGTAGAAGTCTCGACGGGTTCGAATCTCGATCGGCGGCAGGGCTTGATCGCCAAGGATGCCGACGGTGATCTCCTTGCCGGCGATGTACGCCTCGATCAGGCATTGGCCGTATTGATCGATGACGGACTCGACGGCAGGCCGAATCTGCGCGTCGCTGCGGACGAGGTGACACGCCAGACTGCTGCCCTCTTTGACCGGCTTGGCGACCAGCGGCGGTCGCCAACCGGCCATGACGCGCTGAAACGTCTGTTGCGTAGCTACCTCGTAGCGCGGTGTCGGAATCGCCAGCGATTCGTACCGCTGCTTCGCCCGTACCTTGTCCATGGCGAGGGCGCAGGCCGCGGGGGCGGAGCCGCAATAGGGGATGCCGCGTTGTTCGAGTATCTCCTGGATCTGGCCGTCCTCCCCGAACGCACCGTGCAGCGCGATGAAGACGCACTCGACATCGCGCTCCAACGCGGAGAGGTGCTGCGGATCGATGTCCTCGACGAAGACGGTGTGGCCCAGTGACTCGAGGGCTGCGGCGACTGCGCGGCCGCTCTGAAGGCTGATCTCCCGCTCGGCGCTCGGCCCGCCGGCGAGCACCGTGATCGCGCACTTGCGTTCCGGTGGCCGAGCGAGCCGGGCAAGGTCGAAGGCCGGATCCGTCGTCGACATGGCACCCATCCGTGTAACGCCGCTTCACGACCGCCGCGGGCCGTCCGCACGCCCTCTGACGCTACGCGAGCCGACGGCGCACGGAGCCCGCCTCAACCGTTGACCAGCTCAGTAGCGGTAGTGCTCGGGCTTGTAGGGGCCGTCCACGTCGACGCCGATGTACTCCGCCTGCTCTTTCGTCAGCCGCGTGAGCTTCACGCCGACCTTTTGCAGGTGCAACCGCGCGACCTTTTCGTCGAGATGCTTGGGCAGCGTGTAGACCTTTTTCTCGTATTTCGCGTGGCTCTGCCACAGCTCGACCTGAGCGATGACCTGATTGGTAAAGCTGTTGCTCATCACGAAACTGGGATGACCGGTCGCGCAACCCAGATTCAGCAGCCGTCCCTCGGCCAACACGATGATCGAGTGACCGTCGGGAAAGACCCACTCGTCGACCTGCGGCTTGATGTTGACCTTGCGGACGCCCGAGATCTTCGACAGGCCGGCCATGTCGATCTCGTTGTCGAAGTGGCCGATGTTGCCGACGATGGCGTTGTG
>CAYQDV010000248.1:0-5325 GCA_964416295.1 uncultured Planctomycetaceae bacterium
CCGAGTCCCGTAGGGACGATTGAAGTCTCAGTCGTCCCTACGGGACTCGGCTGTACTCTTGGCAACCGATCCCAGCACTTCGTGCCGGGCTACGATCAAACGCCCCTACGGGGCCTGTTCAGCGAGAAACGGCAAGACATATCCCCGCCGATTCCGTCACGGACCCGAGGGCGAGCGCTGCGGCGCCGGAGCGTGGACGGAAACCGCGCGAGCCGCTAAGATGAAGGGACTTGCCTGGAGGAGTTTCTTGGCCATGGATGGTGTCCCGGCTACTCTGGAAGATGCAATGACCGGCGGAGAACACACACCGCCCGAAGCCGAGGCCGCGCCACCGGCAAACGAGGCCGAACCGGCGGCGCAAGCTTCCGCCGACAACGCGGCAGACGCGGCGGCCTCGCGGGGTTCGGCCCACGACGGCGTTGACGAGATCGTGCCGGAGCGTGTGGTCGAGGCGGTGCTGTTCTCGGCGGATTCGCCGCTGCCGGCGGCCAAGATCGCCTCGGTCCTCGGCGTCGGCACGGCCCGCGACGTGCGGAAGCATATCGAATCACTGAACCGGCAATACGCCGAGCACGGACACGCCTTCCGAATCGAGCAGATCGCGGCGGGTTATCAGATGATGACGCTGCCGGCATACAACACGTGGCTGCGAAAGCTGCTGCGGGCGCGGCAGGAAGCACGCCTGACACCGGCGGCGATGGAGACGCTGGCGATCGTGGCGTACAAGCAGCCGTGCACACGGGCCGAGGTCGAGTCCGTCCGCGGCGTGGCCGTCGGCGAGGTGATGAACCGGCTGCGCGACATGAATCTGGTCAAGATCGTCGGCCGGGCCGAGGACCTCGGTCGCCCGATGCTGTATGGGACGACCAAGCGGTTTCTTGAGGTGTTCGGGCTGCCGAGCCTGAATGACCTGCCGCAAGTAGAGGCCCTGGCAGGAGGCGATGCCTCACCCAAGGACCAATCGCCCGACAAGACGCCGGCAGCCCAAAAGCAGGACGCGGGCGACCACCGGGATTCCGTGCCACCCGTTGCGGATACAAGTATCGCAGAATTGTCCGCTGACGAGACGCCGTAGTCGCGTGTCCTGTCGCCAATGCGTAGGCTGCTTCCGGCGCGACGGACGGCGAGCAGTGAATGTCCATTCCGGTTGCGAAAGCCACCGGAGCACGTTAGGTTCTGGCCGCTATGGAGTTACCCAAGAGACCCCTCGGCGATGAATACGTCAGACCCGGGGGGATGACGGAATTGACACGGCGGTTGGCGGCCAACCCGCAGATGCGCGAGTTGACCGCCCTGATCCTGTACGCCTTTGACCGGCGGACACGTCTGCTGCCGTTCCTCTTTGCGGACTGGCGAATCATTCCGGCCGGCGTTCGCACCGTGGCCGACGGTCTGGATGCCGCGGGCCTCGCACGGTCGCGGATCGTGTTTCAACTCTGGTCGCCCAATGTACGCCCCAGCCGCGCCCGGATCGACGGGCAGATTCCGGATATCCTGCTCGTCAGCAGCATGCAGATCCACGCCCGCGCGGCCTACAAGCTCGTCGCCGACGCGTGTGAGATCCCGGAGTCAAAAAGGCCGCTGATTCTCTGCGGCGGTCCCAAGTCCATCTACGAGCCGTGGGACTATTTTGCTCAGGGAGAGGGCGGGCAAATCAACGCGGACATCGCGGTCACGGGCGAGACCTATGTGCTTCTGCAATTGCTCGAGCGATTGCTGGACTGCCGGGCCTCCGGTGAGACGATGCGTCAGGCCTTCCTGCGGGCGCGCGGCGGCGACACGTTGCACGACATTCCCGGCCTGGTCTATCGGGTCGATCCGCCCGGTGACGGCGAGGCCCACTTGGTTCACACGGGGATTCAGCGGCTGGTTCAGGATCTGGACGAGCTGGCCATGCCCCTGTCGGCCTTCGGCAAGATGGAGCCTCCGCATCGTGACGAACGGCTGTCGGCGCGTCCGATCCCGATCGAACGGATTCACAAGTACGCCCGGATCACGTCGCTGATCATGACGCACGGGTGCAAGTTTCGGTGCAGCTACTGCCCGATTCCGGCCTACAGCCAGAACTCGTTCCGGTTCAAGAGTCCCCAGCGCATGGGGGACGAGCTGGAGTGGCTGTGGCGCGAGTATGGCCTGCGGAACTTCTTCGGAACCGACGACAACTTCCTGAACCGCCGCGAGACGTACATGGCGATCTACGACCATCTGGCCGCACGCCGGATCGACGGACGGCGACTCAACAAGCGCGTCCGATGGGCCACCGAGGCCACCGTCCATGACGCCTACAACAGCATGGACACCTTCGAGCAGGCCCGCCGTGCCGGGCTTCGGGCGCTCTGGTTCGGCGTCGAGGACCTGACGGCGACCGTGATCAAGAAAGGCCAGGCCGCCGACAAGACGGCCGAGGTCTTCCGGCGGATGAACGCATGGGGCATCTGTCCGATGCCGATGATGATGCACCACGACGGCCAACCGCTGTACACCCGCCGCAGCGTGTATGGACTGGTCAATCAGGTGCGGTTCCTCCGCCGGGCGGGCGCGGTCAGCATTCAAATCACGGCCCTGACACCGGCGGTGGGAACGAACTTCTACGACCAGCCCTACAACGACGGTCATGTGTTCAAGCGGATCGCCGGACGACCTGTCGACGAGGCCCACTTCGACGGCAATCACGTGGTCGCCACGGCGGAGTCGCGGCCGTGGCTCAAGCAGTGGAACCTGATCCTGGGCTACGCCAGTTTCTACAACCCGGTGACGCTGCTCGGAGCGATCGTGCGGCCGAAACGGCGTCTGGCGGGAGCGGACATCGGCATGCAGTTTATCGGCATGGCCGCCCTGGGAAAGACGGCCGTCGACTCCGCACGATGGGCCTGGCGGCTGTGGCGCGGTCCCATCGAATATTGTGAACGTCCGCCCCACGCGCGACTCCCGGTCGTTCGCGTGCGGCCCGACGAAATCGAGACGCGCCGGCCGACGGCCATTCCTCCGGATGCCCGCGAGGCCCACAGGCCCGGCTCGCCGGCCAATCCGGCCAAGCGGGTCGATCTGCCGATTCTGGCGGCGCCCTGAGGCCGCCCCGTGCGTCGATCGAGATCGACGTGTGCTTCCGCCGTTAAGCCGGCCTCGGCCTCGCACCGGACTTCACGGGCCGCCCTGTCATGTCTGAACAGACGTACCACGGCACCGGTGATGATTTGAGAGCGACTCCGCTCGGTCCGATTCTCCGCAATCGCAATTTCGTCCTCCTCTGGTGTGCCTACACCATCAGCGCGCTGGGCGATCACCTTTCGGAGATTGCCCTACTCGATATGCAGGACGCCATCGGCCGCGATGATTCGACACGCATCATGGCCATGATGATGTTTGCCTTCTTCCTTCCGTTCTTCGTGTTCGGCCCCCTGATGGGCTGGCTGGCGGACCGGTTGCCTCGCAAGTGGATCATGATCTCGGCGGACAGCATCCGCACGCTGCTGATGGTGTCGTTGTTCTCGGCGTTTGCCATGCTGTTCGACGCGCTGGAGGGCGGGCGGCTGCAGGTTCGCCCGGCGACAGTCGATCATTCGGCGATCTTCACCCCGGCCGTCTACTGCGCTCCGCTCCTGGTCCTCGGCCTGTTCGCAGCGCTGTTTTCTCCCTCCCGCGCGGCGATGCTGCCGACGCTCGTCCGCCGAAACCAGATCGTCCGGGCCAACGGCCTGATGAACGCCATGGGACCGATTGCGGCAATTGTCTCTTATTATCTGGGTACGTTCGTCCTGGAGGCGTACGGTGCGGCGGCGTGCTTTCGCGCCGACGCGCTCACCTTCGCACTCAGTGCGGCATTCATCCTCATGATCTTCCCGCCGCGCAGGCGCGTTGCGGCATCACACGATCACACGCGTCGGGCCGAGCTTCGCGAGGGATTCACCTACTGCCGGACCCATCGCCGCGTCGTCGAGTTGATCGCGTTTATGGTGTTGTTCTGGACCGCCGGGATCGCCGTGCGCTCGATGGTTCCCGCCCTGGTCAAGGGCGTCTTCGGCGGGGGGCTGGGCGACATCAAGGACTTCTACGGCGCGCTCGGTCTCGGAATGCTGGCGGGAGCGTTTCTCGTGAGTGCGATGGGCGATGCCTTGAAGAGTGAGATCGCGATCTCATGGTCATTTGTCGGGGCCGGCTTATCGATCCTTGTCCTGGTGGTGGTCTTTGTGAATCAGCTCGGAGCCGGAGCGGGCGCCGCCTGCCTGTTCGCGTGTGGTTTGTTCGGATCGGGCATCCTCGTCAGCGCCAACGCGCTCCTGCAGAAGATCGTGCCGGACTTCATGCTGGGCCGGGTCATCGGCGTCAAGGACTTTGCGTCGATGGGAGGCCTGCTGCTCGCCACAGGATTGCTGGGCATCCCTCGATGGCAGACGATCGACCGGTATGTGCCGTTGCTTCTCGGCGGGATCGGTCTGGCGCTGCTCACCGCCGGCCTCCGCGCAACGCGCGTTCGGCTCCGCCGTGGACGACATGGCCCCGCCCTGACCTTCTGGATCAATCTCATTGAACTGCACGCCCGCCTGATCGCACGCGTCCGGCGCGCGGGGCTGTGTACCGTACCGCTGGAGGGCCCGGTGATCGTGGCAGCCAACCACAACTCGAGCATCGACCCCTTCCTCCTGACGGCCACCAGTCCCAACCGCTACGTCAGCTTCATGGTGGCTCGCGAGTTTACGGTCATCCCGTTGATGTCCCGACTCGTGCGTGTGGGTGAGTGCATTCCCGTCAATCGAACGGGCGTCGACATCGCGTCCGTCAAGATGGCGTTGCGGCACCTGGCGGCCGGCAAGGCGATCGGCGTTTTTCCGCAGGGTCATATTGTCCCCCCCGATGACTGGGAAACGATTCAGGAAGGGATCGGAATGTTGGCGCTCCACAGCGGCGCCACGGTCATCCCGGCGCACATCTCGGGCACCTACTATCGCGGCAACGTCTACACCCCGTTCATCCGCCCGCAACGCGCCGTCGTGCGCTATGGCAAGCCCGTAGACCTGTCGAAGTGGTCGCGCCGGCCCCACGACCGGGCAGCCTATCGCGAGGCGGCTGAGTGCATCATGTCGCATATCCGGGCCCTGGGAGAGGTGGCTTGAGCCGGTTTCCTGCGTCGTTGGCACCGGCCCGTCTCGCAGGAAGATGCAGTCCTGGGCAGTGGATTCCCCCAACATGGGCGGCTCGCTCATGCCTGTGCTTGTCTACTTGCCCTGGTGCATGGTCACACGTTGTCCTGTGGGTTCGAAGGCCCCTCGGTTGCCTCGCGAGACGTCGAACAGGAGTCTTCGCCCCGCGATCAACCCGCAGATTCAA
>CAYQDV010000249.1:0-5259 GCA_964416295.1 uncultured Planctomycetaceae bacterium
CGTCCTCTCCGCCGACGGGTCGAGCAGGGGTTCTCGAAACAGAACGGCTTTGGGCGGATCAGGAGCCTTGCAGAGTAGAGATCCGTTTCCATTTTTTGCAAGCTCGCCGGTCAGCGAGTCATCGCCCAGCGGATGGCGTCGACCAGCCAGGCCTGCTCGTCGCGGCTCAGGGCGGCGCCGACGGTGCAGGTGCGGGCATCGCTTCGGAGGATGAGGCCGCCGGTCCGCAGGCCCAACAGCGGGAGCGTCCGAATGTCGCGGACGATCAACTCTTCCAGTGCGTCCGAACTGATGCTCGTGCGGCGGCAGAACGGACCGAGTCGCCGGACCACCGAGATCCGCTTCGGCCCGACTCGGACGCACTCCCGACTCGCCGAGTACCAAAACACGATGCAACCCATCACCGCAAGTGGTGCGAGCATGAACGGCAGGACGAACATCCCGTGTCGCGCCAGCGCGCCCGCATCGAACCCGTTGTCCGACGCCAGAAGCCAGAGCGGCACGGCCAGGCCCGGGAGCATCGCGGCGGCCAGCACGGCCCTCGGTCCCGTCAGTCCGGCTCGCGGCAAGTCCACCACCAGCTCCGCTCCGTCCTGCCGCGGGCTGAGACGGCTGTCGGCCGGGAGATCGGCAAGCTGCTCCGGGACACCTTCCTTCCGCCAGCCTTCCACGACAGGGCGGTCCAGCTCGTCGGGTTGACGAATGGACACGTTCTTCGAGCTGTGGTCCGCCATCGGAAGTCGGACGTATGCCGACACCCGCTCCGCCTCGTGTCGAGCCTGTTGATAGCGCGAAGTCGTCATCAGCGAGCAGGCCGGGGCGGCAGGTGAGACGAGGCTTACGCGGTATCGCTTGCGCGCCGCCCCCTTTCCGCTCGATACATAGAACATGTCCAGTCGAACCTGGTCGAAGCCGTCGAGCGGCAGGGTCTTGTGCCAAAAGGGCAGCGCGATCCCGCGGAACACGTCGACCGTTCCGCGCTCGCGGTGGATGACGCGGCGCGACACGTGCAGCAACAGCCCCAGCCCCATCAGGAGGAACACCGCACCCATCACGAGGACCGCCGGGTGTACGGCCGCCGGGCCGTCCCCCAGCAATGCCAGCCACAGAGCGGCCCCTCCGAACAGGGCAAACGGGGCGCCTGCGAAGCGCATCGCTGCGCTGCCGGGATGGACGACCACCAGTTGCGGATCGCCGAACGCGATCCGACCAACACCCTGGATCGTTGCCATGGCTTCCTCCCGAATGGACGGTCTCTGCCTATCGGAACATATCAACCGAGCACGACTACCCGACTTCAAGCTTACGAAACATGTTCGGTCGGGGTCGGACAAAGACCGTGCGCAGCGGGCCGATAGCTGCGCAGACAACCCTCGAACGCGCCGAGGCAGGCGGCGTGGCGGAGCCGTGCGGAGTATGATGGCGGCATGAGGGACACGGAGACGATCGCTGCGCGGGCCTATACGTCGATCGCAAACCTCGGTTGGGGGCTGGATGCGTTCGGCGTGTGCGTGGACGCAGCGTCCGATGTCGTGGAGGTCCGCATCGGTGGGTCCGGACTGGAGATCGAGCTGACCGGTTCGGCCGTCGCGGGGATTCCGACGGAGCCGGAGCGGAACACGGCGGGTCGGGCCGCGGCGGCGCTGATGCGGGCGCACGACATTCGCCGGCCGGTGCGGATGCGCATCCGCAAGGGCACGCGGCCGGGCAGCGGGTTGGGCTCGAGCGCGGCCAGCGCGGCCGCGGCGGTCGTGGCGACCGATGCGTTGTTCGGATTGAACCTGCCGCGCGAAGTCTTGGTCGGGTTTGCCGCCGAGGGCGAGCGGGCCGCGGCCGGGGCCGCCCACGCCGACAACGTTGCGGCCTCGATCTGCGGCGGGTTTACGATCGTCAGCGACGGTGTGCCGCCGCGCCTCGTCACGCTGGAGCCGCCGGCGTCGCTGTGCTTCGTCGTCGTGACGCCCGATGTGGAGGTGCGGACGAGCCGGGCGCGGGCGGCGCTGCCGGAGACCGTCGCCATCGCCGACTATGCCCGCGGCGGGGCGCGGTGTGGTGCGATCGTCGCGGCGATCATGGGCGGCGACGCCGCCGCGCTGGGGCGGGCCATCGAGGGATCGTTCGTCGACGCCTGTCGGGCGCCGTTCATTCCGGGTTACGATCGCGTCTGCGCCGCCGCCCGGGAGGCCGGCGCGACGGGCGTTGTGATCAGCGGGGCGGGACCGACGCTCGCGGCCGTCGTCGGTTCGGAGACGGATTGCGATGCCGTGGTCCGGGCCATGACGGAAGCCTTCGCCGCCGCGGGGACGGCGTCTGACGCCCGCGTCGCCCGCGTGGCCGGTGGCGCCCGGATCGTGGAGGAACGGGCATGATCCAGCGTTGTTTCGGTTGTGACGCCCGGTTCCCACTCGATCAGATCATCTATACGTGCGATCGCTGCGGCTCGGTCCTGGAGGTCGCCCTCGACGCGGACGAGCTGCGCAGCCCGCGGTTTTTGGGACGGGGCGTGTGGCGTTATGCGCCGTTGCTGCCGGGCGAGGCGGACAGCGCGGTCACGATGGACGAGGGCGCCACGGGGCTGCACCGCTGCCACCGGCTCGGCGCGGCACTGGGCATTCCCAATCTCTACATCAAGAACGAAGGCGAGAATCCGACCGGGTCTTTCAAGGACCGCGGGATGACGGTGGGGCTGACGCGGGCCGTGGCGCTGGGCGCCGAGGCCGTCGCCTGCGCGTCCACCGGAAACACCTCGGCGTCGATGGGGGCGTATGCGGCGCGGCAGGGGCTTCGGGCGATCGTGCTGATTCCCGGCGGCAAGGTCGCCAAGGGCAAGCTGGCCCAGGCGGTGGCCCACGGTGCCGACATCGTCCAGATCGACGGCAACTTTGACGACGCCATGCGGCTGGTCCACCAACTGTCCGTGACGCGGGGGGAAATCTATCTGCTCAACTCGATCAATCCGTTCCGGCTTGAAGGACAAAAGACGCTGGCCTATGAGGTGTGCGAGTCGCTCGGACGTTGTCCCGACGCGGTGGTCCTGCCGATGGGCAACGCGGGCAACATCAGCGCGATCTGGAAGGGATTCAACGAGTTCCGCCGGGCCGGTCTGATCGATCGCCTGCCGCGGATGATCGGCGTACAGGCGGAAGGGGCGGCGCCGATCGTACATCACCTGGCCGGCGATTGTGACGACTGTCGCGTCGAACGCCCCGAGACAGTTGCCACGGCGATTCGCATCGGGGCGCCGGTGAACTGGCCGAAGGCGGTGGCGGCGATCCGCGAATCGGGCGGGACGGCGGGCACCGTGTCCGACGACGAGATTCTGACCGCCCAGCGCGACCTGGCGCGGTCCGAGGGTCGATTCGTGGAGCCGGCGTCGGCCACGCCGATCGCCTATTTGCGGAAATACGGGCTGGCCGGCACGGAGACGGTCGTCTGTGTCGCGACCGGCCACGGTCTGAAAGATCCGGATGCCGTGCTGCGGACCGCACCCGACGTGCTGAGCGCCCGGCCGACGCTGGACGCCTTGCGGGAGGCATTGCGACTGGGATGAGGCTGTTTCTGGTGGGTTTCGGTGTGGTGGGGCAGGCGTTTGTCCGGCTGCTCGACGAGCGGGGCGGGGCGCTCTATCGGGCCTGCGGTCTGGCGCCACGGCTCGTGGGCGTGCGGGATTCGGGCGGGGCGGCGGTCTCGGAGCGAGGTCTGTCGCCCACCGAGCTGTTGGCGGTCAAGCGGGAGCACGGCACGGTCGCCGCGGTCGACGGACACGGCGACACGACGACAAGCGTCGACGTGTTGATCGGCGAGAGCGACGCGGACGTCCTGATCGAGTCCACCCCGAGCCGGCTGTCCGCGCCGCAGGCGGCCATCGACCATATCCGGTTTGCGTTTCGGTCCGGCAAGCACGTCGTGACCGTCAACAAGGCCCCGCTGGCGGTGGCGATGCCGGCGCTGTTCGAGTTGGCCCGATACAACCGCGTACAGTTTCGCTTCAGCGGGACCGTCGGCGGCGGCACGCCCATGCTCGCCCTCGCCCGCGAGTGCGCCCGCGGCGACGAGATCATCGGCCTCCGAGCGATCCTGAACGGCACGACCAATTTCATCCTGTGGCGGATGCACGAATCGGGCGAGGCATTTGACGACGCCCTCGCCGAGGCGATCCGCCTGGGCTATGCCGAGACCGACCCCAGCGCGGACATCGACGGCATCGACGCCGCCACCAAGGCGGTGATCCTGTCGAACTGGGTGCTCGGACGTCCGGCGACGCTGGACGACGTAGCGGTCGAGGGGATTCGCGGCGTCGAACGGGAGCGGATCGCGGCGGCGGAGGAGGGCGGGCGTCGCGTCAAGCTCATCGCCGAGATCGGCGAGCGGATCGCCGTGGGCCTGAGAGAGGTGCCTGTCGGCAGCCCGCTGGACGTGCCGAAGAATCTGAATGCCATGACCGTGACGATGCGGTCCAGCGGCGATGTGACGCTGGTCGGCCGCGGCGCCGGCGGCGACGAGACCGGGACGGCGATCCTGCGCGACGTGCTGGATATCTGGCAGGCGATGGGCGGACAAGCATGAAGATCGTGATGAAATTCGGCGGGACGTCGATGGCCGATGCCGCGACGATACGGAAGTGTGCCGACCGGGTCCGAGCCTGCGAATGCGACGGCCACACGGTCGTGACCGTCGTCTCGGCGATGTCCGGTGTGACGGACACGCTGTTGGAGTTGGCGGACGCGGCGGCGGCCGGCAACCGCGCCGCCAAGCACACGTTGCTCGGCAACCTCCGCGCCCGGCACGAGGAGGCCGCCCGGGCGCTCGAGGCCGGCGACTGCGTCCACCCGATCCTGGATCGCATGGAGACGCTTGTCTCAGGCATTGCGGCGGTGGGCGAATTGACGCCCCGCTCGCGCGACGCGGTGGCGGCCTATGGCGAGTGGCTGTCGGCGCCGCTGATGGCGGCGGCGATCGACGGCCGGGCTGTCTCCGGCGCCGAGGCCGGGATCACGACCGATGAGCGCTTCGGCGAGGCCGAGCCGCTGATGAATCTCTCGCTCTTTCAGGTGAAAGGGGCGATCGGGGCGCGGCTCGCCCGCGACGAGCGGGTCGTCGTGACCGGGTTCAACGCCGCCACGCAACACGGCGTCGTCACCACGATCGGCCGGGGCGGCTCCGACTATACCGCCACCCTGCTCGGCGCCGCCCTCGATGCCGACGAAATCTGGATCTGGAGCGACGTGGACGGACTGATGACGACCGATCCGCGCATCG
>CAYQDV010000250.1:0-5189 GCA_964416295.1 uncultured Planctomycetaceae bacterium
TCGAGTAAACCTCGAGCCCACCGATCGGGTGGCTCGGAGTAGGCACGACCGCCCCGCCGGCTATCGAGAAAGTCTCGACATCTGATATCGCGATGACCCGCCCGTCAGAGGCCCGGACCGTTATGCGCCACACGTACGTGTTGCCGGCAGCAAGTCCGACACCCGATGATGGATACTCCCGATTCGAGGTGGTGGTGGAAAAGGTCGGCGATCCGTCCCACGGTGATTCGTCGACTTCGATCAGATAGGAAGCGCCGGGTGCCCACCGGGAAACGTTCCACGAAAAATCGAAGGTGGAAGAGTAAACCGTCAGGTCGTCGACGGGATACGTCAGATCGGGATCCAGTTCCGGGATCGAGCGAAATTCGTAGGGGGATGAGTAAAACGTGTTTGTGGTTCCTACCGTGAGCGGCGCCTTCATCCGCCAGTAGTACCTTGTGTTGTTGGACAGGGCGAAGCCGTCCACGTCGAAGTCAACGGAATAGGTTTTCAGTGCGGCTGCGATTCCGGCGATCGTGCCCCCCGTCACGACGCCCGCCCGCGGCGCCCTGTCCAAGCCGGCCTCGTCGCCGCCGGGTAGCGCCGGCCCCCCGTGATTATTCAGCGTGATCAAGCCCAGAATCGCCGCTGTCGGACCGTATCCGAGCCCCGAGCGCAAGCGAGTGGGTCAGCGTGTCCCCCGTCGCTCGCGCTCCGGGCTCTGACAGACGCGCCAGATACGCGTAACACATACGGCCCCCGGTAGCCGACGCGCACCACCCCGCGTTGCCCGGTTCCCCGTCGCCGACATGACGACCCGACCGCAGCCGGCTTACCGAACGACCTCGGTCTCCCACTCCTGGAAGGGGCGGGGCACCCGTGCTGACAACTGAATACTGGAAACTGGAAACTGATAACTGACGACTGCTCCCCGCCCGCCTCACACGCGCGGCTGCAGCGCGTTGTGGACCTCTTCGATGAGCACGTCTACCTTGAACGGCTTGAAAAGCACGGCGCTGAGGCCCTCGCGCCGGGCGCGGATGATCGAGTGGCTCGGGTCATAGCCGAAGCCGGTCATGAGGATGACGCGGATGCCGGCGTGGGTCTGATGGGCAACGGCGAAGACCTCGTAGCCGTCCTTGTGGGGCATCTTGATGTCGGCCAGGACCAGGTCGTAGGGGTGTTGTTCGAGCAGGCCGACGGCCTCCATTCCGTCGCAGGCGATCTCGACCGTGCATCCGTGTCGCCGGAGGACGGCCCCGACGGTCTCGCGCATGACCTCCTCGTCATCGGCCACGAGGACGCGCTTGCCCGCCAGCAGGGGATCCGCCACGGGGGTATCCCCGCGCCGGCCGAGCAGGCCGGCTTTGGGCGACGCCACTTCCTTGATGATGTCCTTGATCTCGTTGGCATTGTCCCGAATTCCCCGGAGGCGTTGCCGCAAGCCCTCGTCGC
Organism: uncultured Planctomycetaceae bacterium; assembly: GCA_964416295.1. Taxonomy (GTDB): domain Bacteria; phylum Planctomycetota; class Phycisphaerae; order UBA1845; family UTPLA1; genus JAPULF01. Next base: position 1,435 of record CAYQDV010000250.1, read on the forward strand.
CGATGTACTCGTCCACCAGGACGCCGGCCTCGGCGACGATGTCGTTGACCGGACCGGCGATCTCGGCGTTGACGTCGTCGGCGAAACGGCCGGTGGTCTCGTAACGCTCGCTGACGAGCAGATCGAGGATGTTCAGGGCAATGGCGATATAGCCGGCCAGGATTTCCACAAACTGCCGGTCGGCCTCATTGAAGGCGGCCGGCTCGTCCGACTCGATGTCGAACACGCCGATGATCCTGTCGTTCAGCCGCAGCGGCACGGTCAGTGAACTGCGAGCGGTCTCCAGGCCGGTCAGATAGCGTGGGTCCTTCGAGGTGTCCGGGCAGAGGTAGCTCCGGCCGACGGCGGCGACGTAGCCGCTGATGCCGTTGTTGTCCGGCGAGGCAACCAGGTCGAGATCGCGGCTCCGCTCACTCATGCCGTGCTGGAGCACGATTTCGAGCCGGTCAGTTTTCTTGTCGATGAGCAGGACAGCGAAGTTGTCGAAGCTGAGCAGGTCGTGCAGGTAGCGGAGAATCTTCTGCTCCAGCAGCGCGATTCTCGCCTCGAGGGTCATCCCGGCCGCGGTCTCGACATCGAGCCGCACCAGCTCCCGGCCGGCCAGGTCGATGGCGTCAATCTTTTTCTGGAGCCGGCGTCGGCGCGTCACATCCCACACCACGACGGCCGCCTGACGAATCCGCTCGCCGACATTGCCGATCGGTGTGATGGAAACCTCGAAATGCTGATCGCCCCCAATGTCGAAACTGAGCTTCCGGTCCTCCTGAAGCTCCGGCGGCCTCCCTTCACGCGTGGCGCACTCGCTCAACATGTGCGCACAGGCGTCCCGGATGCCAATGATCAGCTCGTCCGGGTGCGATCGCATGACGGCGTTCGTCCACACCAGCCGGCCGTCGACGTCGACAACGCACATGCCCTGCCCGATCGCCTCGAGCGCCGCCGCCGCTCGCCGGCCGACCGCTCCTCCCTCGATCGCGGCAAATTCTTTCGGATCGATCACGACGCCCTCGAACGGCTCGCCGTCGAGCGCGGCCAGTGCCTCGGCGCGTGAGTGAACAACACGAACGTCTACATCTGTGTCGAACCGGGCGCGGAGGTCTTCCTCCGACCGGCCCGGCGGCACAACAATCAGGACTCGTCGCGCTGCGACCGTCGTTCTGGTGGACGCGTGCATACTCGGCTACCCCACTCTCTTTCCTCTCCCGAACGGCGTGGCCCGGCCCCGACTCCGAGCACCTCACACCCCCAAGGTAAAACATTATACCATCGTCGTTCAAGCCCCATCGGCGATCCTGCTTCATTTTCTGTGGAGGCTCCGGTCGCCGCTGCCGGCGAACGCCACCGGTTGGTGCGGAAGGAACCGCCGTCGAGTCAGGTCGTCCGGTAACCGCGCCGGCGGCGGAAAGTTGCTATGGGGCTGGATTTCGGGTTGAGGCGGGCTTCGCTGGCTCGACGCCGCGTGGCCCGGCCGAGAGGCTTTGGATCAGCGGGGCGAGGTAATGTCGGACGAACGGTCGGCCGGTCCAGTCGGTGTGGCCTCCCTCGTGGCCATATCGCCGCATCTCCGGACGCCAGCGAATGGCATGCAGCTTGTCGTACAGGGCGTCATCCGCCCCCTTGAAAAAACGCGGCTGCCGAAACCCTACGGCCCCCGCCGATGGTCCGTAGCGGCGGTCCATCGTGCCGAACATGCTGGTGCCGAGCTTTAGGTAGCCAATGTCTCGATCGGAATAGTAGTTGTACACGCCGTACTCGGTCCGGCGGAGGGTGCGGCGAAGGTCGAGATTCGGACTGACCGCCGCCGCCAGAAGGATCACGCTCGTCACGCGGGCCTCGACCGGCAGGGCTTCGACGGCCATCAGGGCCACCCCTGCCCCGCCGGAGTGACCAACCAAATGCACAGAGCGACCCGGATGTTCGGCCCGGTAGGCGAGGATCCGGCGGCTCAGCTCCGCGGCCACACGCCGGTTTCGGGGCTTGTCCGTCAAGTTGATCAGTAGACCGAGCGGCACAGCCGTGCCCCAGTCGTATATCTCGATCCCCAGATTGACACCTCCCTCGTCCAGACCGCGGGCCAGATCGAGATTCCACCGGCTGCGCCCCTCGATCCCCGGCAGGATGACGACCAGCCCCCGGTCCATCCGGTCGGCGGTCTGAAGGTCCACGATGCTGCAACCCGACCCTGCCGGGACGACGCAGCCAATCAAGATCAGCAAGGGGTGGAGGCAACGCCTGCGCGTCCCATTCACGCCGTTATGCCCTCGGGGTGGGACCGGGTGTAAGGACCGCTCAGGTGAAACAGAAGGGCCCACATCATCGAGGACTGCCCGACGGCGACCACGCAGTAGGTCCAGACAGGCAGAGGCGGCAGACCGCCGAACTTGATCAGCATGGCCGAAGCGACCAGGGTGGCGGCCGTGCCGACCAGAATGGCGAGTACTGCGGCCTGGACCCACGTTTCCCGGCGACTGCCCGCACTGAGGGTCCCGCTGGCGAGAAGACTCGTTGTGCCGAGGAACGCCAGCCAGATCGGATAGGTGTGGTACCGCGACAACCGGAAGGCGGCCAGCCAGCTCAGCCAGTCCTGGTCCGGATCGCGCGGCCAGAGCGACCACGCCGTCGCGCAGCCCAACCCGAAGCCGAACCACAGTGCGTAACTCAGGATACGGCGGGGAGTCGCATCCCGGATCAGCATCATCAGCCCCGCCGTCGCGATGACCCCCGCCAGAATCGCGGTGACGTACATCCAGACCAGGGGTATCACCTCGCGGCGCAGGCCTTCCCGCTGCACGCTCGCGATGGCCGCCGCACGCGCTTCGGCCAGTTCTGCATCGGTGGGAATCGATCGGGAGGCGGGATGCGACGCGGACCGCGGCGTCGCCGGACGCGCAGCGGAGTGGCGTGGGGCCGGCGAAGCCGTCGCGGGAATCGGCAGCCCCATGTTGGCCAGCGGATTCGCGGCGCCAGCATCACCTCCGGGACGGTCGGAAATCGCGGCGACGGCCTCGCCGAAGCGGACCAGCGACAGAGTGCCGACCGCCCCGTAGACGCGAAAGCCCACAACCATCCAGAGGATCGCAAACCCCAGCGTCAACGATCCCAATCCCATCGACATGTGCAGCAGGACGGCGGCGAAGAGGGCGAGATTTACGGCGGCCACCCACCGCCACATCTCCACGTTCTCAAGGGCCGTGTGCTGCAGCGTCCGCCCGAGCTCCGGAAACGTGACGCTCGCCATCTCGCCGGATCGCACGCAGTGATAGGCGAGCGCGGCCAGCAGAACGGCATTCAGGAGGTGGATCGGCCGGTTTCGCGAGAACGAGACGCCGACCGCCGTCAGCACGAGCACGGCGCCCCACGTGAACTCGACGTTCCAGTGCTGGAAGAACTCACCCCAGTTCGGACCGATCGCGGAGGCCCACGCCGGCCAGTCGTACCAGCGCTCGACCGTGCTCAGTCCGGCCAGGCCCACGAGCGCCAAGCCGACGATCCCGCGCAGGCTCGGTGTGGCGACCTTGGGAGCGATGTGGATCAAATACCCGAGCACCAGCGCACCCAGGACAATAACTCGATACGACAAGTCCGTCGCCAGAAGCTCGTTCGTGCAATAGGCCGTCCCGGCGATCAGGGCGGAGTGGATCAGAAAGAAAATCAGCTTGGATCGCAGGAACGACCCGCCGACGACGACGAACACGCCCGCCGCAAGACATCTCACCCACGGTCCGCGCCACTGCTGATCGGCCCGCGCCCGAGTC
>CAYQDV010000251.1:0-5188 GCA_964416295.1 uncultured Planctomycetaceae bacterium
TCCTGCCGCGTCCGTTTTCTCGGGCCGGAAGGAGGCGCTGTGGAGGTGGAGCATGTTACGCGCGTCTTTATCTTTTTCGACGATCGTTCTGTCGGTTCTTCTGATCGCGGTTCCGGCGAACGCATTCGGGCCGGGGCACAACGAACTGGGCGACGCCGGTCCGACCCCGGCCAGGGCGCAGGCCACCGTGGGCGGCGGGGCGCTTCAGTTTGTCAATGGCGATACCGGCGGCCTCGGCGGGCTCGTCACCGACTTTCAGGACATGTACCTGATCCAGATCGACAACCCCGCGACCTTCTCGGCGTCGACCGTTGTGGCGGATGGGGGCAACGCAGACTTCGACACGGAGATCTGGATATTTGATAAGACCGGTCGCGGCATTCTGGCGAACGACGACTTCAGCGCCGTCGACTTTCGTTCCCGCTTCGACAATACCGCGACCGATTGTCCCCCCAGTTGCCCTCCCGCGACGATTTCCACGCCCGGATTCTACTTCCTGGCCATCAGCGGTCATGATGACAATCCCCTCAGCAAGGTCGGGCTTTTGCTCTTTGACCAGGCGACGTTGACGGAAGTGTCCGGACCGGACGGACCTGGCGGCGCCGATCCTATCCGCACATGGAATGGTGCGGGGGCGGTCGGGCAGTATACGATCGCATTGAACGGCGCTAAGTTTGTGCCGCCGCCGGATCCGTGGGAGACGTGGGTCGGCGGTCCGGGGTCCGGCACGTTCGTGAACTTCAGTGTGGACCCGATTCCCGCGGACTTCTTCGGTCCGGGGTCGGATCCGTTCACGGCGACCGTGACGCTCATCGGCGATCCGATCAATCCGACGACGCTGGGATCGACATCGACGCTGGTTCAGCGAAACATCAACCCGTTCCTGCCGGCCGACCCGCCGGGCGGCCCCGTCTCGGTCGAGTTGATGATTCGCGATCTGCGTCTCGTGTCACAGGCGCCGGTGACGGTGACGTTCAACGGCGGGATGACGCCGGAGGCCTGGGACCTGCGAGTCACGCTCGATCCGAATGTCGCCCAGCCGGTCGGGCAGATGACGGCCACGAAGACACACGCCAACGGCGGCGTGTTCGACGCCGTGCTGCCGGTTCAGCCGCGCTATACGTTTACGCGCGTATCAGACAATGCCCAGGCAATTCTCGATACGGCCGACGCGGGCGTGTCGGCGAATCAGCTAGCGATGCAGGCTGTGCCGTGGGTACACAACGTCCATCCCGCGCTCCCGATCTTCGTTCAGCCGGGGGCGTCATTCGTTCCGGGTGTTCTGGAGCAGATTCCCGGCGACCCCGCGTCGCAGATCACGTTAGCTGTGACCGCGAGCGACCCCAATGGTTCGGCCACCTATGTCTTCTGCCCGCCCACGCCGCCGATTCCGATTCCGACGGTCGGCGAGTGGGGTCTGATCGTGATGACACTGGTCCTGATGGTGTCGGGCGGCCTGGTCCTGCGTGGCCGGAGACGACACGGGACAACAGCGCGCGGAATTGCGTAGGCTTTCGTTCCTTGACGCCTGCCGATCGGCTCGGTCGCGCACTCGTCCGGGGGCATTGAGTTCAGGCGATGGCGTGATCCGCGACGGGCTTCGACGCGTTTCTCCAGGTCGTGGCATTGGCGGATGGGAAGAACGGCTTGTCGCGCGGCGTTGCCGGCTTGAGTTGGTCGAACCAGACGGCGCGGGCATCGAACCTGGCGAAAAAGGGGCGGCGCACGAGTTCGGGGTTCCGCGCCTGGAGATATTCGAGGACGAAGACCTTGCGACCATCGCTCTCCGTCACGCCGAGTACGGCCACCTTTCCGGAAAAGCATGACATGGAGGGGCCGCGGACGGTTCGGGCCAATCCGGACACTTGTCTGTAGGCTTCCCGAAAAATGTCCCACGCGCGGGCGAGAGGGATCTCGAAATAGTTCCTCGCGCCGGTATCGCGTTCTACGAACATGTAGTAGGGCACACACCCCAGCCGGACGCCTGTACGCCACAGGGTTGCCCAGGCGTCAGGATCATCGTTGACGTGGCGCACGACCGGGGACTGCATGCGAATCTGGGCCCCGGTGGCCCGCACGCGCCGCACGGCCTGCCGGGCGACGTCGGTGGACAGCTCGGCCGGGTGGGAATAGTGGCCCATCAGGGTCAGGTGTTTGCCACTTGCGACCACCTCTTCGAAGAGCCGCATCAGGTCGTCGGCGTCGTGGTCCGTGACATAACGTTGAGGCCAGTAGGCGACCGACTTGGTTCCGATACGGATGGTCTGGACATGCTCAAGCTCCGGGGCGAGGAGCGGCTCGATGTGGCGCCGCAGGTGCTTGGTGCTCATGACCATCGGGTCGCCGCCGGTGAAAAGCACGTCCGTGACGTCCGGTTGGTTCTTGAGGTAGGCGATCAGCAGGTCGTGGTTGCGATTGGAGAACTTCAGATTCTCGAGGCCGACGAACTGTGCCCAGCGGAAGCAGAAGGTGCAATAGGCGTGGCAGGTCTGTCCCTGGCTGGGGAAGAACAGGACGGTTTCGCGGTATTTGTGCTGGATACCGGGCAGGGCTTCACCATGGACGGTCGGTACATTGTGGGTCATCTGGCCGGCGGGATGGGGATTCAACTCGTAACGGATTCTGTTGGCGGCCTGATCGAGCGTCGCCCTCGGCACGCCTTCATTCACGAGCGCGGCCATCGTTGCGTAATGCTCTTCGGTCAACATGCCGCGTTGGGGAAAGGTGAGCTGAAACATCGGGTCGTCGGGCACGCGGTCCCAGTCGATCAGCTCGCGCATGACGTAAGGATTGGTGCGAAACGGCAGCACGGTTGAGACGACGTTGAGTGCGTCATGGAGATCGCGGTCGAGGCGACTCCACTCGTTGGTCCTGCAGATGTTGCTCCGGGTGATCGCTTTGTATTTTTCTGCGTTTGTCTGTCCTCGTTCGAAGGCCATTTCCATACGGTCTCCTTTCCGGGAGTCATCAGATTCAGATTCCTGTCGGCACACAATTTGCGCGAGAGCGCGGCGGAACTCGCCGAATCCGGCGGTCGCCGCTGCCGTACGCACCCTCCTCCATGTATCCCCTCCGATAGACTCAAACTACCGGCGAAACCGGCACCGAGGGCCTGTTTCTCCGCGGTGATGTGCCAGCTTGCGGGAGTATAGCGGTTTTGGCGTCGGGTGGCGAGTGCCTGCCTCAAGGCGGCCTGCGGGACAGATCTGTGTCGGCGTCATGGCGCGACTTGTGCCAGCGAGAGAGGCTTTGGGGCTTGCGGCTCGCGGATTGGCGCCCGAGGCTTGTAACGCGGGAAGCGTTGGCGACAGATCGTGGTCGAGAGGCCGTGTTGGCGCTTGGCGCTCGTTTCAGGCACTATGGAGCGATGATGGTGGAGCGGCGAGAACGACGCGTGCGGTGGTATTACTCCCGCCCGGTGATCATCGTCGCGCTCGTTCTCGCATATCCCTTCGGCGTGGCGCTCCTTGTGCGGAGTCCGAGACCACGCCGCTGGGAAAAGATCGCCGCCCCGATCGGATTCCTGCCGCTGTTTCTGGCGGCCGCGCTGTCGGCGCTTGAGCCGTTCTGGGAGTTCGACGGCGACATGAATCTGTCGGGCTTCCGCTTCGATTTTGATCGCCTGTGGCAATACCGGCGGCTCGATCGACAGCGTGCTCGTCGGGTGGAGAGCCTCACGGCCACGGTGGTCGGAAAGGCGGCGGCCGACGCGCCGAGGTGGACCGACTTTCGCGGTCCAAGGCGCGATGGCGTGGTGACGGATGCCGACATCTGGCTCGATTGGCAGACCCGGCCGCCGCGCGAGGTCTATCGCCAGCCGATTGGCGAAGGCTATGCCGGCTTCGTCGTGGGATTCGGCCGGGCCTACACCATCGAGCAACGTCGCGGCAACGAGGCGGTGACGTGTTACGACGTCGCCACCGGCCGGGAGCTGTGGATCCACGAGTATGCCGGTCGGTTCGAGGAGGTGCTCGGCGGCGACGGACCACGGGCGACGCCGACGTTGCATGGGGATCGTCTGTTCGCGCTGGGCGCCGAAGGACATTTGCATTGCCTGAATGCTGTGACCGGGGACGTGCGCTGGTCGCGGAATATCCTGACAGACGCCGGTGATCGCAATCTGGAATGGGGTCTGAGCGGCTCACCTCTCGTTATAGACGGCATGGTGGTCGTCACCGGCTCGGGCATCACCGGACCCTCCGTGATGGCGTATGACGAGTCGAGCGGGGCGCCGGTGTGGGCCTCCGATGTGGGGCTTCAGTCATACGCCTCGCTCTCAGTGACGACGTTGGACGGCGTACGGCAGATTCTCGATTTCGCCGGGCGCGCGGTTCACGGACTCGACCCCGCGACGGGAGCGGTCCTGTGGACCTTTCCCTGGAAGACGCCGTATGCGGTCAACGCGGCCCAACCGCTGACGATCGGGGTCGATCGCGTCTTCGTATCGTCAGGATACGGGATGGGCGGCGGCGTTCTCGAGATCACTCGGCAGGACGGTGTGTTTCGGGCCACGCAAGTTTGGCACAGCACCAAGCTGCGGAACAAGTTCAACTCGTCGGTTTACCACGAGGGTCACCTGTACGGCTTGAACAAGGACGTGCTGGTCTGCCTCGACGCGGAGACGGGCGAACGCCGCTGGAATGGCAGCCGATATGGTTTCGGTTCGCTCTTGCTCGTGGACCACCACTTGCTCGTCTTGAGCGAGCGCGGCGAGCTGGCTCTGGTCCGGGCCAGCCCGGCTTCGTTCGAGGAGCTTGGCCGGATTCGCATCTTCACACATCGTACGTGGAACAACTTCATCGTCGTGGACGGCAGGTTGCTCGCACGGAACCACAAGGAAATGGCGTGCTACACGCTGCGGGGCGAATGATGACGGAGACGTCCGGACGAGCCGGATTGCGGTCGAACGGGCATTGATGGCCGTCAACCCATGCCGCCGGTAGCCGCGACGCCCGGGGCCGGCGTTTGGGCAGGCACTGCCCGGCACCGGAGTGGGCCGGTGGAGTGGTTGCGCCATCTGCCCTTTATGGAGCCATCCTGCGCATCACGGAGGCGTTGCGCGTGGCGGGCTTACGCATCCATCGGGTCTCGTCGGTCAGCCCCGAACACGCGACCAATGTGCACGAGTCGCCGCGCTTCATGTTACACTATACGCTATGCCTGATTCCGACGATCCCGCCAAGTCCGG
>CAYQDV010000252.1:0-5109 GCA_964416295.1 uncultured Planctomycetaceae bacterium
CGGTCGTCCGAAGCGCCGCCACCCGCGACAGTCGCGGCCGCGTCGCTCGGCCGGATCGGCGGAGACGGAGACGCGCCGAGCCTGGCCCGACTGCTGCACCGCGCTGAGGACGCGGTGGTCCTGGCCGCCGAGGACGCGCTGTGGTCGATCTGGTTTCGTGCCGGTGGGCCGCTGGGGCGATCGGTCCTCGTGCGGATCGCTCAGACGATCCAGCGGGGCGAGTCGGAAGGCGTGATTCCTCTCCTGACGGAATTGATCCGAACGCAGCCAACCTTCGCCGAGGCCTATCATCAGCGTTCAGCGGCCTGTTTTCTTGAAGGGGACTATCTGCCGTCGCTGCGTGATGCCCGGCGAGCCGTCGAGTTGAATCCTCTTCACTTCGGCGCCCTCGCCAACGTTGGGCATTGCCACGCGGCGCTGGGGCACTATCCGGAAGCGCTCGAGAGCTACCGAGCTGTGCTGCGCGTCCATCCGCACATGCGCGGGATTCGCGCGGCCATCCGGGCGATTCGGGAGAAACTCGTCCTCGCCGAGGCCTGACGCCTGCGGCCGCCGCACCGGTCGATCAGTCATCGATGCGCGTGCCGACCTTCTGCCCCATGACGACCTTTCGCATGTTGCCCGCTTTCAACAGGCCGAAGACGACGATCGGGACGCCGTGCTGCTGGCACATGTCGATGGCGGACACGTCCATCACCTTCAGGCGGCGGTCGATCACCTCGTTGTAGGTCAACCGCGGCAGAAAGGCCGCCTCCGAGTCCTTCTTCGGGTCCGCCGAATAGACACCATCCACGTTCGTGGCCTTGAGCAGGATGTCGGCGTTGATCTCGACGGCTGCGAGGGCCGCTGCGGTGTCGGTCGTGACGAACGGTCGGCCGGTGCCGGCGGCCAGGATCACGACCCGGCCCTTCTCCAGGTGTCGGATGCAGCGGCGGCGGATGAAACTCTCGCAGGCGCTGTGAATGGCGATCGAAGACTGCACGCGCGTGGGCTGGCCCATGGCTTCCAGAACGTCCTGAAGGGCGAGGGCATTGATCACGGTCGCGAGCATGCCCATGTAATGCGCGGTTGCCTCGGGGATTCCGGATTCCGTGGCGAGCGTGGCCCCGCGGAGAAAGTTTCCACCGCCCACCACGACACCGACCTCGCCTCCGAGTTGGGCCACCGCCACGATCTCCTCGGCGATTCGCCGCAGGGCGTCGCCGTCGATCCCGAAACCACCGGGCTTTCCGAAACCCTCTCCCGAAATCTTGAGGACCACGCGCTGGTAGCGACACCGCGGTCCGCGTGCCGTTCGTTGTGAAGTCTTCTTTGCCATCGTGGGTTCCGTTTGCGAGATCTCCGCCTGGGGTCAGACCGCAGGCCGGGCTCACTTGTTCGGTTTCGTCGAGCGTCACGCGCAAAAAAAAAGGCCGCGATTGCGGCCCGGGTCAGTCAGTTGCCGCCCCCGACTTCAAATTTGGCGAAACCAGTGAGTGCGAATCCGTTTTCCTTGCCGAATCCACCGACCGTTTTCTTGTCGTCCATGACGAACGGCTGCTCGACGAGCACGCGCTCGGCGAACCACTTGTTCATCTTGCCATTGACGATCTTCTCAACGATCTGCGGCGGTTTACCCGCAGCTTCCGTCGCGGCCGCCTCGCGGGCATCCCTGGCGGCCTCGGGATCAACATCCTCGCGCACCAGCCCAAGGATGACCGGCGTAGATGCCACATGCATACACACGTGGCGCCCGGCATCCGCCGGGGGCGAATCGCCCGTAATGACCGCAGCGACCTGGCCGTTGTGGTGCACGTAGCACGCTCCGGCCCCTTCGATTCGTGCCAGACGCCGGATGGTCATGTTTTCCTTGATGATGCCGAACGCGTCGACGATGGCGTCTGCCACCGTTCCGCCGTCCTTGAAACTCGACTGTCGAAACGCCTCGACGTCGGTGATTCCGCTCTTGGCGCAATGTTCCGCGAGTCGGTCCGCCAGCTCGCGGAACTTGTCGTTGGTTGCGACGAAATCGGTCTCGCATCGCAACTCGACCAGAGCCGCCGCATCATCGTCGGCAAAGACGCCAATGCGACCGTTGGCGGCTTCCTTCACGGATCGCTCGGACATCTTATCGGCGAACTTCTTCCGTAGAGCCGCCTTGGCGGCTTCCGTGTCGCCGTTCGACGCGACCAGCGCGTTCTTGCAGTCCATCATCGCGAGTCCGGTCTCCGCTCGGAGCTCCTGAACTGCTTTTGCAGAAATCTGAGCCATGGATGTCAATGCTCCTGCCTGTGGGATAAGTCTGGGGCCACCGGCCCGCCGCAGAGACGCGCGGCAGTCACCGTCACGGTTCGTTGTCGTCCGAACCCATCGAGCGGACGTCGATGTTCGGAGTCGGTCTGTGCTTCAGGGCCGGGGGGCGTCCTGCACACCTGCCGGCGGGGTGGATTCCTGTGTTTCCGCGACGCCGGCTTCGACCGTGGCCATCGACCCGGCGGAATCGGCCGCCACAACGCCTGTGGCCGTAACCTCGTGTTGGGCCGCCCCGGCTTCGCCCGGCACAGCCTCGGCAGATTTTGCGGCCTCGCGCTCCGCCACCGCCGTAGTCGTCAGTCGCCTCGACCGTCGAGGCCCCTCGGGTCGAGGTGCGCCGGAATCGGCTTCCGGCTCCGGTCGGCTGTGGCGACCCAGTTCAATCGCCTCGACCAACTGAGAGACGATCAACTCGACGGCGCGCATCGCGTCGTCGTTGCCGGGAATCAGGATGTCCGCGGAATCGGGGTCGCTGTCCGTGTCGACGAGGCACACGGTCGGGATTCCCAACTTCCGGGCCTCCCGCACGGCGATGTGCTCGCGCCGCACATCGATGATCACCAGTGCCCCGGGCAGTCGCGTCATCTTGCGGATGCCGTCGAGGTTTCGGGCGATCTTTCGGCGCTCGCGTTCGAGCACCGATTGCCGCTTTTTGCTGTAGGTCTTGATCGCGCCCGAGCGAATCTCCTCCTCGATGGTTTCGAGGCGGGCAAGCCGAGAGCGGATGGTCTTGAAATTGGTCAACGTGCCGCCGAGCCATCGTTCGGACACATAGGGCGTACCCAGCCGAACAGCCTGCTTTTCCACGATTTCGCGTGCCTGACGCTTCGTCCCGACGAGGAGGGCCTCATGCCCCCGGGACACGATTGCGGTCAGGAACTTCTTCGCTCGAAGCAGACCCTTGACGGTCTCGCGGATGTCAATGATGTGAATCGAACTCCGCTTCCCGAGGATGTAAGGCGCCATCTTGGGATTCCATCGATTGGCTCGATGCCCGAAATGGACGCCCGCATCAATCAAGTCGCGGACCAACGCGGATGCCAAAACGTCACCTCCCTTAGTGCAACACTTGAACCTGCCAGAATTTACGGCGACCTCACCGAATCCCGACAGGATAATTGCCGACACCCCGTCCGTCAACCCGACAATTCACCATTTCCCCGCCGGGACCACTGGATGGGAGCGACGGCAGCGCGAGGCCGCCCGATATGGTACGGACGTTGGTGCCGCGTCATGCCTCATGCGACGTCACGCCTCGTTGGGTGGGGAGCATCGGCGTCCCGCCGGTGTATTGCCCCTGAGAACACTTGACCGGGGAACCCACACCTCCCACCGATCCAAACACCGCAGGGCACCAGCGACCTTGGCGTGGGTCCGGCCCGCCGCGAGCCTGCTCCGATATTAGTGTCGGGATTCGGCGATCGTGCGAGACAGTCGTTCTCGGGCGGATTGAACCTCGGGAGCGTCCGTCGGCAGGGTAGAACGCGATGCCGCCACTCTAGTTGTTCGACCAACGAAGGCCCGACGCGGCCAGCGAGCCGATCAGCGGCGTTGACGAATGCCTCGACAGGCCGCAGCGTGGTGCCGCAGGGAGCGGGACCGTGCCGGCAGAGTGCGGTCGGCGGCCATGCCAGGCCCCCGTTTTGAATCGCCGGCCGGTGCCCGTCACGCGATGATGTCCGATAAAGACCAGACAACCCGCATCTTTATCAGCGCCGCCGAGCAGAGCGCCGACGAACACGCCGCCGGTCTGATCCGTGCGGCCGGCGAACGGATCGCGAACTGCTCGTTCGTGGGTCTGGCCGGACCCGCGATGCGGGACGCCGGTTGCGAGTCCATCCACGACATGACCACCCGGTCGGCGATGGCCGGGGCCGTCGTGTGGCGCATTCCGGAGGCGATCGGCGTCTTGCGCCGTGTGAAGCGTCTCCTGTCCTCTCATCGGTTCGATGCAGCGGTGGTGGTGGACTCGCCCACGTTGAATCTACCGATCGCGAGGCTGTGCCGCCGCTTTGGGATTCCCGTTCTGTACTACATCGCCCCCCAGACGTGGGCCTGGGCCGAGTGGCGCAACCGGCGAATCCGTCGCCGCGTCGATCGCATGGCGTGCATCTGGCCGTTCGAGGAGTCCTATTTCCGGAGCTTTGGCATTTCTGCCCACTATGTGGGGCATCCGTCGTTCGACCGATTCATCGCCAGCCCGGGCGATGATGCCGAGATCGCCCGGCTCCGTGGCGCGCATGGCCCTCTGATCACGATCCTCCCGGGGTCTCGCCGCCATGTCGTCCGGGAGGTTCTGCCCGGCCAGTTGGAGGTCGCTCGGGCACTGACGGCGCGGTTCAAGGACGCCCGCTTTGTGGTCGTTCCAGCCAACTCCGAGGTCCGTGCATTGATCCGAGACCTTGTCGGTCGCTGTAAGACCGACCTCCGGATCACCTACTCGGACGGACCGCAGGGTCGCGCGACCGCCATCCGAGCGGCAACATTGGTGCTCGCCGCCTCCGGCACGGTCACGCTCGAGGTCGCCTATCACGCCGTGCCCATGATCGTCATGTACAACGCCAATCGCTGGCTCTACCGGCTTCTCGGCCGCTGGCTGATCTCAACCCCGCATCTGGCGATTCCGAACATCCTCGCCGGGCGTCGGATCGTCCCCGAGTTCATGCCCTACTACCACTCCGTTGATCCAATAATCGCGCAGGCATCGGAATGGATTTCGACGCCGTCCTCACTGGCCCGGGTCCGCGCGGAACTGAGGGCCGCCATCGAGCCGATCGTGAAAGCTGGTGCCGCGGCGAATGCCGCGAAGGAACTGTC
>CAYQDV010000253.1:0-5074 GCA_964416295.1 uncultured Planctomycetaceae bacterium
CACCAGACCGCTCTTGACGGCCGTGCCGCCCAGATCGATCCCGATGGCACGCTCACTCATGACCCCTCGAATCCCCCCCCTGTGTCTGATCGCTCGAACCGGCGGCCGCCCCTATGGGGCCGAGACGGGCCGTCGGCGCGAGCCGGCTGCGCCGCGACCGTACCTCAGAGCGACGGCAACGAAAAGAATCGGCATGTGTTCCGAACCGTCATCGCCGAAAGTGCCGAAACGCTCAGCCCCCGCTCAAACGCCACGCAGGCCGCCGTATAGGGCAGGTGAGCCGGCTCATTGGGCCGGACCTTTCGAACCGGTTCCGGAGATAGATAAGGGGAGTCCGTCTCGATCATCAAGTGGTCCTCGGGAATCATCCTTGCGACGCGGCGAAGTTCATCGGACCGCTTGAACGTCACCACGCCGGTCAGTGACATCCAGTATCCCCGATCGAGAATATCCGCGGCCTCCGCCTCGCTGCCCGTGAAACAGTGAAAAACCACACCTGGAAGATCATCGAAATCAGCGAGGATCGCCATCGCGTCGGCCTGCGCCTGGCGGCAATGAATGATCACAGGCTTGCCCACCTCCGTGGCGATCTCGAGCTGCCGGCGAAACACACGTTTTTGTGATTCGCGATCGGACAAGTCATAGTGATAGTCCAGTCCGGTCTCTCCCACCGCGACAACGTCTCCGCGCTTGCACGTCCGCTCGAGCACCGCGTCCCACCCGGTGACCACCTTGTCTGCCTCGTGCGGGTGGACCCCTGCCGCCACATGCACCGACCCATGCTCGGCCGACAGAACCAACGCCCGCTCCGCATCCGCGAGATCCGTCGCAACCGTCACGAACGCCTCCACCCCCACCGCCTTCGCACGCGCGATGACCTCGGCGGACCGCTCCCGGAGGCCGTCGAACGTCAGATGGCAGTGCGAATCGATCAAAGGCTCCACGCAGTCGTCTCCCGAAGGTCCGTGCCAGCCCTCCACCACTACCAACCGGACGGCACGAACGCCTCGACGATGTGCCGCACCACGGGCTTTCCCTGATCCGACAGGATCACGCTGACGGCATCGAACCGATACGCGCAGTCCGGTTCGCGATGGGCCGCAAGCCACGACCGCGCCACCTGGACCAGCTTTCTCTGCTTGTGAGCGTGCACGTTGACCTCCGGATCGGCATCTGCGGCCGTCTTGCGGGTCTTCACCTCGACGAACACGATCACGCGATCCCGAAGGCAGATGAGATCGATCTCACCGGCGGCGCAGACGTAGTTGCGGGTCAGGATCTTGTACCCCGCTCGCTTGAGGTACCGCGCGGCGGCCTTCTCACCCGCCGCCCCCAGTCGTTTGGTGTCTCTCGACATGCGGCTACGACCTGCACCGCAAGCAGATTGGCAGCGCCACACCCGCCACACCAGCGTCCACGGTCAGCGCGACCCATGATAACGACACCCGCCGGATCACGCCTCCGCTCCGCCACGCGCGTGCCATCTTGCATGCGATCTCGAAGCACCGAGCCGGGGCGGCACCAAGCAAGCCGGACAGGCGCGCGCCAGCCCCCTCGAAGATTACAGGAATCCGGATGGACTGGGCAATCGACCTGAATGGCGAAATGGGAACAAATCGGCGCAGGGCCGACACGCTCACACGCCGGCCGCGACTTCCTGACCCTCGGGTGTCGCGACGTTGCCGCTGTCCGCCGGGCGCGACCCCACGCCGTCCCCGGCAGCGCCGCCGCGGCGCCCCGTGGCTCGGCTGGCGTTCTTGCCGCGGCCCGACTTGCCGCTGACGCGGCGTTCTCGCAAGCGCCGTGCACGGCCCACTCGATCCCGAAGGAAGTAGAGTTTGCTCCTGCGAATCTTGCCTCGCCGCTGCACCTCGACGCTCACCAGATTCGGCGAATGCAGCGGGAAGATTCGTTCGCCCCCCTCGTTGTTCACGATCCGCCGCACCGTGAACGTCTCGTTGGTTCCGGAGCCCCGCCGTGCGATGACCACACCGACAAAGGGTTGGACACGCGTCTTGGCGCCTTCCGTGATGCGCACGCCAACGGATACGGTATTGCCGATTTCAAACACGAAGGGTGTCTCTCGGACGTGCCCGGCTTCGACACCTTCAATCAGTTTGTTACGCATCACTCAATCTCCATCATCCGTTTCGGCGAGTCTCGTTGTCGTCTTCAGTCTTACGTGCCGCGAGCAGGTCGGGACGACGGCCCTCCGTCCTCCGCAAGGCCTCCGCCGCACGCCAGCGCCGGACCTCCTCGTGATTTCCGCTGACCAGCACCTGCGGCACGGCCATGCCTCGAAACACCCGCGGGCGCGTGTACTGCGGATACTCGAGAAGCTCGGCCGCACACGACGATCCATCGTCGGCCGCGGTTCCGCCCAGCGAAAACGACTCCTCCTTCACCGAGCCCTCGTGGCCCAGAACCCCCGGGACCAGCCGAACGACTGCATCAACGACAACCATCGCAGCGGCTTCGCCGCCCGACAGGACATAGTCGCCGATCGAAATCTCGCGTGGCGCCAGTCCCGCTCGCACACGCTCGTCGAATCCCTCGTAGTGCCCGGCGATCAGCACCAGCCTGTCAGAGGCCGCAAGCTCCCGGGCGATGCGCTGATTGAATCGCTCGCCCTGAGGCGTCAGCAGCACCAGCGTCGCATCGTCCTCTCCGACGATCGCATCCACCGCATCAAAAACCGGCTGGCACATCAGCACCATACCGGGACCGCCACCGAACGGCCGATCATCGACCTTGCGATGCGGTTCGTCAGAATAGTCCCGTATGTTGCGACAGCAGATCGTCACCAAGCCCGCCGACTGCGCCCGCCCCAGAATGCTCGCCGCAAAAAACGGCCCGCATGCCTCGGGAAACAGGGACAGGACGTCAATCCGCATGCTCGCCGACCACCGGGCCTACGCGCCGCCCTTCGAAGGCTCGCGTGCCCCGATGTCGTGCTTTTTCAGCAACGAGCGGACCGTCTCCGACGTGGTGGCGCCGACGCCAAGCCAATGCTCGATCCGATCCCGCTTCAGAACCGCCTGCTTGGCGACATCCTTCTGGAGCGGGTCCAGCGTCCCGAGCTCCTCGATGAAGCGCCCCGTCGGGGCAAACCGAGAATCCGAGACCCGAAGCCGGTAGAACGGCCGGTGCCGGCGTCCGAGCCGTACCAATCTGAGCGTAACCGCCATACTCTCCTCAACTGTCTTGCAGGCCCGGGAAACCCGACTCTGCGTCGCAACGGACTACAAAACCACTAATGTTAGCCGATCTCGGCCGATCCGCAACCGCCCGCGGCAAGTTTTTTTGGATATCGCCCCCTCGGCCTGATCCGCACACGTTTCGCCGCGCCCGAGTATAATCCCGTCTTTCGGGCCGAGGGTCCGAGTTTGTCGACGCGGCAGAGCCGGTCGTCCGACGTTTCAAGTCGCCGGAGGCCTTGCGTCCTGTCCAGGGAGTTGCCGGAACGTGTCAGAATACGCTACTCGCGATCTTGTCGACTGTGCCGCCGGACGCCGACCGGCCGACCTCCTGTTGCGGAACGCCCGGCTCGTCAACGTCGTCTCCCACGAAATCGTCGACGCCGATCTTGCCATCCTGGGCGATCAGATCGTGGGGGCCGGCTCCTATCAGGCCGAGCGAGCGATCGATTTAAAGAGGCGCTACATCTGCCCGGGCTTCATCGACGCCCATGTCCACATCGA
This sequence comes from uncultured Planctomycetaceae bacterium, assembly GCA_964416295.1. Lineage (GTDB taxonomy): Bacteria > Planctomycetota > Phycisphaerae > UBA1845 > UTPLA1 > JAPULF01. The sequence continues at coordinate 3,702 of CAYQDV010000253.1, forward strand.
GTCGTCCCTCCTGTCGGTTCCCGAATTCGCACGGGTCGTCGTCGCACACGGCACGACGACCGTCGTGGCCGATCCCCATGAGTTCGCCAATGTCATGGGGGCCGAGGGCATTTCTTATGTGCTCCGAACAGCCAAACACGCCCCGATCGACGTCTTCGTCATGCTCAGTTCCTGTGTTCCGGCCAGCCCGTTGGAGTCCGCCGGCGCCGAACTGAACGCCGAGGACCTCGAGCCGTTCCTCGCGAATCCCTGGGTCATCGGGCTGGCCGAAATGATGAACTACCCCGGGGTCGTCGCCGGCCAGGCGGACGTCCTCGCGAAGATCGACATGACCCGCGACGGCATCGTGGACGGGCACGCCCCGTCTCTCACCGGCACGGACCTGACCGCCTATGCCGCCGCCGGCATCATGAGCGACCACGAATGCACCACGGCCGCTGAGGCCCTCGACAAGCTCCGGCAGGGCCTGCACGTTATGATCCGAGAGGGTTCCCAAACAAGAAATCTCAAGGCCCTTCTCCCGGCCATTGGCTCGCACACCGCCGGCCGATTCATGTTCTGCACCGACGACAAGGACGTCCGCGACCTGCTCGACGAGGGGCAGATCGACTATATGATTCGCACGGCCGTGGCGGACGGGCTTGATCCCATCCTCGCCGTCCGGCTGGCCACGCTGAACGCCGCACGCTATTTCGGCCTCCGCCGGCGCGGCGCCATCCTGCCCGGCCATCGCGCCGACCTGACAGTCCTGGAAGACCTGACATCGTGCCGCGTGACCGAGGTGTTTCGGCGTGGAGAACTCGTGGCCGAGGGCGGCGCGTGCGTCATCGCGAATTCGAACACGGAGTCTCACCGCCCCCTGCGAAGCAGTATCAACACGCATTGGATCGAACCCGCCGAGTACGCGGTTCCGGCGCCGGACTGCACGGGGGAAACGGCTCCTCCGATGATCCACGTCATCCACGTCCTTGAAAACCGGATCGATACCGAGCGAAGCGTCGAGCCGGCCACGGTCCGCGACGGCTGCCTCGTCGCCGACCCGGAGCGAGATCTTGCCAAAATTGTCGTCATCGAACGCCACCGCGCCAGCGGCGAGATCGCCCGAGCCTTCGTCCGTGGCTTCAAACTGCGAGACGGCGCCATTGCCTCCACCGTCGCTCACGACGCGCACAACCTGATCGTGGTCGGGACGAATGATGTCGACATGCACACGGCCGTGGTCCGGCTCATCAAGATTCACGGCGGCCTCGTCGTGGCCTGCGGCGGAGGCGTCCTCGCCGAAGTCCCCCTGCCGCTTGCCGGACTGGTCAGCGATCAGCCCGCCGAAGACCGTGCCGATCCGCTCCGCCGCCCGCCCGCCGCTGTCCAACGAG
>CAYQDV010000254.1:0-5072 GCA_964416295.1 uncultured Planctomycetaceae bacterium
TTCCAGTTCTTCCGGAAACCTCACCTTGTGCACCACGAATTCCTCGGCCCACGTCTCGTCTGAGAGTTGCTGTTTCAACGCAGCCTTTTTGGATTGTCGAAACTTCTTCCCAATCCAGTGATCCACGCACTCGCGCATTTCATCGAACGAGCGCTTCTTCGCACTGTTTGCACCGCGCCCGGTCTTCTTCCGGAGTCGCTTCGGAAGAGGGCAGATGTAGCTAATCGGATTCACGGACACGGTGACCTCGACGTGCCGACACGACACACTTCCGTCGCGGAGCTTGATCGCCAACAGGTCCATCTCGCTGTTTCCTGCTTTGAGTCCCCGAATCGTGAAGAATCCCTGCCTATTGAGCCATTCTTCCACCAGTTCCTCCGCAATCAGCGCCATCCCGCCCTCCTACACCGCATAGAGCAGCGCCTGCAACTTCGCCACGGCCTCCCGGAGCTTGTCCGCCCCGCCGAACTTCTCGCTGATCTCGATCACGTTACCGTAGTCGCTGATCGGTGGCAACGCCGCCACGTCGGGAATCTGGAACTGGGCATCGCCGTACTCTGCGTACCGGTCGAACGGGGCGTTCGGCCGGCTCGCAGCACGCCGGCGGCGGGGCGTTGCTCCATGCGAGCGGGCTGAAGCCCGCGGCTCTTCGACCCTCGATCCCTCAATCCCTTACTCGCTTCGTCCCTCCGTGCCTTCGTCCATACCAGCCCGTGGCAGAGGTCGAATCCGGGCCCTGTGGCACCGGTTTTCAACCGGTGCAGCACAGGTTGGAAACCTGTGCCACAGTTCCACCACGGGCTGCTACGTCCCCTTCGACAGAAACCCCACGCTCGACTGAAACATCTGCTCGCCGCGGTGGGCGTTCGCCAGTTCGCCGCCGTCGTCGGAGAGGTCCTCGGCGTTGGCCCGGCACATGAGACACCGGACTTCATCCAGATGGAACGCCGTATAGGACTGCCACGGCTCGTCCAGCACGCCGAGCAGATGTGAGCCGATCGTGCTCCGCTTCAGGCAGCTCAGTCGCCGCTGCCGCCAGACACGGGCGATGGTCGTCTCGCTCGACAGTTGTTGCTCGCTCAGCAGTCCGCGGTCGGCGTCGTTCAACTCCGCGAGGAACTCCCGCAAGCGGCCGAGGGCGCGAAACTTCACCCCGGCGACCGCCTTTTCATCTCGGCCGAGCCGCGCGCCGGCCTCCTTGTTGCGCAGACCAACGTAGAAAAGCAACTCGATGACCTGCAGGTCGTCCAGCCGGCCGCGGTCGCGGTAGTCCTCGATCAGCGTCCGAAGGATCGACGCCAGCACATCGGCCTGGCGGGCGTCCTGCTCGTGCGCCGCGGCGACTCGGCTGGGCGTCTCGGAATCGGCCGGCGCGGGCAGGGTGGGCGAATCGTCGTCGATGTCGAATCCGGACGTGATCTCCGCGCGACGTTGTCGACGCCCAAGGGCCTCGCCAATCTTGTATCGGAGGATCGCGAAGAGATAGGTCTCCAGCGAACGGGTCTCGTCATAGTGTTTGAGACTGGTAACAAAACCGAGAAACGCCTCCTGGAGGGCATCTTCCGCGTCGGCGCCCGCGCCAAGTCGACTTCGTGCGAACGCCAGCAGCCGTCCCTGGTATCGCTCGATCAACTGGCGCCACGCCCGCTGGTCGCCGGTGCGAATCGCCTTTATGAGGAACTGGTCCGCGTCCTGCGTGTCCATGTCGCCCCGTCGCTGTCGGCCGGTGCCCGGCGCCGCCGCCTACATCAACGGTCCGAAACGCCACAGCAGCGCGCAGATGGCGAGAAAAACGACGGCCGTCCCGGCTCTGAGAGGCCAAGTGTATCGGCGTCGCGCGCCCGCGTCGAGAAACACGTAGGCGAGAACGAGCAGTCCCCCCATGGTCGCCGCCGCGATGAGCTGACCCAGCCGCCGGCCGCGAAGGGTGTCCGACAGCGCGCCCGGCACCACACGGTGCGGATGTCGTGAACGGGCCGTGACGACGGTCTGGCGGCTGACGTGCGGGGCCTGCCCCGAGGTGCCGGCCGCGGTCTCACTGCCGGACACCGCGACCGCAGTGGCACGCGGCTCCGACCTCGAACGTGGTGCCATCGCAAGTGGGAGCAGCAAGGCGCAAAGCCCTGCGCCCGCGAAGAAGAGCAGCAGGATGGCACCCGCTGCGCCCGAATGGCTTCGTCGCTTCACCAGTGCATAGATGGCGAAGGCCACCGCGCACAAGATCACGACCACGACGCCCAGCCCCAACGCGATGCCGACTGATCCGCCGTTCATGCCACTGCCCTCTGCGCCTCACCGGCCACCTCGCGACCGCCGAGCAACTCGACCAGCTCCGAAAGTTCACGATCAAGGGCCGCCATCCGTTTTTGGCCGGGGTTGTTGAACGGAGCGTCGAGATTCAGATAGACCGTCAGTCGGAGACCGCCGCCAGCCAGTTGATACGCCGCGATATTCAACTTGGTCTTCCACTCCTGGATGTTGGACTGCCACAAATGAGCGGCCCAGTTGCCACGGACGAACGACCAGAGCAGGTCCGACTTGCCGACCAACTGGTAGCCCAATGCGGTCAGGTGGCGCTCGATCAACCCGGACACGTTCGTCCTACTGTCCACATCGAAGACGCGGCGAAGCGGCAGCGTGAACTTCTCCACTCGGCCTTTGCCGCTTCGGACGGCCCGTGCCTTTGCCAGCCCGGCCATGATGAAAACCACGCCCACCGTGCCGAGCGGGATGAGGCCCCCCGGCAACACATCCTGCCAGTCGCTCTCGTGGGTGCTGACCATGAGAATCGGCAGCAGCAGCGCGTCGGCGCCCAGCAAGGCGCCGCCCGCGATCAGGTATCGCTTCGCGCTCCACCACCGCCGCCCGTCCTCCTGTTCGCCCGAGGGGACGTCCACCGACGGCGCATATGCCGCCACCGGGATGAACCAGACAAACAGCATGGTCAGTCCACCGGCGATCACGCCGATCAGCGCGAGAAACAACGCCTCGTCTTCGAGGTTAAACAACCCGATCGAAGCGCCGCAACCTGCACTCACGGCGATCCCACCGAAGAACACCGCCTTGCGGAAGATGCCGCGCCACAGCCCCTTGCGGTACCGTGGAATCGCGCAACTCAGCGCGAACAAAAACGCTTGGAACAGGGTGATGCCGCCGATGATACAAACGCCAAACACGCCCTCATCCAGATCCATGACACCCGCGGCGATAAACGTGAGGCTCGATGCGGCGAGACACAGTGCCGACAGCAACATCCACGCCGCCCGAACACCCTCGGTCCGTGGCACGCTCGTGGCAGCGGCCGGCCGGACTTCCGGCTGCGACGCGGCCCGATCGGGCGCGGCGAGGGTCTCGGTGTGGCGGGCGGTGTCGCTCCAAGGTGTTACGGCAACACCGGCGCTGCCCGCGACGGCGTCCGCGGCGCGCCGGTTGTCGTCCACCATTCCGGTCTCCGTCGCGGACCGCGGCCATCGCAACGAGCCTGCGACGGCCTGAAACCCCAGCGATGCCGTAGCAAGCAGAACGGCCATGGGCAGCCATTGGCCGTCGGCGAAGACGGTCGCGGCCACGAAGCCGAACAGGCCCGCGGTAAACGCCAACCGGAGCGAGAGGTGCCGGCGTCGGCCTTCGTCGAGGCGGCGGCGCCAGTTGAGGCACAGGATCGCCAGCAGAATCGGCATCTTCAAGTCATCAATCGAAAAGAGCAGTCCGCCGTGTCGGACGATCGTGGTGGCCGGTCCGATCACGGCGGCCACCAAGGCGGCGGCGATCAGCTTCGGCACGCACTGACCGTGTCTGGTCGATCTCCGGGCAGCGATCCAGTACCCGCCCAGCACTCCGCCGATGACGGTCAGGCAGGCCGTGAACAGCGTCAGCGCGAACGGCAGCGCTTCGCCCATTACAATCGCCACGGCGGTCGACATACCGGCGCAGGCCATGACCGCCAGCAGGATATTCTCGGCGACCTTGAGCGGCGGACGTGCCGGTTCGCCCGCGTGCGGTTCTGCGAGGACGGGGTCGACACGACCGGTGATGCGTCCTTCCGCATGCCCGAGTCGACCCGCCACCGCCCCCGGGTCGATGACCGGCGGCGGCACGCCTTGGCCGACGTTGCTGCTTCCGGTGCCGAGGGGGCGAACCTCAACACCGCCGTGACCAGCCTGCCCGGCCGCGCCGATTCCGACACGGGCCTCGTTCGCCGCGCGCCCGGCGAGGGTGGACAGGCTCGCCGGTTCAAACGCCGCGACCGATCGGTTCAGGTCCTCGACCTCGAACAATTCCGACACCATCTCGTTGACGGTCTGGTAGCGGTCCTTCGGGTCCTTGGCGAGGGCCTTCCGAATCACACGCGGGAACGGCTCGGGCAGTTCATCCACCACCGGCTGGGCCGTCAGGTGCTTCATCAACACCTCACCCATCGTCGCTCCGCTGTACGGCACACGACCCAGCAGCATTTCGTACAGAATCACCCCCAACGCATAGATGTCGATCGTCCGGTCATAGTTCCCGCTCCCCACCTCCGGGGCCATGTAGTGAACCGTCCCCACCGAGACCGTCTGACCCGAGTGCTGGCTCGCCGCCATGATCTTCGCCAGACCGTAGTCGCCGATCTTCACATAGCCGTCTTCATAGAAGATGTTGCCCGGCTTCATGTCCCGGTGCACGATGCCACGGTCGTGCAGATACGACAACCCCTTGCCGATCTCGCGGAGGAAGTACGCCGCCTTCTGAGGGCCAAGCCCCGACGGAGAACCGCCCCGCTCGCCGGGCGCCGCGTTCAGCAGATCCCGCAGCGACGGGCCGCTCACGTATTCCATGATGACGAAGGAATCGCCCTCGGCGTTTTGACGGATGTCGTGGATGGAGACCAGGTACGGACTCTTGAGGTTCAGGCAGTGCGTGACGCCGCGCAATTCAACCTGGGGATTCTCACGGAGGTACTTCAGCGCCACCTCCTTGCCGCCGTCGCTCGTGGCGTAATAGACCTCCCCGAATCCGCCGCGGCCCACGCCCCGCTGGATCGTGTAGCCCGCCAGCGGCCGATCACCCTGGTTGAACTGAAACGCCATCGC
>CAYQDV010000255.1:0-5070 GCA_964416295.1 uncultured Planctomycetaceae bacterium
ACGTTGATCGGCTCGGCCGGATCGCCGATGCCGACGGCATAGAGCGGGATATTCTTGCGTTTTAGAAACCGGGCCACCACCTTCGGATCCTCGCCGATGTTGAACCCGCCATCCGACAGCACCACCAGCGCCGCCACCGGAGAGCCACCCGCGGCGTCGACCGCCCGTCGAATCGCCAGGCCGATGTCGGTGGTCCGGCCGGTCGGAGAGAGGTGCAGCGGCGGGATGTCGGGCGGGGGCCGTTCGCCGGCATCGCCTTGAAACGATACGAACCCCTGCGGCTGCACGTCGTCTCCGAACGACAAAACCCGAACATGATTGCGCGCCGCCAGGTCGCGCAGAAAACGGCCGCCCGCGACGTTGACCACGTGTTCCACGAGCGCCGCCCGGCGGACCCCATCGGCGGGCAGACGCCCGAACGCCTTTTCGACCCGCGTGGCATCGGCGTCCTCGCGGTACCGATCCGTCAGGCCCATGCTCGCCGACGCGTCCATGAGCACGAGCGAACAGGCGTCCAGTTTGCGATGGAGGTACTTCGTGAGGACGGGTTCCAGCGCGATCACGCCCAGCAGCAACAACACGCCGACCCGACACCCGACCAGCGCCCAGCGCAGCCGCCGCGACACGGCTCCGCGCCCCTCCCGCCGATACATCCAGGCCACGGCATACAGCACCACCGCAGCGACCAACGCGCCCACCAGCAGCGCATTGCCCGTCGACCACCGCGCCAATTCGACGCGCGTCTCCTCCCGGACCGTCGTCAGCCCCTGAGCCAGGATGTCAAACGCCCCAATCGCCATGGCTCAACCGAGGTGTCCCCGAAATCCTTGATGCATCATCCTCTTCTCCCAAACCACCACGCCAGCGTATGTTCCGTCATCAGCACCCCCACGGCACACACGAGAAGCGGCCACCACATCTCCCGGCGAGTACCCGCCGATCCCTCCTGAAACACCGACGAGTCCTCCACGAAGTCAAAATCCATCTCGACAAGCGACTCTTCAAGCTCGATCCGCCCGATCCGCGCCGGATTCGACTCGACCGGGTCAGGATTCACCGCGGCGTAGCGCACGACCGGCTCGCCGGTGAGGCGCGTGAGCATGAAACGATACAGCCCCGCCTTCGAGGTGCCCTTGAAACGCAACGCGGCGTGACCCTCCGCGTCCGGCGTCGCGGGAATCGCGATCTCCGGCTCGAGCGGATAGCCGGGGGGTCGAACCGCCGCAGCCGTCTGAAACTCGGTGGCATCCAGGCCACAGACGATCGGCTCGCCCACCGGAACCTGTGTGGGCACGTCCGACCGCCGGGCCATGTGCAGGACCATCTCGAGCATCACCGGCACATAGCTGAAGTTGCCGGCCCAGTCGTTCCATGCCTGATCGGCGCTCGTGGCGACGAACAGCACGCTCCCGCGTCCATACGGCCGCCGGATCAGCGCCGGCGAACGCCGGCCGTCGCTGAAGCGCGCCAACACGACCGCGGGCGGCCGTTTCTCTCGCTCGACCCCATCCGAACGCGGCGTCGCCGGACGGGTCGTTGCGTCGGTTGCGCCCGGCACCGCCTCCTCCACGGTGATGAGCCGGTCGATCCGAACCTGGCGGAGCAAGACCGCCAGATCGTCCACGAACGCCCGGAGCATCGGCTCGCCGCTGTCCCAGTCGCCGAACGTGACGGGCTCGGCGTTGGCCGCCGTCTGCACGACCTCGCCCAGCGCCGCGGGAAGAAGCCCGCGACCCCCGTCGAATAACTGACGGTTGTATACATCTGGGTCCACCTGATCGCCGGCGAAGAGGACCAGCCCGCCGCCGCCGCGGACGTAGCGCTCGATGCTTCGACGGACCGTGTCGTTGAGTTGATATACGTTGGCGAGAACCAGACAGTGGACGCCGTTCAGATCGACGGAATCGAGTTCGCTCTCGTCGATCACGGTCACGTCGTTGCCGCTGGCCACGCGCCCCGCGGGGCGCAGAGCGGTCCGGAGCAGATAGACCTCGTCGCGGTAGGGGTCGTTGTTCGGCTGTCCGTCGACGATCAGCACATTAACCGCGGCGGCCACAGCGACCGCCACCGACCTCCGATTATCCACCCGCAGTCCGTCCGACCGTGCCGCGGAACCCGCCAGCTCGACCTCCAGAAAGTCCGAGCCGTCGCCGGGAAAGGTCACCTCGATCGGCTCGCGGACGACCTGTCCCGCGGCCAGCCGCGGAATCAGAACCGGCGGCAGAGCACGCACCGGCACGGCGCCGTCCGCCGGCGCCTCCGCCACGCCGGCACCACGCCGCGCGATGGCCACGCTCAATTCGACATCGGTCAGCGCCGTCGGCGTATGATTGGCCACGGCGATCTCGAATCGCGCCGGAACGCCCGCGATGCACTGCGGCTGAAGCGGCGTCATCGCGGTCAGAGCGACGTTGCGCGGGGCCGCCGCCCCGACGTCGATCAGCGCCAGCGTGAGGCGATCCGAATCGCCCGCCGCGTCCGCCAGCGGAGCGATCACGCTCCGCGGCGCCTCCTCATCCGACGAGACCGGACGCACCCAGTCGTGACGCTGGAAATCGCTTATGACATAGACTGCCGTATTAGTTTGGACCGGCGCCCGGCGGATCAGGTCCGCGACGGCCACGAGCGCGTCGGCCATCCGCGCGGGCTGCTGGCTCGGCGCGAGCGTTTGCAGATGATCGTGCAGACGCCGCAGATTCTCCTCCGACAGGCTCGGCAGCGCCAGCGATGGCGACCGCGGGTCACGCGTCGTCAACAGGGTCAGCGCATCCTGCGGGGACTCTCCGGCGATCCAGCGGGCCAGGGTCTCCGCGGCCCGCGTCGCGTCCTCAAACACGGCGGCCCCGCCGTCCTCCGTCCGGTAGGCCATCGAATAGGAGTCATCGATCAGGACGATCCGCTCCGTCCGTGGAGCCGCACCGATCAACGACGCCGCCAGGCTCGGCCGAACGAACGGACGCGCGATCATCATCGCGATCAGGAAGACCGCCAGGCAACGGAGAAACAGGAGAATCAGTTGCTCGATCCGCACGCGACGCCGATTCTTCCGTTGGGCGTCCAGCAGGAACGCCATCGCCGCCCACCGGATGCGCCGGAAACGCCGTCGCGAGAACAGGTGAATGAGGATCGGGCTTGCCACCGCCGCCGTTCCCGCCGCCAGCGCCGGATTGAACAAGAATCCCGACAACCACTCCATCATGTTCTGATCTCCCGTGTCAGTCCTCAGTCCTCAGTTCTCAGTTCTCAGAGCGTACGCGGGAACGGGTACACACAGTCAGAACCGCAGCCGTGAGGGAGTCGTTCACGCGACAGCCGACCACTCCCTCACGGTCGTGACTCTGATTGGTTTTTCGGCTTTCGGCTTTCGGTTTTCGGTTTTTCCTCATGCTCTGGCCTTGATCAGATGTGCCCGCGCCGCAAGGTAGCTGCGCAGGGCCACGTCCAGTGCATCGGTCGTTGAAAGACCGACGTAGTCGATGCGGTGGTTGACGCACGCCGAACGAACCCGGGCGATGAAACCGTTCACCGCCTCGAGGTAGGCCGTCCGCAGCGACTGCGGATCGGCGAACACCCGCAGATCGGCGTGCTCCAGCCCTTCAAACAGGGTATTGTCTTGAAACGGAAACACGCGTTCGTCTTCGTCCAGCACGTGCATCACGATCACGTCGCGGTCCGGCTCGCGAAACCGTCGCAGGCCCGTCAGTACGTCCTCCACGTCCGCCAGTAGGTCCGATACGACCACGATCACGCCCCGCGCCGGAAGCTGCGCCGCGATCCGCCGGAACATGGCGTTCGACTCCGTCGGTTGCTCCAGCCGGGCACGCTCCATATGCCCGATCAACGACCGGAGGTGTGCCAGGCTCGACAGCGGCGGGATGTTCGTCCGGAGGTCGCTGTCAAACAGCGTGAGGCCGACGGCGTCCTGCTGGTGGACCAGCAGATAAGCCAGGCACGCGGCCACCGTTGCGGCATATTCAAACTTGGTCATCCGGTCCGATCCGGCCGAATGCTCCGGATAGCGCATCGAGCTCGAGCAGTCGAGGAGAATCTGGCAACGCAGGTTCGTCTCCTCCTCAAACTGCTTGATGTAGAAGCGGTTGGTCTTGCCGTAGACCCGCCAGTCGAGATGGCGGATGTCGTCGCCCGGCACATACTCGCGATGCTGGGCAAACTCGACCGACTGTCCCTGATAGGGACTGCGGTGGATACCGCTGACGAATCCCTCCATCACCGATCGGGCGCGGAACTCCAGATCGCTGATACGCGACAGCACGTCCGGACGAAGGTAGTGGGTCGCGCTCACGGGCATGGAAACGTCAGAAAGTCAAAACGTCAAAAAGTCAAAACGCCGGGGCGCGCTCCTTCGGCCGGCCCTCGCTAGGCGCCCTCGATCACCTTGTTGAGCCGATCGTCGGCCATGAGGCCGCCGGTGTGCGGTTCGGTCGTCTCCAACAGAACGTCGATCAGCCGATCGGGGGTCAACCCCTCCGCCTGAGCGGCGAAGTTCGTCACGATCCGATGCCGCAGGACCGGATGGGCGACCGCGCGGATGTCCTCGGTCGAGACGTGGAAGTTGCCGCGCAGCACGGCCCGGGCCTTGGCGCCCAGAATCAGAAACTGGACCGCTCGCGGCCCGGCGCCCCACGTCAGGTTTTTCACCACGATCTCCGGCGCCCCCGGCTCGTCGGGGCGCGTCTTCCGGACCAGGTCGAGCGCGTGCCGGACGACCGGCGGCGCCGCCGGCACGCGCCGGACAATCTGCTGCATGTCGAGAATCTCCTGCGCCGACACCACTGTCTCCACGTCGACGTCATATTCTACCGTTGTCTTCGTTGCGATCTCGTATTCCTCGTCATAGCTCGGATAGCCGATATAGATCTTGAACATGAACCGATCCTGCTGGGCCTCCGGCAGCGGATAGGTTCCCTCCTGCTCGATCGGGTTCTGCGTGGCCAGGACGAAGAACGGCGGCTCGAGCACGTGGCGCTCGCCACCGACCGTCACCTGCCGCTCCTGCATCGCCTCGAGCATGGCCGCCTGCGTCTTCGGCGGCGTCCGGTTGATCTCGTC
>CAYQDV010000256.1:0-5064 GCA_964416295.1 uncultured Planctomycetaceae bacterium
CCATTATTGCGTTGGTTTTACTGCCGGGGATACATTGCTGAATGTGGGGAAAGGGGGTTCATACTTACTATCCACCGGACTAAAATGGTGACTTTGACCTTGGTCAAATGGCGGGTCAAAGCACGCTAAAAAAGAAAACGGGAACCTTATCGGCGGCCTTAGGGCGGCGCGGACAGTCCCGGGCGGGGCCGCTGCGTCGCGCGGTCGGTCCTTGGCCTTGCGGCCGCGTGTCTTCCTGTCGGGTGTTGCCGGCGCCCGCTCGCCGTGCCGTCCCGGTCGTGTCGCAGCCGGGCGGCTGCCGAAGTCCGTTCTCCGGGGCAGGCCGCGCTCCAACACCTCCTCCAGAGCAATGGTTTCACGATTTGTGTTGTCGTATACAACAGTCAGGAGCTGGGTGAGCACCTGCCGATTGATCACGGTGGCCACACCGCTCGCCGTTCGAATGCGTGCTCCATTCTTCGGCAGATTGCGGTTCATGACCTCGTAACCCTCCTGCTCGTAGCGCAGGCAGCATCGCAGCCGGCCGCAACGGCCGGAGACCTTCGACGGATCGAGCGTGGCCTTCTGAAGCTTGGCCATCCGCATCGCGACGGGCCGGAGTTTCTTCAGGAAATTTCGACAGCAGCATTCGCGTCCGCAAATCTCGTAGTCGGCGACCAGCCGCGCCTCATCACGCGATCCCACCTGGTGCATCTCAATTCGCGTATGAAACTCGTGAGCCAGGCTCCGTACCAATTCACGAAAATCGACACGCTCTTCCGACATGAAATGAAAGATCACGCGCTCACCGCCGAACAGGTGCTCGCACCGGATGAGCTTCATCGAAACGCCCTGTTCCGCGATGAGCTCACGGGCTCGAACCATCTCGCGGTCGGCCTCCTCATTCAGCTTCCGCTCCTCCGCCAAGTCCTGATCGCTGGCGGCGCGAAGAATCCGGCCCGCCTTCAACCGAAGGTATTCCGATCCGCTCGCCTTCACGTAACGCATCATCTGCTGCCGGCTGACGGACTTGTCGCAGCCCGTACATGTCAAGCTGACCTGCTCGCCGACCTCTATCCCCCGGTTCGACTGAATCACAACCTTTTGACCGCAGCCGAACAGCATCCTCGGCGCATACCGGAACTCGCCGATATACCCCATGAACCCATATCGCACGGCACACGTCGGATATATCTTTTCCATGCCGTTTCCGCACCGGCCGTTCGGATCACAACCCCCCGACGAACTGCTTTTGCCGTCGCGAGCGGTCTTGTCTGCTACAGGGAGGGCAACCATCATTCACCATTGGCTGTGGCAACGCCGACACGAACATCTCGCGGGATCCTCTCCGCGACACCGGAAGGCTGCTGCCATGGAGGCGGTTCCGTCCGGCCGGGGTCCGGTCGGGTGACGGTCCGCGCGTTGCACGATGAGATTGTATCACGGCGGTGGTCATGCGGGACAGGACAAAAACGCGCACACTCCGGAGTGTTCCGTCTCCGAGCGCGAGTGAGCAGCCCTCCCATCACGGCCGCGGTGGTGCGGACAAGGGACGTTTCCGGGTTTCCTGCATAAACGGCGTCCCGTCCGTCGTCTTCCTCATAGACGCCGCGATCGAACGGAGTCGACGGAGGCCGATCGATTGAACGAACACGGACCCGCACCCGGCCGCGCGTGGGCGTCGTTCTTCCTCGAGCATCATCGCGCCCTGACGGCCTACGCCCTGGCGCTGGTGGGTCGGATGGAAGACGCCGAAGACCTAATCCAGGACGTCCTGTTGAAAATGGTCCGAAGCCGCCATCCCGTGAAGTCCGCCCGGCCGTTTGTCATGCGCTGCCTGCGGAACCTTGCGGTCGACCGGCATCGGTCGGCGGCCCGGCGCCCGATGCCCCACGAATGGCCCGATTGCGGGGTGGCGTTTCTCGCCCCGCCGGCCCCGAACGCGGCGGAACGAGACCGATCGGCCCGCGTCCGCACAGCCTTGGAGCTGCTGCCTTCCCCACAATTGGAGGTGATCGTGCTGAAGGTCTACGCCGGTCTGACATTTCGGGAGATCGCCGAGACGGTCGGCAAGCCGCTCGGGACCGTGACGAGCCACTACGCCCGTGGGCTGGATGGGCTTCGCGAGAGGCTCTGCCCGGAGGTGAACCATGCCTGAACGCAACGTGGAAGCCATGATCGCGGCCTCCCCGCTGCGGCAGCTCTCGCCCGACACCCGGCGGGATATCGTCGCACGTCTCGTCGATGCGGATTCCACCGGGACATCGCCCGGGCGGCGCCGAAGGGTCTCTGTCCGGCGAGCCGTGGCTGCTTGCATCCTGCTGTGTGCCGGATCGTACTGGGCCGGCCGGGCTTCGACCGGAGCCCATCGACCGGCGCCGTCCGCTCCCCGCGCTCGCGACATCGGCCCCCGCATCGTCGTCCACGTCGATCCGTCGTTTCTCCGAACACGCCGTCCCATCGGTCGGCTGGATCTGTCACGGTGGCAGTCCATTCAAGGTGATTGAACATGAGGACATTGACAGTCATGAAACGGATGACGAATACATGCTTGGTAGGCTGGGGCGTCGCGTCCCTGATTGTTGTGACGGCGCCCGCCGCGCAGGGCGCACCGCCCGCTGATGACACAACCGGCGTCGTGCGGATCGAAATGCAGATCGTACGCGCGCCGGCGCCGGTAACGGTCGTGTCCGATGCCGCGAGCGCGTCGCCGGACGCTTCCGCCGACGATTCGGCCAAGCCGCGCCGGGCGGAAGCACGGCCTGAGGCGAAGCCCGCGCCCGCCGGAAACGACTCCACCGGGGCGGGCGTTGTCCTGATCGGCGACAATGTCTCGATCCGCGCCGGAGACGCGCTGCTTCAAGTGGTGGATGGCCGGATCCGCGATCGGCTCGCGGCTGCGGATCACGACGGACTCCCTCACGGTGCCTGCCAGACGCTGTCGGCGCCCACGATCCTTTGCAACGTCGGTCAGGATGCCGCGGTTACGGTCGGCGCCGCCGTATCCTACATGGTCCGGCGTGACGACGGATGTCTCGTCGTGGAACAATCGCCCGGCGTTCGCGAGGGATTCTCGATTCGCCTTCGGGTCGATCACGCTGATGAGACAACCGTGTCATTCAAGAACATCGACCTGAAGATGAGCATGGTTGCGGAGCGGGCGAAGGTCGACGGCGTCCCTTTTGACGTGGGTCGCCCGACGATCCGAACCATCGAGACGTCGTCTGCGCTCCGCCTCCGGCCCGATCGGCTGGCCCTGATCACACTGCCGGCCGTCACCGACGACGCCGCGGCCCTATTCGTTCTGCTCAGGGCCGTTCTCGCCGAGGAGTGATCCTCCGGCCCGCTCCCGGGTAAAAAGCGGCCACACATCCTTCCCGTGCCATCCAACGAGAGCACGACTCGCGGCACGGTCGGGCATCGGCTCGATCGCGCCGCCGCTGCGCGTCTGACATTCTCGCCGCATCGGGGGCGGATTATCGGTCACCCGACCGCCACACGCTTCCAGGAAATTGGGTCTTGCGATTCAGAACTGTTTGCTGTACGATGGTTTACGTGGCTCGGCGGCGTGGAGCGGCCGGGCGTCGCGACCGCGGCGCCCGCCCGGGTGGTCGACAACCGTCGGCAGCGCGATCGGGTGGTCGGCCCCAGAGGGTCGAGCGACACGGGAACAGGAATCAGGCATGCGGACCGTCACGAAGAAAGAGTTGATCGATCGGATCGCGGATCGGACGGGTAACAAGCGTGTTGTGGTCAAACGCGTCCTTCAATCGTTCCTTGACGAAATCATTGACGAGCTGGGACGGGGAAATCGCTTGGAATTCCGCGATTTCGGCGTTTTCGAGAGCAAGATGCGGGCACCGCGAATCGCACAGAATCCCAAGACACTTGAGCGGGTCCAAGTCCCGAGCAAGCGGACGGTCAAGTTCAAGGTCGGACGCATCATGAAGGATAAGCTCGCTCAGGAGGTCGACGACCTCGCGTCCGGCTCGCACCAGGTTTCCGCGGGCCGCTGAGTGTTGTTTTCGTAATCTTCTGCGCCCGTTCGGATTACGTCTCATCCACTACCGCCGCCTCCGTCCTGAGGCCTGATGCTATGGGTCCGATTCGAAGATCACATACCCCGAAGATGACATTCTCGACGCGACGCCGTTGACAGACCTCTCTGCGCATGCTATCACTAGTTGAGATTGAGTCTCAATTGCGATTCCGATCGCCGGGTCGCGATGGACCGAACGCTCGGGGCGTTGCGGATCTTGGGCACGGCACGATGAAAGGTGCGAAATGGCCTCTACCGATCGCGTGTTGGCGGATTTTGAAATCGGCGAGTCAGGCAGAATCGTGCGCCTTGAAGGGCCGCCTGAAACGCGACACCGCCTCCGCGAAATGGGGCTGACCGCCGGCGCCCTCGTTCGACTCATTCGCGCCGCCCCCCTCGGCGATCCGCTCGAGCTGCTCGTCCGAGGATACCGCCTGAGCGTGCGAAAACGCGAGGCCGCGACGGTGGTCATCGGGGGCGCCTGATGACACTCACTGACGGTGCGTCGGCTGGCTCGACGGCGCGTCGGTGCCCGCCGAAACGCATCGCCGTCGCCGGCAACCCCAACTCCGGAAAAACAACCGTCTTTAACTCACTGACCGGCCTGCGACAGAAGGTCGGCAACTACCCGGGTGTCACCGTCGAGAAACGCGAAGGCACCCTCATCGGGGATTTCGTGTCCCTGATCGATCTGCCGGGCACCTACAGTCTTTCAGCCCGCTCACCGGACGAGAAGGTCGCCCGCGACGTGCTCCTCGGCCACATCCGCGGCGTCCCCCGCCCGGACGGCGTCCTGATCGTGATCGACGCCAGCAACCTCGAACGCAATCTCTATCTGGCCTCCCAGATCATCGACCTGGGCGTTCCCGCCGTCATCGCCTGCAACATGATGGATGTCGCCCGCGCCCACGGCCTGCGGATCGACTGCAAGGCCCTGGCCCGCGAACTCGGCGTCACCGTCGTCGGGACCGTCGCCCATCGCGGACAAGGCATCGACGAGTTGCGCCGAGCCGTCCGCGACCTGGATGCGCGCCCGCCGCGCCGGC
>CAYQDV010000257.1:0-4973 GCA_964416295.1 uncultured Planctomycetaceae bacterium
GACCGCGGCGTCTAGTCCCGCACCGCGCTCATTGAGGGCTTGGGTGGCTCCTTCACCGCCAACTGCGAATCGGATGGCACCGGCTCGGCCAAGGCCTTCTCAATCGCCGCAATCAGCTTCTTGCTCTTGGTCGGGTGAACGGTGTGCTTGAATCGCCCGATGATCTCACCCTTCCGGCTGATCAGGAACTTGTTGAAGTTCCACGGGATGTCTCCACCGAACTTGTGGCCCGCATCCTTGCTCGTCAGGTATTTGTACAAATCGCAGAGGTCCTTGCCCTTGACCGAGACCTTCGCGAACAGCGGAAACGTGATGGCATATTTATCCTGGCAGAACTTTTTGATGACCTTGTTCGTACCCGGCTCCTGACCGCCGAAGTTGTTCGCCGGAAAGGCCAGGACGACGAAGTGCTGCGGCTGATAAATCTGGAACAACTCCTCCAGTCCTGCGTATTGCGGCGTGTATCCACATTCAGACGCCGTGTTGACCATCAAGATCACGTTGCCGTAGAAGTCCATCAGGTTGCGTTCCTTGCCGTCTATGTCCTTCATCTTGAAGTTCAAGGCTGGAGCCTTTGTCGGCTCGGTCTCACCGGCTTTGGCGGCCTTGTCGCCTGTCTCCCTTTTCTTCTTCTTGTCGGCATCCTTGTGGCTTTTTTGCTGTGCGGGGCCAAACGATGGGCCGATGTCCTTCACGCCCACGGTCCCGTGCGCGGGCACGATGAAGGCCGCCACCGTCGCCGCCGCGATCCATACGATGTTTCTGTTCCTGATCGACATAATTGTCCTCCGTCGACTCGCTCGTTCTTTACATGAGGCCCGTCCCGCGAGTCTCTCCACGCGGGATCGATCGTGATTGTCGGAGCCTCACACCCCGCCGTCAACTCAACGCCTCCCGACCCTGACGGCTGCTCCTTTTGACCCCTAGACGCCCGGTGGATATCCTGACCGGACGTGAAGACCATCGCCATTATCCCCGCTCGGTACGCCTCGACCCGGTTCCCCGGAAAGCCTCTGGCACGCGACACCGGCAGATACCTCATCCAACACGTCCACGAACGGGCGTCTCAGGCCGGCGCCATCGTCGAGGTGGTCATCGCCACCGACGACCGGCGAATCGCGGACGCCGTCGAATCGTTTGGAGGGCGGGCCTTTCTGACCCGGGCCGACCACCCCTCCGGCACCGACCGCGTCGCCGAGTGCGCCGCCGGCCTGAGCCTGCACGACGACGATCTCGTGATCAATGTCCAGGGCGACGAGCCGGAAATCGAGCCTGCCCATCTCGACGCCCTCATCCACCGGATGCGCCGGGCGGCCGACTGCCGGATGGGCACGCTGGCGTGTCCGTTTCCCGCCGATGGTCCCCGCACGGGCGCCGGCTCGCCGGCCGATCCGAACTGCGTCAAGGTCGTCGTCGATGCCGGCGGTCACGCGATGTATTTCTCACGGAGCCTGATCCCGTTTCCGCGAGATACCAACGGGCGAGTCGACGACCCCAGCCGGTGGCTGCTGCACGTCGGAACGTATGCCTATCGGGCCGGTTTTCTGCAACAGCTCGCGAAGCTGCCCCACGGCGACGGCCCGTCCAACACCGAGGACGTCGAACGACTCGAACAACTCCGCGCCGTCGCGTGGGAGCGCGACCCGACCCGACAGACCGGGCCGATCGCGGTCGTCCTCGTGGATCGCGCGGCCGTCGGCATCGACACGCCCGAAGACTACGCGGCGTTCGTCGAGCGCTGCCGGCAGCGCCCCGCCGGTTGATCCGGATCATGGATGCATCCTACGACTTCTTTGACCACACCGCCGACCTCGGCATCCGCGTGCGGGCGGCGACGCGACCCGCGCTCATCGCGCCGGCCGGAGAGGCCCTCTACGCCGTCATCGGCGAGCTGGCAACCGGCGAACCACGCGAGACCGAGTCGTGGAACCTGACCGGTGACGACGCGGCGGTGCTCCTGCGCGATTACCTGGCGGATTTGCTCGTGCTGTTCGAGCGCGACCAGCGGGTGATCGTCACGCCGGACGTGTCTGTTTTTGAAGACGGATGCCTGCGCGTGGCCGCCGCGACCGTGGCGATCGATCCGGACCGATCCGTCTTCTTTCGCGAGGTCAAGGCGATCACCTACCATGAACTGGCGGTCCGGCCGATCGAAGGAGGCTTCGAAGCGACGCTGATCGTAGACATCTGACCTGACGAGATGACAATGAAAGGCCCTTGAAAGGTGCACGTGTGGGACCAGCCCATGTGTGGGACCGGCTAATAGCCGGCCCCACACACTCCGCCAAGCAGGAGTCGAAATCCATGACCAACGCATACACCGGACCGCTCGAGCGCGTGGACGCCTGTCGCTGGCGGATCCCAAGGTCCTACCGCCCCGACATGCTCGTCGACGGCTTGATCTACGCCGACGACGTCCTGATCGAGGCCATCCGGGGCGACAAGTCACCGGAGCAGGTGGCCAACGTCGCCTGCCTGCCGGGCATCGTCAAACACTCGCTCGCCATGCCCGACATCCACTGGGGCTACGGCTTCTGCATCGGCGGCGTGGCCGCGACCGACCCCGAGGCCGGCGGCGTCATCAGCCCCGGCGGCGTCGGCTATGACATCAACTGCGGCGTTCGGCTGATCCGCACCAATCTGACGATCGACGACGCGAAACCGCGGATCGAACAACTGGTCAACCGCCTCTTCGCCAGGGTCCCCTGCGGCGTCGGTCGGGGCGGTCGCGTCAAGTTCAGCCACGCCGAGATGAAGAAACTGCTCGATCAAGGCTCGCGATACGTCATCGAACGCGGTTACGGATGGGCGTCGGACCTCGAGACGACCGAGGGCGGCGGGCGGCTCGACGGCGCCCGACCGGAGTTCGTCTCCGATCGCGCCTGCGCCCGCGGTGAGGCCCAGTGCGGCACGCTGGGCAGCGGCAACCACTTCATGGAAGTGCAGGTCGTCGAGCAGGTCGACGACCCCGTGTCGGCGAAGGTCCTGGGTCTGGAGCGCGGGCGGATCACGGTGATGATCCACTCCGGCTCGCGCGGGCTGGGCTATCAGGTCTGTGACGACCACCTCAAGGCGCTCCGCGGCGTTCCCCGGAAATACGGCATCGAACTGCCCGACCGGCAGTTGGCCTGCGCTCCGGTTCGCTCGCCGGAAGGCCAGAAATATCTCGGTGCCATGCGGGCCGCGGCGAACTTTGCCTGGGCCAATCGGCAGATCATGACGCACCTCGCCCGCGAGGTCTTCGCCGAAGTCTTCGAGCAACCGGCCGAGCGGCTCGGCATGACCCTCGTCTATGACGTGGCCCACAACATCGCCAAGGTCGAGCCGTACGACGTCGACGGTGTGATGAAACCCCTGTGCGTCCACCGCAAGGGGGCGACGCGGGCCTTTCCGCCCGGCCACGCGGAGTTGCCTGATAAATACCGAGCCATCGGCCAGCCGGTCCTCGTGCCCGGCGACATGGGCCGGGCCAGCTACGTCCTGGTCGGCCGGCCCGGCGCGATGGAGCACACCTTCGGCAGCAGTTGCCACGGCGCCGGCAGACGCATGTCGCGCAGCGCCGCCATCCGCGCCAGCCGGGGCCGCTCGATCCACCGCGAGCTGCTCGACCGCGGCGTCTACGCCCGTGCCCGCGGCCGCACCGGCCTCGAAGAGGAACAACCCGACGCCTACAAGGACGTCACCGAAGTCGTCAGCGTCCTGCACGCCGCGGGCATCAGCCAGAAGGTCGCCCGCCTGCGGCCGTTGGGGGTGATCAAGGGGTAGAGGAAGTTGTCAGTTGTCAGTTGTCAGTTTCCAGTCACCAGCTTCCAGCGGTAGGGCGGGCACTGCCCGCCACAGACGTGACGGACGCGCGTCATCGCACGGTCGCGGACAGCCGGCCGATGTGCCGATGATGCGGCGCCGGGCGCGGACCACAGGTCGATGAACGATCGCGAGCAACCGGACACGTCCTCGGTTCCAGCGGCGTCATCCGCATCAGGGCCGCAGCGCCGCGACCCTTCGCGGGTTTCGCTGCAACCGATCAAGTATGGCAGCCGGCCCTTTCATCGCTCCGCGCGTCCTTTGTGGGGGCTATTGGGCGGCATCGCAGTCGTCGTTGGAATGGACGTTC
Source organism: uncultured Planctomycetaceae bacterium (assembly GCA_964416295.1). Taxonomy (GTDB): domain Bacteria; phylum Planctomycetota; class Phycisphaerae; order UBA1845; family UTPLA1; genus JAPULF01. Next base: position 4,115 of record CAYQDV010000257.1, read on the forward strand.
TAAAGAACACGCTCGCGCCACAACTCCGCGCCACGGCGTTTGCAGGCATGGTGGTACTTGGTGGGCTTGTCATCGTGGTCAGCGTGGCAGTGTACACGAGCCGCAGGCAGAAGCGTGCAGCGAACAACGCGAGAGAACTCCCGCCTCCTGTTGCCTTCGCCAGACTGTCGGCCTTCGGCAGAGCGGACGAGCTGGCCGAACTGGCCGACCTGGAAGATGTGCCGTTCGAACCCGTCATCATTGAGAGGCGTTATCCGAACTGGTCAGGTGGGCGGTTCCTTCTCCTTGGCATGGCCGTCGTGTTCGTGGGAATCATGTTTGTGGAAGGGTTCACCGACCTCAGCGCACGTGGGATCGCCGCGGGGGCTTACGCGTTCGGCATCATGCTTGCACGGCTGATCCAGTGTCTGCGACCGACGTACTACCGCATCGTCCCCGGTCGTCTGGACCTGCTGCGATTCTCACAACTGACCAACAAGGCCCGGATCCTCCGTCGCTGGAATCTCCTGGAAACGAAAGTCGCCGTCTGGTTCGATTCGCAGACGGTCGAATTGCAGCCGCACGGCGCGCCGGCGACGACCATCCGCCTGTTTGGCCTGTCGGAGCCGCGACGCTTCGTGCTCGCTCTGCTCCAGGGGGCGATCAGCACGCATCGACCCCCTCCGCTCCCGGACGATCAGCTTCTGGGATAAATAGACACAAATCCGGCGCGCCGTCACCATACGTCGAACGCGTTGCGCAACCGGTCAACATCAAGCTTGAAACCTGCGACCGCCTGGCTGGCGAAGGTGTCGCCGGCGGGCGGGACCTCGACGAACTTGGCGTGCTGCAATCGAAGAAACGTCATGCGGCCCTGATC
>CAYQDV010000258.1:0-4882 GCA_964416295.1 uncultured Planctomycetaceae bacterium
ATGGTGCCCGACAAGAAGCACCCGACCAACCGCGGCATTCAGTGCATCAAGGGTCTGAACGCTCACGAGCCCATCTACATCGACCGCCTCACGAGGGTGCTCGTGCGCAAGGACATGAGCGACCCGCTGACCGGCCACGTTTCGGAAACGAAGGGACGGTTCGACGACGACGTGTTCCGGGAGGTGACCTACGAAGAAGCTGAGAGGATCGTCGCCGAACGCATCGTCGCGATCATCAAGGCCAAGGGTCCGAACGCGGTCGGTCTCAACGGCTCCGGGCAACTGACGATGGAGGCCCAGTGGATCGAAAACGTGCTGATGAAGGGCGTCATCGCGAGCAATTCCATTGAGGCCAACGCCCGGATGTGCATGACGTCGGCGGTGACGGGATACTTTTACTCCTATGGCTCGGATGCTCCGCCGACGAGCTACGAAGACATCGAAGAAGCCGATATGATCACGTTCTGGGGTCACAACGCCCGGGACGCCCATCCGATCCTGTTCTGGCGTGTGGCCGACCACAAGCGCCGGCACGACATCCCGACGAGTGTCGCCGATCCGCGTCGTACGGGCACGGTCATCGGGCTGGAAGACATCAATCCCCGGAACAGCTTCCACATCCCGACGCTCAACGGCGATATCAGCCATCTGAACGCCATTGCCTACATCCTGATGAAACGATATCCGCGAGCGTGCATGCCCGAAGCCTGGCTGGAACAGCACACCCACAACTGGAAGGACTATCGAGAGGGCGTCCTCGCGCGATACTCCCCCGAGCAGGTTGTCGAACGGCTCAAGAAGATCGAGAAGGGCCGGGTGACGGTCGGCCTGCTGGACAGCGTTGCGCGGGCCTGGGCGGCTGCATCGATCAAGGGTCGCCAGCGGGGGCGCGGCGGTGTGCTGACGTTCTGGGGCATCGGCTATAACCAGATGCTCCACGGCCAGCACAACACGATCAGCATCATCAATCTGCACCTGCTGACCGGAAACGTGGGCCGGCCCGGATGCGGCAGCCACTCTCAGACCGGGCAACCGAACGCCATGAGCGAACGGCTCATGGGCGGCCTGACGGGGCGATTGCCGTTCAACCAGCCGCTGAAGAACGTCGCATGGCGCGACCACATCGCCGACACGTGGCGCATTCCGCGCGAGCGGCTCGCCCAGACGACGGTGCTGCCGAACCCCGGCATGGTGCTCGGCATGATGGAGCGCGCCCTCAAGGGCGATCTGGACGCGATGTTCTGGATGTATACGACGCACATACACCTGCCGGACCTGGAGACGCTCGTGCGGCCGGCGATGAAGCGGATGTTCTGCGTCGTCCAGGACATCTACCGCCATGCACCGAATCACCTCTACGCCGACGTGATCTTTCCGGCGGCCACCTGGGGCGAATGGACGGGCGGCACCTACATCCAATCCGAGCGCCGGGTCTATATCTGCGACGGGACGCGGAACCCGCCGCCCCATTGCCGTCCGGACATGGACATGGCGATCGACAAGGGGAAAACGCTCGCCCGGGCCCTCACCCAGGCCGGCCTGGCGAAGCTCGACCCGGACGAGATATTTCCCTACGAAAAGAAGATCAAGATGGGCAACGGGCTGATGGCGTACGACCCCGAGGACGTTTTCCGCGACATCGTGGCCGCCAGCGCCGGCTCGGACGCGGACATGACCGGTATTCTGGAGGTCGAAACACGCGACGACACGACACCGTATGACCAGCTTCGCTCGCTGCGCGGCATTCAATGGCCGGCTCCGACCTATGATGTTGCAAAGGCCGGCGGCACGCCGCGGCGCTATCTTGGCCAGGAAGGCTGGGCGGGCCGGCCCTATGGGGACTTCCGCCACAAGGACGGCAAGGCGCGTTTCAAGCTCTGCAACCAGGACTATACCAAAATCGAAGCCATCACCGGCAAGCTCATGACGTATGGCAACAAGGCGCGCCCCGGGCAGGGCCCGTTTCTCATCGATGACCTCTATCCCGACGGTCCGAACAAGGGCCGGCCGCGGATTCTGGTCGAGGCCCGCGATAACGGTGTGACGCCCGAATTGCCGCATCTCGATGCGTACGAGGATAACTCCATCACGCTGTCGGACCACAAGACCCGCGACCTCTATCCATTCTGGCTGGGGTTGGGCGTCGTCTATGAGCACTTCCACACCGCCAAGACCATTCGCGGGGCGACGACGAAGAAGCTCGTGCCCGAGCAATACGTCGAGGTGAACCCCGACGACGCCAGGCGCTACGGCATTAAAGACGGACAGCGCGTTCGCCTGGTCACGCGACGCGGTTCGTACGAGGCCCGCGTCAGTGTCGGACTGAACAGCATCGTTCGCCCGGCTCGCACGGAAACGCCGCCGGGCTATCTGTTCAGCCCGTGGAACCTCTCGGTGGCGGACAGCGCCGACCCGAAGAAGAACCGGTGGCTGGTCAACGCCACGAGCCACCGGGCGTGGGACCCGGTCAGCGGACAGTGTGATTACAAGAAATCCGCCGCGCGGATCGAGATCATTTAGACGCTCGCCCCGAGCCGCGGGTTTCAACCCGCGCGGCGCGGACCACGGACCTCGCGTGAGACAGGCTGACGGCCTGTGCGAGGCCGGCCAACAGCCGTTCCTACGCTTTGGAGAAGACAGACTCGCATGCCAACCACCCGACGTGAGTTTGTGAAGCAGTCTGCCGCTGTCGGTATGGCGGTCGGCGGCGGCGCATACCTTTCGGGTGTGCTGTGTCTGCCGCAGTCGGCCGCTGCCATCGCCCCGCTGCGCCCGCCCGGCGCCCTCTCTGAGCAGGACTTCATCGCCACCTGCATTCGCTGCCAGCGCTGTATGGACGCGTGTCCGAATCGCGCTCTCGTCCCGATATCCCTCCGCGATCGCCACGGCCGCGCGGGCACGCCGACGATGCGTCCGCGCGAGGCCGCCTGCATGCTGTGCGCCGGTCAGGACGGCGACCTGTTGAAGTGTACGGAGGTCTGCCCGAGCGGCGCCCTGCGATCGGTCCGGAAAGACCTTGCCGGCATTCAGGAGGGCGTGCACATCGGCGTCGCCGAGATCGATTTTGAACTGTGTTACTCCTACAACAACTGGAGTTGTGGCGCGTGTGTTCGGGCGTGTCCACTGTCGGGCCGGGCGATGACCGTCGGCCCGTGGGAGCGCCCGATTATTCACGCGGAGGCGTGTGTCGGCTGCGGCTGTTGTGAGCGTGCCTGCATCCGTTATCCGCACGCCGTTCGCGTCAAGCCGCATCGGACATGAGCGCGATCCATCCGCCGGAATCGTCTACCGCGAGCCGCCGGCTTCGGCAAGCAGCAGTGGTCGTGTCGTCGAATGGTCATGCGTGCGATGCAGGCCCGGCATGCCCGACACCGGGGGTGCAGCGCCGATGGCATGTCGTCGGCCTGCAATGTTTCCGCCGTGCCACGCAGGGGTGTGTTCTACTGATCGTTGCATCGGTCGCGCTGCTCAGCCTCTATGCCCACTATCGGGCGGCCGGGGCGATCGACGACGCCCAGCTCATGTCGGGCCTGCGCGGCGAAGCCGTGACGCAACTCATGCATCCGTATATGGACAGGCTTGATCATCCGCAGGTGTTCCTCGACGGCAATCAGGGGACGCTCTGGTCGATGCGGCTTTTTGGCGTGAGCGTGACCGATCCGCTCGCTGCGGCCGAGATGATGGCCGCCTCGAAGCACGTTCACTGGCCGCTGGTCGTCTCGATCATGGTACCTGTTGTTCTGACGCTGCTGCTGGGCAAGGTTTTTTGCAGTTGGATCTGCCCCGGTTATCTGTTGTTTGAGCTCACCGGCAAGCTCCGGCGACTGCTCCGATTCGCGGAGATCGAACCGGCTACGGTCGATTTCTCCCACAGGAACAAGTACGTGTTCTTGGTCGTCGGGCTGCTTCTGGCCGTCGTGTTCTCGGCGCCGCTGTTCGCACTGATCTATCCGCCCGCCGTGATCAGCCGCGCGATCCACGCCTGGATATTCGGGACCGAGCTCGTGGGCATGCTGGTCCTGCTCGGCGTGATCATCGCATTTGAGTTGTTCGTCTCGCCGCGCTGGTGGTGTCGAACGATGTGTCCCGGCGGGGCGCTCTACGGCCTGATCGGACGGTTCCGCCCGCTCCGCGTCAAACTCCGGCGGGAGGCATGTACCGGCTGTCGAGACTGCATTCCGGTCTGCGAAGCGGGGATCAATCCGATCACGCAGTCACAATCGATCGAGTGTGACAACTGTGGCGTCTGCATCCGCCACTGCGGCGACGGGGCGCTGTATTACGGGATCGGCCTGCCGGGGTTGTCACGAAAAACCCCGGCGGGGCCGCCGCATACTTGGAGCGGGAACCACCGGCTTCCGCCGGCGGCTATCACGCCGCTGTTGGCAATCCTCGTTGTGCTGGGCTGCGCGAGGCCCGCCGCCGCGCACCACATTCTGGGTCTGCCGCACTACTCGTACAAGGAGCACTATCCCCAGCGGCCGACCCTGGAATACCCGGCGACCACCGGTCCCTACGACGTTCTCCTGACGTCGTATCCCGGCCATCCGAAGCCCGGCAAGCCCGCCAACCTGGCGTTCTATATCAAGAATCGTGAAACGAACGCCGTCTATGCGGCTCCGGTGACGGTCCGCATTCTTCGAACCAGCACGTTCGGCGACAGCACCGTCGTCATGCCGTCCACCAAGCGCAGGCCCTTCGACAACGAGCACAAGTTTCAGTTCGCGTTTCCGGACGACGGCGAGTACGTCGTCGAGTTGTCCGTCAACGTCGAGGGCAAGCGGGAGGTGATCCCGTTTCTCATGGTCGCCGGCGAGCCGACCGCCACGACGTCCTTCCTCATCGCCGCGGCGTTTGGGCTCGTGCTCGTGTTTGTCGTGAT
>CAYQDV010000259.1:0-4826 GCA_964416295.1 uncultured Planctomycetaceae bacterium
ATGTCCCCTTCTCGTCACGAGGCACGGCAAGGCCTTTGGAGGACAGGCCGACCGCCAGAACCGGAAACGGCTTGTTCGGCCCGATCGTCTCGTCCTCGTCGTGCGGACCCGATCCGTGAACCAGCACGATCACCGGTGCCAGCTTGCCGAACCGTGGACGCGTCAGCTTGCCCTTGATCGTCCAGGGTTTTTCGCCGAACACGACGTCCTGTTCGGTGTACCGGTCGGGATGGGCGTATTTCGGGAGCGCGTCCTTCGAGGGAGGAGCCCCCTCGACAATCCAGAATCCAGATATGCGGTCCTGCACGTCGAAGACTATCTTGAGGACCCGTTCGGCGCGCTTGAACGTCGCGGGGACATATACGATGTGGAACCGGCCCTCCGCTCGGGCCTGTGGCTTCCCGAATCGCTTGAGATCCCCGGTTTGGGCGATGATCTGGTCCCATGTCGCCCGGAGTTTGACGGCGGGCAGCACCTGTCGCATGGTATCGTCAAACGGTTTCGCCGCATCCTCGAACCTGCCGTTCGCCAAGTCGTCCGCGAACGCCCGGGCCAGCTCGATTCGAGTTCGATCCTCGTCGGGATCGCCGGCAGCGGCGCTCTGCGGTCCCCAGCCGGTGGCGGCCAAAAGAGCGGTGATCACGATTTTCGGGAATAAACGGCGGCGAATCATAGTTATCCTCTTCGTTGCGACTGCCCGGCGGCGTTGCCGGGATGCGCACGCGGGATTATCGCAGGATTGGGGCACGCAGCCACTATAATAGGCCAAGCGATTTGGAACGGGGGCCGGAACCCTCGAAACGTGTGGAATCGGAGCACTGATGGAGCCGACGACATCTGGAATGGACGTGGAACAGGCAGTTCGAGAACGGTACTCGGCGGGCGCGAGATCGGTGGAGCAGGCGCTCTGCTGTCCGGTGACGTACGATGGTGAGTACCTGGCCGTCATCCCTCGGGAGATCATCGAGAAGGACTACGGCTGCGGTGATCCGACGGCGTATTGTCGCCCAGGGCAGGTCGTGCTGGACCTCGGCAGCGGGGCGGGCAAGGCGTGTTATATCATGTCGCAAAGAGTCGGTCCCGAGGGTCGGGTCATCGGGGTCGACATGAATGACGACATGCTGGCGCTGGCCCGGAAGTATCAGCGGGAGATCGCCGAGCGGATCGGCTATTCCAACGTCGAGTTCCGGCGCGGCCGTATACAGAACCTCCGCCTCGATGTGGATCGGCTCGATCGTTGGCTGGCGGACCATCCGGTGCGGACGGCGGCGGACCTCGCTACGCTCGAGGCGCAGTCGGCGGATTTGTCGGCTCGGGTTCCACTCGTTGAGGACGAGTCGATCGACGTGGTGGTTTCCAATTGCGTCCTCAACCTCGTGCGATCCGAGCAGAAGTCGGAGCTGTTTTCCGAGATGTACCGGGTCCTTCGCAACGGCGGGCGTGCGGTCATCAGTGACATCGTGAGTGATGAGACGGTCCCGGAGGCCCTGCAACGGGACCCGACCTTGTGGAGCGGGTGCATCAGCGGAGCCTTTCGCGAAGACCTGTTTCTCAAGGCGTTCGAGGCGGCTGGTTTTCACGGCATCGAGGTCGTCAAGCTGGATCAGGAACCGTGGCAGACGATCGACGGGATCGAGTTCCGATCAATCACGGTGTCTGCCTACAAGGGCAAGATTGGATCCTGCTATGAACACAATCAGGCGGTGATCTACAAGGGGCCGTTTTCCGCCGTCCACGACGACGACGGGCACCGCTATCCGCGCGGCATCCGCGTGGCCGTCTGTGACAAGACGTTTCGACTGCTGCAACGCGAGCCGTACGCCGGGCGGTTCCACACCATCGAACCTCGCGTGCCGGTTCCGGAGGAACGCTCCGAACCGTTCGACTGCTCGCGCGACACGATCCGCGATCCGCGCGAAACCAAGGGCCTTGATTACCGGGCGACTCAGGCGGGCCAATCGGAGTGCTGCGGCACCGACACCGGATGCTGCTGAAGCACCGCGCCGGTATCACAGCGATCGAAGTCCGGCTTACGACCGACGGGACTTCGCACCGACCGGCAGACCGTGAGCCGAGGGTGCATCCTGCGATGTGCAAGATGTTCTCGTCGCGGGCGAACAGGAGTTTCGGAGCGCGCCCGGCCGTTGCAGTCCACAGCAATAGGAGGTCAGTTATGTACAGTCGTATTCTCGCAGCCTGCTTGCTCGTCGTGTCGGTCGGCGCTTCCGGATGTATCGGGGTCTCGACCTCCGAGAAGGTGACGAGCGCAGGCCCCTCGTTACGCGTCGCGGTAGTGGATGACGAGATATACCTCGTCGATGTCGAGAAGCGGACGGCTTATAAGGTTCGCATGGACGATGGCCAGGCCGTCACCGCCGCGGAGTCGCCCGAGGACACCGAGACCTTGACCGACATCGATCCGTAACGATCGGTCTCGAACGGGGCCGCGTCGGGTCAGAGCCGTCCTTGACACCTCGTGTCACGGATGAGGAAGCGGGGGGCCGGCGAAGACCGACCGGTTGCCGGCGGTCCGCTGTGTCGCCCACAGGATGTGGGCGGCTCGTTCTGACTTACGGTGAGAAATGCGTTCGACCGCAATGCGAGTTGTTCAAGACAGCAGCGCCAATTGCGCACGCCCACGGCCGCTGTTCTGACGGGCACCCGTGCCGATGCGCTAAGGCGTACTTGGCACGCAGCTTCTTCGGCCACTTCGAGGGGCGCCGGTTCCCCGCTCGGTCGGTGTCCGCGGGTTTGGGCGACGAGGCCCGCTCGGCCGAACGGAAGATCGGTGAAGGGGCCAGTGTGCCCGCTGGGAGATCGGAGATCAGACCGTGCGGTCCGGCGCACCCAGCCACGCCGATCCCCGCGCCGATCAGTACGGTCCAGACGCTGCGCCGGCGTCGAGTGGTTGTCGCCACGGGATTGCCCCCCCTGTCTTCGACGAGTCCCTGGCTCCGGGCGCGTCGCGCGTCTGTCGCGCCGCCCTGCCAACCCCGCTATCGATCGGTAAAACCCCGGACGTGAGCTATTCGTTCCGCCGCCGACGCCGCACCGACACCCCGCCTGCCGACGCCTCCGGCACGTCCGGTTGTTTCGGACGCAGGCCCTTTCGGAACGTCCGCCCTCCACCCGCCATCGAGGCACACCGTCTACCGAACATGGGCGGGTGCCACGCCCATCGGCGAAGCCGTGGGCGTGCGGCACCGAGCGAAACGCGTCAAGCCGGCACGGGCCAACGCAATGCGTGCGGTTCCTCCGGAGCTCCGCAAGTCCACCGCTGCGCGGCTGGATATGCCACCCGCCCGCCATCGAAACGCACCGTATGCCGACGCTGCGACGCCCGACGTCGGGGCGCCGCCGGGGGACCACTCAGCCAGAAAGACGGGCGCCGTCAGCGGTGCGGGCCGCGTCGATGCCGCCTTCGGCGCTGCACGGACACGAGGGTCAGCGGGGCGGCCATGCCAAGGAGGCTGAGCGTGTCCAGCAATCCGCAGGTTCCGGACGGCGTTCGCTCGGCGGCGATGTCCTGCACGCTCATGGCGTCGGTCTGGGGATGCGGAAGCAGACTCGGCACCTTGCCGTCGACGGCCCCAAGACGCTTGAGCACGCGGTCGTAGGTCAGGTCGGTGGCGTTCAGCTCGAACGTTTCCGTCGGTGAAGCCGCGTCATACACCACGAAGGCCGGGTCATACAGCCCGTTTTCGAGGAAGTCGACAAGCGCGCCGACGTCGTCTTCGTTCAGGCCGAGTCCGATCCGCCCCGGTCCGCGCGGGTGCGTGAACAGGTCGTCTACATTTCCGGCGGCGGCAGCCAGCTCCGAACTCGCCGTGCCATCGTTGAAATACTCGACGAGGTCGCGAAGCGTCTCAAGCTCGCCGCTGTGCATATACGGCCCGGCATCGCGGGCCTGTCGCAGGGTCGGCGACTTGAACCTGAAGTTGTCGGCCGCATCGCCCGTCGCCTCGGCCCGGCCGATGTCGGCGACGTTGGAGTCGCCGAGCGTGGTCCGCGCCAGGTCCATCATCGGATGGTCGCCGGTGCCGACGTTGTGGAAGTTCTCCTCGATGAGCCTGCCGGCCTCATCACCGAGGGTCTTGTTCAACGCCGGCCCACTGTGACAGGCGACGCAGTTCGCCCCGCCGTCCTCGGGCGCGGAAAAGAACAGCTCGGCGCCGCGGAGCTGGCGGGCGGATAGGGATGTATTCGAACCCGCGAGAAACCGATCATACGGCGTGTCGCGCGTGATCACCGTCCGCAGAAAGGCGGCGATCGCCCGTGCGGTCGTGTCATCGTTGATGAGGTCATCGAGGTTGCCCGAGGCGTCCGCCGCCGCGGCCTCCGCCGGAAACGCGCGACGGTACAACTCGACATATGCAGGAATGGCCTGCAGGGCGAATCGCTGCGTGCCGATCATGCGGTGGGCCATGAACGTGAACATCACGGTGCTCTCGCCCGCCGGCAGATTGTCGGGGTTGATGTTGACCTTGCCGGGATCGGACGGATCGTACGGTTCGCCGGCCGGACCGCTCCAGAACATGCGCGTGTTCATTGCGAATCCGATGACGCTCGGCGCCGAGCGGGCCGGACCATCGAGCCCGTCGAAGCGGCCGCTCATCGCCAGATGTCCGGCCCCATCATAGACGTCGATCGGCGTCGGCAGGACGTCCACCAAGTCTGCATAGGGTACGCGCCGGGCAACAAAACGGCTGGTCGCTGGATCAATCGTGCCGCGTCCCTGCCCGCCCATTCCGAAGGCCTGCTGAGTGCCGGCCTTCGACGCCGCCGCACCGATGTGGCAGGTGCCGCAGGAAATGCTCTGCGCCAAG
>CAYQDV010000260.1:0-4803 GCA_964416295.1 uncultured Planctomycetaceae bacterium
TCTCCTCCAGGCTATGAGGCGTGTACTGGCGGGCGAGGTACATGCAGACCTGCCGTGGGAAAACGATTGACCGGCTGCGGCGCCGACTTCTCAGGTCGGACAACTTCACACTAAAGACCTCCATGACCGCGTTCATGATATCTTGCACCCGAATCTCGCATGGCGGAGCCGGCAGGTGTTCACCAAGCGCCTTTTCCACCAGGGGCCGGTCGATTCCCCCGCCGTGGAGGGTCGCCAGCCCCTGAATTCGGGTGATGGCCCCCTCCAGTTCGCGAGTGTTGGCCTTGATGCGGGCGGCGATGAGCATGGCCAGGTCGTCCGGGAGGGCGATTCCGCGGAGTTTGGACTTCATGCGAATGATTGCGAGGCGCGTTTCGAGGCAAGGCGGGTCGATTCGGGCGACGAGTCCCCAGTTGAAGCGGCTGGTCAACCGCTCCTCGAGGCCGGGAATGTCCGATGGCGGGCAATCCGCCGTCAGAATGATCTGCTTCTGTTCCTGATAGAGCGTATTGAACGTATGGAAGAACTCATCCTGGGTTCGCTCGCGGCGGGCGAGGAACTGTATGTCGTCGATAACGAGGAGGTCGACGCATCGGTATCGGTATCGGAAACTGTGGAGGGCACCGTGCTCGATCGCCTCGATGAAGTGGTTGACAAATGTCTCGCAGGTCAGATACATGATGCGGGTGCCGGGGCTGTCATCGAGCACCTTATGGCAGACCGCCTGAAGGAGGTGGGTCTTGCCAAGGCCCACGTTTCCGTGGATGAACAGAGGGTTGTACACCTGCCCCGGGGACTCGCTGACCGCGAGGCTGCTTGCGTGGGCGAGTTGGTTGCACGGACCGGTCACGAAGTGGTCGAACCGGTAGTCGGCGTTGAGGCGGAGCACGGGGCTCTCGCGTTCGAAGGATGTCTCGTGCGGCTGAGAATCGCCATTCGGTGCTTCCGGTACGCGGGGCTGCGCTTCGGCGCCCGAAACCATCTCGAAGGAGACGGACACGAGGCGGCTCGTGGCGGCCTGAGCGGCTCCGGTGAAGGGCTGCATACAATGGGCGTCGAGGTAGGATTTCTGGTCCTGCGTGGCCACCGTGATGGTCAGGTGGCCGCCTGCCAGCGGTCCGGGCTTGAGGCTGCCGAACCAGGCCCGGGCGATGCCGGGGTATTCTGTTCGCACGTGCGCGAGCATGTCTCTCCAGATTGCTTCACTGAGTCGGTTCATTCGCGTGTCGGCACTGCTCAAGAGAGAAATCAAGCCCAAGCGGTCGCGGTTCGACGTAAGGCTCCTTCCCGTGCGATCTGCAGGCGTAACAGGTTGTGTGTCCAGCGCGAGCGGCGACCACGGACGACGCCGCCCGGCCTGCGAGGATAACGCATTGGCGGCGATCTGACAACTCGCCGTCGTGCGGACCATTGAACGGGGGTCCGTCACAGTTTTGGCGGCAACGCCCGACTGTCTTAGTGGGTGCCAATGGCGGCTCGTCCGCCAGTGCATGAACGCAGAGCGCGATGCACAGACACGGGCAGGCAAGCTGCCCGTGGCAGCCCGCCGCCGATTCTGTCACAGACCCTATTGAACGGCATGCGTCGCCCCCCCCGCTGCGGACGCAGCTCGGCCTGACGATCCGCACAGGGGGGCCTACGCCCCGGTGCCGCTCTTGCGATTGCCCTGCCCCCTTCTCATGGCAGCCTGGAAGCGCCCTTGCTCTTTTGTCGAACAGCGCTATCATAGGCGATCCGAGGACCTGCCGTCGGTGAGCGCCCTTCTGGGGTGCCCGGCGGGCGTGAATGACCAGCCAGATTTCGGAGAAACGGCCGCAGCTATGACCGCTACGCTCGACCTCAACACGATCTTCAACGAATCACAGTTCGATGACTTGGCGCTCGCCAGCCTCAAGGAGTTGGCTTTTGCCAGTTCCGAGTCGCTGAATCGATTCAGAACACTTCTGAGAGAATCGGAACATCGAGCGTCGTCGGCCTCGGATGGAGGAACCGCACAGGCGCTCAAGCTCGGGGCCTGCCACCATCTTGTTCAAGACCACGAAAAAGCGGATCGCTGGCTCGCCGCGGCGCCGGCCGGGGCGATGCGCAGCTTCTTGATGGGTCAGGCGGCCCGGGGACGCGGTCATTTTGACGAGGCCTTGTCTGCATTTGAGGAGGCAGCCCGTCTCGGTCGGGATCAGACGGAGTGCGACTTGCAACGGGCCGAGACTCTGATCGTTGCCGGTCGGACGGAGGAGGCCGTGGGCCTCGTCGACGCACACGCTTCGGCAGTAGAGTTGGCACACTGGCACTATCTCAAGGGGCGTCTTGCACAGGTGGCCGGCGCTTATGCGGAGGCAGCCGAATTCTACGAGCGTGCTATTGAATTGGATGAAGAGCACCCGGAGGCCCTGTTCCACCTCGCCAATCTTGCGCATCTCCTCGGGGATGATGAAATGGCGCGGCAATTGTATCAGGATTGTGCGAATCTGCCATTTGTCTACGTCAATGCGCTGATCAACTTGGCGATTCTTCACGAAGACGAGGGGGAGTACGACGAAGCCGAAAGCAACCTTCGCCGAGTGCTCGCGACGAATCCCGACCACTGGCGTGCGCAGCTCTATCTTAAGGACGTTTCGTCGGCGACGCAGATGTTTTTTGACGAGCAACAGGCTCGGATTCAGGAGCAGTGCGACGCCATCATGGACATCCCCGTGACCGACTTCGAGTTGTCGGTCCGGGCCAGAAACTGTCTCAAGAAGATGAACATCTTCACGCTGGGCGATTTGTTGCGTACTACGGAACGGGAGCTGCTGGCGTACAAGAACTTCGGGGAAACTTCACTCAAGGAAATCAAGGCCATGCTGACCCAGAAGGGTCTTCAGATCGGCCAGTATGCTGCGGAGAGTCTGGAGGAGGGTTCTTCCACGTCCACCGCGGTTCAGGAACCCCCAGCGGGGAATCCGGAGCTTCTGGCAAGATCGGTGGCGAATCTCCAGTTGTCGGTTCGGGCCCGGAAGTGTCTGCAACGTCTGGGCATCGAGACGATCGGCCAACTCGTCAGCGCGACTGAATCGGAGCTTCTGGCGTCGAAGAACTTCGGCCAGACTTCACTGAACGAGATCAAGCAGCGACTCGAAGATATCGGGCTCAGCCTCAAGGTGCCGAAATGACCCGCGCGGCCGGTGAGGACTGCGCAACGGTCCGGCCGTCGGAGTGATCCGCCGTGTTCTCCAGTCTGCGGAAGCGTGTTCGCGCGATCGTGCGGATTGATCGGGTGCGCCGAGTTGCGCCGGTGGCCATTCTGTGCACCACACTCGTCCTCATGACCGCATTGTTTGTCGGCTGCCTCCACATGGCGGAATGGAAGCGTTCGCGAAGGGCGTCTGCTCCCGAGCAACCTCCCACGGTGATCGTCGATCGTCAGATCCGTGTGCGATTGTTCGGACGCAAACCGCGCGCGTCCGAGCAGCTCGACATCACCACGGCCTATGCAATCGCAAAGACCTCCACGGGTGATTCGATCGTGCGAAGCGAGTCTCCGCTGCGATCCGCGATGGTGCGTCCGGCGCTGGGCGGCGGCATCACCATCGGCGATCGGACTTTCGATGCGGATGACGTCCTCATTACGCCGACGCGGGACGCCGCCGTCTCATTGAACAATCGTACCTATCGTGGGCTTCTTCGCATTCAGCGGGTAAACGGCGGATTGGCGTTTACGAACGTCGTTGATGTTGAAGCCTATTTGCGCGGGGTGTTGCGGGGCGAGCTGCCTCGATCGTTTCACCCGGAGGCTTTTAAGACACAGGCCGTCGCCGCCCGGACCTATGTGTTGTATCAGAAGCGGATCGCCCCACTGGACCGTTCGTTTGACGTGTTCGACCACGAGGGCAGCCAGGTCTACCTCGGCGTCCGTGGTGAGGACTTTGTTGCTGTCCACGCGGTCGAGAGCACACAGGGCGAGGTTTGTGTCTGGGATAATGGCGAGAAGGAAGACATCTTCTGCACATACTATTCGTCGACCTGCGGGGGTCGATCGCAGCCCGTGGATAATGTCAAGGCGGCCGAACGGCGCATTCCGCCGCTCGCCGGCGGTGTGGTCTGCAACGACTGCTATGTGTCGCCATATTACCGCTGGAATCCGATCCGGCTTTCCAGAGCGGAGGTGACGAGGCGTGTTGTCGCGCGATACCCGAGCGTCAAGAAGATTGGGACGATCACGAAACTCGTTCCCAAGGGTTTGACGCTCGACGGTCGCATCATTCGCATCAAACTCATCGGCTCTGGGGGTCGCAATGAGACCCTTATCGGCGAAGACTTTCGTCTGTGCATCGGCGGGCGCATTCTCAAGTCCACCAACATGACCGTTGAGAATGCCGGCGGTGACTTCATCTTCAAAGACGGCAAAGGGTTTGGGCATGGCGTGGGACTGTGCCAATACGGCATGGAGACCAAGGCCGCCCATGGCATGAGTTATCGCGAGATCCTGGCAATCTACTATCCCGGCTCGAAGGTCAGAAAGATATACGACTGACCGTTTCGGTGGCGATGCGGTGGTCCGGTCGGTTTTGCTGACGCGGATTTTCGATCGACCAGCGCCACCGGCAGTCGCAAAAGATGCTCCGCAACCGACCGCGACTGAACGGTTTTCTGATCGGCCTCGCCGTCACCGCGCTGGGCGCCGTCTTCTGCCTTCAGTCGCGCCTGGGGCGTGTCCTCGAGCTTCAGATGCTGGATATGCGTTTTCGAAACGCCGGGAACCTCCCGCGTGACTCGCGTATCGTGCATGTCGATATCGACGATAATTCGCTGGACCGCGTCGGG
>CAYQDV010000261.1:0-4794 GCA_964416295.1 uncultured Planctomycetaceae bacterium
TGCACCGCAAGCAGATCGGCAAGGGTCGGATCGTCAAGGCGGCCGATCACGACAAAGGCCATGAGGACCACGATCACGCCGGTCACGGGCACTAACCGCCCACGGCTGGACGGAACGCGGGCACCATTTTTCCGGAGGCGCTGGAGATGCGGCCATTCCAAGCGGCCGGTTTCGATCCGTTCCTCGTGACGGCAGCGCCGAGCGAATAGGCCCACACCGCGGACGCTACGAGGCTGAACGCTTCGGATGCCCCGCCCTTTGCGCAGCAAAGGGTGGGGCATTCGCGTAGGGTGCCAACCCGGCATCGAGCCGTAACATGCCGACCCACCGACACTTATCGATCGATCGTCTTCCGCAACAGCAGACTAATGGACAATTCGGTATAATTGGATCGTGGGTACCGGAGGGCGAAGCCGATCGCCGACCCTCCATCGCGTGATCGATCAGGAGGAGTGCCATGCCGCGATTGTCTTTTGCCCTGTTGCCTGTAGTGCTGGTCGCTGTCCTGCTCGGCAATCCGGCCGCGGCCCAGACGGTGCTTTTCGAAGACGTCACGACTGCTGCGGGCTTGGACTTCGTTCACTGGGTGCCCGCCCCGGCCGATCCCCTGTACTGTGCGGAGGCTCCGCACATGTCGGGCGGCGCCGCAGCGGGCGATTTCGACAACGACGGCTGGACCGACATCTACGTGACGCGGATTGAACAGCCCAATCTCCTCTTCCGGAATCTCGGCGACGGCACCTTCGCAGAGGTCGGTGCGGCCGCGGGGGTCGCATTCGTCGGGAAGTGTTCCGGCTGCGCCTGGGGAGACGTCAACAACGACGGTTTTCTGGATCTGTACCTCGTGGCGATGGAAGTTTTCCCGGGACCCGGCCGCAATTACCTCTTCATGAACGACGGTGCCGGACACTTCATCGAAGATGCCGTCGTCCGTGGGGCGGACGTCCCGTGTCCCGCGTGTCGCCATCGCAACACCAGCGCCGCCTTCGGAGACTATGACCTCGACGGCGACCTGGACCTGCACGTGGTCGAGTGGACGGGAACCAACGCCCTCAATGTATTGCTCAGGAACGACGGCACGGGCATGTTTCAGGATGTGACCACGCCCGCCGGCGTCCGGGCTTCCGGCATGTACGGATTTGCCAATGGTTTTGCAGACATGGACGGGGACGGCTGGGCGGACCTGCTCGTCGCGGCGGATTTCGGGACCAGCCGGTTGTTCCGAAACCTCGGTGGCGGAGCGTTCACAGACATCACGATCAGCGCCGGTGTCGGCACCGACGAGAATGGCATGGGGGCTGCGATCGGCGACATGGACAACGACGGCGATTTGGACTGGTTCGTGACGTCCATTTTCGATCCGGCCGACACCTGCCTCTCCCAGCCGTGCATGTGGGGCGCCAGCGGGAATCGACTCTTTCGCAATGACACCGGCACCGGGTTCACCGACGTGACCGACACGGCCGGCGTTCGCGACGGAGGTTGGGGCTGGGGGGCCTCGTTCTTCGATTTCGACAACGACGGCGATTTGGACCTCGGCATGACCAACGGCGTGATCTTTCCGTGCATCAGTTGGGAGGACCCGTTCAATGCCGATCCGCTGCGCCTGTGGCAAAACGACGGCAGCGGGAACATGACCGAGGTCAGCGCGGCGCTCCAGTTCTCCGACACGCGGTCGGGTAAGGCATTTGTCGTATTTGACTATGACCGGGACGGCGACCGGGACGTGTTCATCGTCAACAATGCGGATGGCCCGATCCTGTTGCGCAACAACGGTGGGAACGGCCGCGACTGGCTGCAGGTATCGCTTCGCGGCAGTTGGACAAACCACTTCGGTATCGGCGCCCGCGTCCACGTGCAGGCGACGCCGCTCGGCCCGACACAGTTGCGAGAAATCAACGCCAACAGCAACTTCATGTCGCAGAATGAGGTCGTGGCCCACTTCGGGCTGGGCAGCGGCGTCACGACGATCCATTCGGTCCGTGTGGACTGGCCGGCCAGCGGTCTCTCGCAGACTTTTGTCGACGTCGCCCCCAACCAGCGCCTGCTGATCCAAGAGCCGGTCTCGCTGAAGGGAGACGTGAACCTCGACGCGGTGGTGAACGGCGCCGATATCAACGACATGCTCGCGGCCCAGATCGGCGGGGTCCTGTCCCTGCCGGTCCAGGGGTGGGCCGCGGACGTGAACGACGACGGCGCGGTCGATCCGGGCGACCTCCCCCCGTTTGTCAACCTGCTGCTTCAGCCCTGACCGCCGCGCGCGGAATCGTCCTCATCGCTCCCCGGCTTGCGTGCCGGCTCAGTCGTACTCGTGATCTTTCTCGATGCACTCGGCGTACATGCGGCAATAGCTCTCGTGTCGGGCCGGATCGATCCGCCCGTCTTCGACGGCCGACCGGATGGCGCAGCCGGTCTCGTGCGTGTGGGAACAATCGGCGAATCGGCATTCGGGGATCAGCGGGACGAACTCCTTGAAATACGCTTCGAGTTCCTCGGGGGGGATCCTTGTCAACTCGAACTGGCGGATGCCCGGCGTGTCGACGACGTAGCCTCCGAAGTCCCACTTGAGGAGGCACGCCGTCGTCGTCGTGTGCCGGCCGCGATCCAGGTCGCTCAAGTCCCCGATCCGCAGCGAGAAACCGGGATTCAGGGCATTGAGCAGCGAGCTTTTCCCCACGCCGCTCGGCCCAACAAAGACGGACATATTTTCATTGATCGCGTCTCGCAGGGCTTCGATGCCGCGGTCTTCGACGGCGCTGGTCAGAAGGGCGGTATAGCCGATCCGGGCGTAGCGTTGGATGATCTCAGCCGCGGTGCCGTCGGCGTCGAGGTCGGCCTTGTTGACACACACGACCGGCCTCATGCCGCCACGATGGACGGCGACCAGATAGCGATCAATCAGGTGTGGCCGGAGCGTCGGGCGGCGCGTCGCCACGCAGATGACGGCGGTGTCGACATTGGCCGCCATCACGTGTTCGCGGCGACCGTAGTGGCGTGTCAACGTCGTGGTTCGCTTGGCGACCTCTTCGATCACACCTTCGGGGAGTTGCCGCGGCTTGCTCGCCGGGCGGCTTCGTTCGCCGGCCACTTCGACCCTGGAGAAGCGGACGCGATCTCCCACAACGATGGCATGCCGCTGCCTGCTCAGACGGGTCCGCAGCGTCCTCCGTGCCGTGCAGGCCCACCGGCCGTCGCCGTCGTCCACTTCGGCCACCCGTCCGTGCATGGCGACCACCACGCCGTGCCCCCAATGCTTCGCCTCTTCGGATTCGCCGCCGACGATGATGGTGCGCTTGCGGGACAGGTCGCCCTTGGCTCGGACACTCTCGACCTGCGTCGCGTCTGCCTGTTCGATATCGTCGTCGTGAAAACCCTGGGTCCAGCCGCTCTTGTCACGGACGGTCTTGCCGCGATTGCGGCGCAGTTCGACGCGGACCTTGCGGCCCCGTTTTTTCGGGTCTTCGGCGTTGCTAGCCACGCGAGCCGTCCTGTCCGGCCGGCGGCGGTGGGGGAGTGCCTGCCGGACCCGAGGTGGGCGTGGCCGTCGAGCGGCTGGCCGGAGATGCCTTGCGCGGAGGAGGCGGTCGCTGCAACGCACTCGGCGGAGACCGGAGCACAATCGCCAGTGTGATGACGTCGTTTCCGGATTCCCGGGCCGTCCGGCCCGCGGAAAGCCGTGTTGGACCTTCGTCGGCTTCCGCCACAACCACAGCGCGAGAAGTGGTGGCGCGCTTGGGCGGCCCGGGAGCACGGGCCTGGCGCTTCCGGCGTGCACTCAGCGCCGCGCTGGGGCCTCGGGCGCGGACCGCCCGCGAGGTTGCCATCTTCGGCTCGTGGGATGCAACCTGCACGGGTGGACGGCCTCCCATGATCCACGGACCGGCCTCGGCAATGCTCGCGAGCGGACGGCCGTTGGCAACGACGTGACTGTCACCGCTGGATTCGGAGACGGCCGTATTTATCTCGAGCAAGAGATCAGTCGCCTGCGATCGGGGCAAGTCTACGACGAGAACCGTTTCAGATTGGCCGGATTCCGCGGCGTCGAGCCAACGCATCCGCGCGAGAGAACCTGCCGCGCCGGCGGTGCGCCCGGCCTCGCGCACTCGAACAGCCCGGCCGCGGGTATCCGCGAAACGCTCGATCGCTTGGGCGACGGCCGTTCGTGTTTCGTGCGACTCGCTGACGATCTCGATCCGATGCGCGACATCGAGCAGGGTCGTAGCGGCACCGCGCGTTTGCCCCACGGACGCAATACCCGCGGATCGGTCCTCGTCGTCGTCCCCATTGCCAGAGGGGGCATCACTTGGAGCCGGCGGTCGATCCGCATTCGCCGGCGGGCGGTTGGCGGTCTTTGCCATGGCAACGGACGGGGCCGCGTCGGTCGCGACTGTGGGCGCCGGTTGGGCGGCGTCCAGGCGACCGTCGGCATCGGTTTCGCTCTTACGGGCGAGGACCTTCTCTCTGCGATCCGGTTGCCGCCGAATGGCGAGGTCCTCGGGCTTGGGGCCTCTCGCGGCGAGACGCTCCGTCTTGCCGGTGTGGCCCAAAGGCTCCGGCACCACCGGCACCCGGGACGATCGCCGCCAGCCCAGCCAGCCGGCCGTGCAGACCAGCGCGATCGCGGCGGCCGCCGACAACCGGCGACTCCATCGGACCGCACGGCGGGGCGTCGCGGTCCATGGTTCGCCGCCGTCGCCGAGCAGCTCACGCCGCTCGATCCGCGCGGTGACGGCGGCAGGCAAGGCACCCCGAGCATCGGCACGGGGCAGCGCGCCGACGAGGCGCGGCGGCTGC
>CAYQDV010000262.1:0-4779 GCA_964416295.1 uncultured Planctomycetaceae bacterium
GTGCTCGGACCGCGGCGTATCCGCGGCGTGGGTGCGCGAGCTGAAACGTGCGGTCGTGCGCAAGGTCGCGCATGAACCACTGGACGAAGCGCGATTGAAGCAACACGGCGTCCCGCGGCGACTATGGGAAACCTGCGGTCTTGTGTCGAAGATATCGAAGAAACGCCGTGCCGGGTGGCAGGAACACGTTGCGGATTACGTCGGTGAGCTGCGCACGTCCGGCCGCAACGCCAAGTATGCCACAAACGCCGAACGATACCTCACGTCGGTCGCGGCATTCTGCGGCTGGCGAGCACTGCATGACGCCGACAGGGACGACTTTCAACGGTACATGAACGAGCGTCGGGCCGGGGGAGCCGGAGCGCGGACATTGAACAACGTCCGATCGACCCTGATATCGTTTCTGGGGTGGTGTGTTCGCGTCGATCGGCTGGACGGCCACAAGCTGCAAACGGTCCCGCGTCTTGACGCGCGGATCGATCGTCGCCGCGTTCGGCGAGCGATGGACGACACTGAAGTGGTCCGGCTGTTGGGCGTCGCCGGGGATCGTGAGTTGTGCTACCGGGTGGCGCTGGCATCCGGTCTGCGGCGTCGGGAACTGCGGCTGCTTCAGTGGCGCGACGTGCGGATCGACGGGGACGACACGAAGAGGCCGTACATGGCGCTGCGGGTGGAGGCCACGAAATCCCAGCGTGCCGACGAACTGCCGTTGTCCGACGATATCGCCGATCGGCTCCGGCGGGTGCGGCCACTGAACATCATGGGCGTGGAGCCGACAGCGCCGGTGTTCAAGCGCGGCGTGCCGTCACTGGATACGTTCAAGACCGACCTGAAGCGTGCCGGGATCGAATACCGGGACGGTCTGGACCGAATCTGCGGATTTCATTCCCTGCGGGTGACGCTGGGGACGGCTCTTGAGCGGATCGGCACGCCGCGAGCAGTCCGGCATACGATCATGCGCCACCGTGACCCGTCGGTGTCCTATCAGAGCTATGTCGATCGGACGGTGCTGGACTTATGGGGTTGGGCGAACCGGATGCCGACGTACCCGATTGAGAGCGAATCCGAAGTGCTGCGGCTGACTGGAAGGACCGGTGCCGCCGATACACAATGTCGTCATGCAAAACGTACTGCGCGACCCGGCGTTTCGGGTCGTTCGGAGTCGTTTCCTGTCGCGGAAGATGACAACCGTAGTGCGGCGGCACAGAACCAGGGCGGTGCCGAGAACGGCTGCAAACAAGAGGTTTTGTCGTCGCAAGTCGTCGCATGTCTTGGCAAGTCGGGAGGTGGAAATGATAGAATAAAAGACTCCCCGAGTAGGACTCGAACCTACAACCTAGCGGTTAACAGCCGCTCGCTCTACCAATTGAGCTATCGGGGATCGATCGCTCGGTTTCCGCCCTTATCGGGCGGAGGCTTCAGTCACTCTAGTTTATTTGCCGGATCTGTCAAGTTCGCATCGACGGTCGCCCCTCCGCGTGCAGCGCTGTCGGGCACCCGTCGGGCAGGCTCCGAACAGCGGGCCGGAGATGCGCGCGTGCCGGCACCGTAGCGGCAATCAGGCGTCCTCCAAGGCGTCCCGAATGTGGGCCAGCGTCTCCGCAATGACCTCGGAATCGTGAGCCAGCGACACAAACCACGCCTCATAGCCGCTCGGGGGCAGGTGAACGCCGCGGTCGAGCAGGGCGTGGAAGAACCGGCCGAACCGGGCGTGGTCCGCCGCCGCGGCCTGTTCCATATCCCGCACGGCCGGGACGCCGAAGAACACGGTCAACATCGACCCCACGCGTTGCACCACGGCCCCGACGCCCGCCGCGCCCAATGCCTCCGACAGCCCGGTCGCCAAGGATGCCGATTGCCGCTCCAGCCGCTCGTAGGCCTCATCGTCGAGACACCGGAGCGTGGCCAGCCCCGCCGCCATCGCCAGCGGATTACCGGACAACGTGCCCGCCTGATACACCGGTCCGGCCGGAGCCACCATCGACATCAGATCTGCCCGGCCGCCATAGGCCCCGACCGGCAGCCCGCCCCCGATGACCTTTCCGAACGTCGTCAGGTCCGGCCTCACGCCGTAGATTGACTGCGCTCCGCCGGCCGCCACGCGAAAGCCGGTCATCACCTCGTCGAAGATCAGCAACGCCCCGGACCGCTCGGTCAGCTCCCGCAGCCCGTCGAGAAATCCCTCAGCGGGCGGGACCACGCCCATGTTCCCCGCGACCGGCTCGACGATCACCGCGGCGATCTCCCGCCCGAAGCGGTCGAACACCGCCTCGACGGAGGCCAAGTCGTTATAGCGGGCGAGATGCGTCGTTTCGACCGCCCCGCGCGGCACGCCCGGCGAGTCGGGCAGGCCCAGCGTCGCCGCCCCCGAGCCGGCGCGCACCAGCAGCGCGTCCACATGCCCGTGATAGCCACCCGCGAACTTCACGATCCGCTCACGGCCGGTCGCCGCCCGCGCCAGCCGCACGGCGCTCATGACGGCCTCGGTGCCGGAATTGACCACCCGGATCTGCTCGACCGATGCCACGCGCCGGACGATCTCCTCGGCGAGTTCGACCTCGAGGGGTGAAGGCGTGCCGAAACTCGTGCCGCCGCGTGCCGCCGCGCTCACCGCCTCGACAACCTCGGGGCGGGCATGCCCCGCGATCGCCGCCCCCCACGATCCGATGTAGTCGATGTAGCTACGTCCGTCGACATCAAACAGCCGCGCGCCCGCCGCCCGAGCGATGAAACGCGGCGTCCCGCCCACGGCCCGGAACGCCCGGACCGGTGAATTGACGCCGCCCGGCATGACCGCCCCGGCCCGCGCGAACATCGCTTGCGACCCGTCCATCACGCGCTCAGCCACTCGGCGGCCTGTCGGGCGTAATAGGTGAGGATGACGTCGGCGCCCGCGCGGCGGATGGCCGTCAGCGATTCCAGCACGATCCGCCGTTCGTCGATCCATCCGTTGCCCGCCGCCGCCTTGATCATGCTGTATTCGCCGCTGACCTGATACGCCGCCAGTGGAACGGACGGATACGCCTGTCGCAATCGGGCGATGACATCGAGGTAGGCGATGGCCGGCTTGACCATCAGGAAGTCGGCCCCTTCACGCAGATCCAGCTCGGCCTCGGCCAGGGCCTCGCGGACATTGGCGGGGTCCATCTGATGGGTGCGCCGGTCGCCGAAGGCCGGCGTGCAGTCCGCCGCATCCCGAAACGGCCCGTAAAACGACGAGGCATATTTGACCGCATACGACAGGATCCCGACTTGGTCAAAACCTTCGCCGTCCAGCGCGTCTCGCAGGGCGCCGACCATGCCGTCCATCATGCCGCTCGGCGCGACCAGGTCGGCCCCGGCACGGGCGTAGGCCACCGCCGCTCGGGCATAGGCCTCAAGCGACTTGTCATTGACGACCCGCTCGGCGCAGACGATGCCGCAATGCCCGTGATCCGTGTACTCGCACAGGCACACGTCTGCGACGACGGCGAGGTCCTCGCGAGCGGCCTTGATCCGCCGGATCGCCTGCGGGACCACGCCGTCCTCCGCATAGGCCCCGCTGCCGGCGGCATCCTTGCTCGCCGGAATGCCGAAGAGCATCACGGCCGGAATCCGCCGCGCCGCGATTTGCTCGACCTCGCGCTCCAGCTCGTCGACCGTGTGACGCGCAACGCCCGGCATCGACCGGACCGGACCGGCGGCGTCGCTGCGTTCCACGACGAACAGAGGGCAGACGAAGTTCTCGGGAGAGAGCCGCGTTTCGCGCGTCATCGCCCGGAGTGCGACCGATTGGCGGCGGCGGCGCATGCGTCGCCGGGGAAAATCGCTCATGTCTTCATTCCAGCGGGCGTCCAGCGGTCTGCTAGGGCGGCCGCCAGTCCCGTCGCCGTGTGCTCGCCGGCCACGATGTCGGCGAGCATGCCGGACGCGCTCGCCGCGGCCGCCGTCGTCGGCCCGATGCACGCCACGATGGTGCCCTTCACGTCCAGACCCAACTCAACAAACCGGTGCACGGCCGAGGGGCTGCAAAAAACGACCGCATCCACATCCCCGCCGAGGGCGGCTTGTTCCGATGCCGAGGGTGTTGCCGGGACGGTACGATACACGACCACCTCGTCCACGTCCGCGCCCAGTCGCCGCAATCCGTCGGGCAGCGAGCGACCCGCGATGTCGCCGCGGGGCAACAGGACGGACCGTCTCGTCGGTGTCATTCTCGCTCCCAAGGCTTCAACGAGGCCCGCCGCCGTAAAGCAGTCGGGAATCAGGTCGGCCGTGATTCCAAACGCCTTCAACTCGTCCGCCGTGGCCGGCCCCACCGCCGCGCAGCGACATCCCCCGAGCGCCCGCGCGTCCCGACCCGACGCCGCCAGCGCCCGGAAGAACCCACGCACGCCATGAACCGACGTGAAGGCGATCCAATCGTGTGAGCCGACCGCCATGATATCGCGTGCGTTCGGCTCCGCGTCGTAGGCGATCCGGATCATCGGGCAGTCAATGACGTCGGCGCCGACCTCCGACAACAGCCGCCGAAGTCCGTCCATCGAGGAAGCTGCGCAGGTGATGGCGATCCGCTTACCCGCCAGAGAAGAGGCACTCGCCGGTCCGGGGTCGCCGCTCGATCCGCCCAGCCGCCGCGCCACAACCGCGCCGATGCACGTGACCATCGGCGCTCGCAGACCCGCACGATCCGCCGCCGTCGCGATGCCGCCGAGCGTTGCGATGGCCTCGCGCTGGCGGCACGTCGGTCCGCGTTCGATACACGCCGACTGCGTCGGCGGCGCGCGCCGCGCTGGGGCG
>CAYQDV010000263.1:0-4772 GCA_964416295.1 uncultured Planctomycetaceae bacterium
GCAAGGAAGGATCAAAATGTTCTGGAACTTTGTTTTGGCAAGCCTGATTGGTTCGATCGACCTGAATCCGTTTCTCGATCTGCTCCTGACCCCGATTGCCTGGGCCGTCACCTTTCTGACGTAGCCGGCGGCGTCTTCCCGAGCGTGGCACCCTGAAAGCCGCGGATCGGATCGGACATGGAAGGGGCCTGATCGCTTGGAAACAGTGTTCAGGCCCCTTCCTTGCGCCGACAGGCATCTCCCAAAAGGCCTGGCGAGCGAATCGCGTGGCATCCCCCGCCGTCTTGACGCTACAATGCGTTCCTCTTGCCGTGAAGGAGAGACCGGCTGGCGTTGAACAATCCTTCGTGGTCGGCTCGGAATGACGGCGAAACGGCGTGGCTGCGCCAGCCTGCCTGGACTGGAAGGACCGCGGATCAATGGCAAAGCTCGAAGTCCCGGAAGGCCTGTGGATGCGCTGCGAAGGCTGCAGCAAGATGATCTTCCGCAAGCTGCTCGAGGAGCAACTTCATGTCTGCCCCGAGTGTTCGAGACACTACCGGATCAGCGCCCACACCCGCGTCGATCAACTGGCCGATACCGGCACGTTCGAGGAATTCAACGCGAATCTGGTCTCCACCGATCCCCTGAAGTGGACCGACAGCAAGCCGTATCGCGAGCGTCTGGCCACCACGCAGCGCGGCACGGGGATCAAGGAAGCGGTCGTGACGGGCCGGGCCTATATCAAGGGGCGTGCGGTCATTCTCGCCGTGATGGACCCCTTCTTCGTGATGGGCTCGATGGGAGCCGTCGTGGGCGAAAAGATTGCCGCCGCGACAGAGCGGGCAACGGATCAGGAACTGCCGCTGATCATTGTCACATGTTCCGGAGGGGCGCGGATGCAGGAGGGGCTTGTCAGCCTGATGCAGATGGCCAAGACGTCGGCCGCAATCGCCCGACACGACGATCACAAGGGGCTGTACATCACGATCATGACCGACCCGACCACGGCCGGTGTCGCTGCGAGCTTCGCTTTTCTGGGGGATGTGATTCTCGCCGAACCGGGAGCCATGATCGGATTCGCCGGCCCCCGGGTTATCCGCGACACGGTCAAGGAGGAACTCCCCGAAGGATTTCAGACCGCGGAGTTCATGCTCGAACACGGGCAGATAGACCGCATTGTCGCCCGGCGCGATCTGCGCAACGAGATCGCCCGAACCATCGACTTCTGTGGAAAATAGACCAGTGGCGCCTTCCGTGACAACGGCCCCTCTCGGAGACCCGACCCCGAACGCAACCGCGGGCACGCGGGCAGGCTCCCGGATCATCAGGCCGGGCCAATCGCTCGACGACGCATGATCGCCGACCTGCTGAAACTGGTCGGGGGGGCGATCCTGCTGGTCGGCGGCGGCGAACTGCTCGTCCGGAGCGCAGCCGCGATGGCCCGAAGCCTCGGCGTCTCGGCCATGGTGATCGGACTGACCGTGGTCGCGTATGGCACGTCCGCACCGGAGTTCGTCGTCAGCGTGATGGCGTCGTCGCGGGGCAATGCCGCGATCTGCGGTGGAAACGTCGTCGGCAGCAACATCCTGAACATCCTGCTCGTTCTCGGTATCACCGCCGTCATCTGCCCCATCCAGGCCAGGGCGGCATTCGTGCGACGCGAGGTTCCGATCATGGTCGGCGTCTCGGTGTTGTTCTGGCTGCTTGCCGGCAATGGCGAATTGACACGGCCCGAAGCCATCCTCCTGCTGGTGCTGCTCGCCGGCTACACGGTCTTGACCGTCCGACTGGCGCGCCGAGAGAAACAGGCCGTCGCCGAAGACTTCGAGGACCTGTCACAGGTCAAGAACCGAACGATCGCGCTCGACCTGGTGCTGGTCGTGGTCGGATTGGCGCTGCTGGCAGGCGGCTCGGAATGGTTCCTGCGGGGGGCCGTGGCCATCGCCCGGCGGCTCGACGTCAGCGAAGGGCTGATCGGCCTGACGCTCGTGGCGGCCGGCACGAGCCTTCCCGAACTCGCCGCCTCGTTGATTGCGGCCCTCCGCAAGCACCCTGACATGTGTCTCGGAAACCTCGTCGGGAGCAGCATCTACAATATCCTCGGCATCGCCGGGACCGCCGGAGCCGTCGCCCCGCTGTCGTTCGAGCCGGACATGGTGTGGATCCACCTGCCTGTGATGGTGACTGCGGCAGCCGTCATGTGGCCGTTGGTCTATCGTGGATTGATGATCTCCCGGCGTGAAGGCGCTCTTTTGCTGACGATGTACGCCGGTTACGTCGGCTGCACTGTCTGGCGCGCCGCCGGATGAGTCGCTGCATGACGCCGAACCTCTTCCATTCCGAACGCTCCGCCCACGTCGTTTGGCGCGGGCTTGCGCTGTCCGCCACTGTCGCATTGATCGCAGGCCCCGGATCGACGAGCCGGCCTGCGACGGGGCCGTCGTCACGCCCGACTTCGCAGACGGCCGGACGGGACGACGTTGCACGACTGGTTCGAGACCTTGGCTCGCCCCGTTTCACGGTCCGTCAGGCCGCGCAATTGCGGTTGTCGCGAATGGGGGACGCCGTCCTCCCGCGGCTGATTCCCCATGTCAGTGACGCGGACCCGGAGGTCGCCGCCCGCGTCGCCGCTCTCATCCACAGCCCGGCGGACCCCGCCCTGCGTGTCGACCTGGCGCTCCGTCTGATGGGCACGACGAACCCGGACTGGATCGAGCGGGCCGTTCACATGCTGTTTGAAACGCCGGCGGAGACGTGTGACTTGTTTATCGAGCGGGCCGAGCGCGCGCGCGGTGTCGATCGCGTCCTGGCCGACCCGATTGCCGAGGAATTCCGGCAGTGGCGACAACAGGAGCGCTTCTTCCGACGGCAATACGAGCGCATCAAGAGCAAGGATCCGCGCGCCGCCGCCCGCCTCCTGAAGCAGCACCGCGCCGGTGATATCTACCGAGCGGAGGCCGCCTATTGGTCTGTTGTGGAGGCGCTGCTGGATTACCGCGGAGCCGGCCCCGCTTCGCGCGCGGCGGAGCCTGCGACGAGACCCACGACGCGCGCGAAGCCCTGAGGCCTTCAGCTCCTGCCGCCGCGCCCGACGATGTCGGACAACGACGTCTTCTTGAAGAGGGTCTTCAGCACCGAAACCGTGTCGACACGCGCCCGTTTCAGCGCGTTGTCGACGGCCGGAGGCAGCGACTGGACCGTACCCGCCATCATCTTGTCGGTCGCCAGACCGCCGACGCCTTCGAAAATGTCGTGCAGCGTCACGCGGTCCGCACTGCGATTCAGCCGGTAGCCGCCGCGCGGACCGCGGTCCGAATGGAGCAGACCGCAGGCCGCGAGCTGGCTCAGAATCTTGGCGGTGTAGGCCTTGGGCAGACGGTACTTCTTGGCAATGTCGGCCGCGCGAACTCCGGACGGGTTCGAAACCCCGCGATGTTCCCGCGCGATGTCATACATGGCCAATACGGCGTAAGCGGAAGCCTTGAAACGAAGCATAATGAAAGTTCCCGGCAGCCCTACCCAGCATCCAGGACGCTCGGTTTTCGCCACACGACCGCCCGACGTCGTCGGACGCGGGCCGCGCAAATCCGCGCCTGCGATGCGAAGTTACTCCCGACCCTCGCGAAGACGGAACGACCCGGCTGCCCTGGAGGTGCGCGTCGACGTCGCGGGGCTAACACTCCTTACTCCGGGGAAGAAGTGTATCGCCGAGCTTCCACCGCGAAAAGGGCATAATGTGCGTTTTTTGAATTTTCTTTCCAGGCCGACGACGGGGCACGACCGACACGATGCGTGGGGCTACACTCCACACGCAGTGACGTGGGCGGGACGTCGTCCGTGGCTTCGTGGAATCGGTGCTGATGAATCGAACCTGGCTCAGAGCGCTCGGCGAGGACCACCTTCCGGAGACCCTCGAAATTGCCGGGGCGTTGTATCGCTGCCGCCGGATGTTCAAACACGATTTCTTTGCCGTGACGGGTCTTTATCAGGGAAGTTCCGATAACGTTGTGCTGAAGGTCGGACGCTGCGCCCCGATCCTGGGGGTACCGATGGCGTGGATCGGCCGCTTCCTCGCCCGGCGTGAGACGCGGCTCTTCCGCCTGCTCGAGCGCGTCGACGGTGTCCCGAAGCTCGTGGGGCTGTGGGGTACCACCGGCTTCATCCACGCTTATGTCGAGGGCCGGCCGCTCCGGAAGAACGACCCGATCGATGACCGGTTTTTCCCGCGGCTGGCCGCCCTGCTGGACGATCTCCACCGACGCGGCGTCGCGTATTGCGACCTCGAAAAACGCGAAAACATCCTCGTCGGCGAGGACGGTCGCCCCTATCTGATCGATTTCCAGATCTCCTGGCATGTGCCCGACAACCGCCTCGGCAACACGTGGATCGCGCGTCGGATCCTCAGCCTGCTACAAGAATCGGACCGCTATCACCTCCTCAAGCACTGGCGGCGGCTGCGCCCCGATCAGCTCAGTCCGGATGAAATCGCTCGGTCGCATCGCCCGCCCATCTGGATCGTCGGGCACCGGCTTGTGTTCCGACCGCTGACGCACCTCCGCCGGCGCCTCCTCGTCCGGCTCGGGGAACGGAAGTCTCACAAGGTGCGTGCTCCAGGGTAATCTTGACGGAGCGGGCCGGCATGCACGCGCCTGTCGGGTGCGTGACAGTTTCGGCAGGCATCTTTCCTGCCGTATCTCGCTGAACATGTCCCGTAGGGGCGTTTGATGGTAGCCCAGCACGAAGTGCTGGGATAGGTCGCCAGGAGTACCGCCGAGTCCCGTAGGGACGAT
>CAYQDV010000264.1:0-4769 GCA_964416295.1 uncultured Planctomycetaceae bacterium
TCCAAGCAGGTTCCGTCGTTGAAACAGCAGGCGCCAAGCTGGGGGCACGGATTCGACGTGCAGTCGGTGCCGTCGCCCTGATAGGTCCCACCCGCGCTCTCGCAGGCGGCTTGCGTTTCAACAGTGCACGTCCCATCGCCCGCACAGCAGGCACCGAGCTGGGGGCACGGATTCGACGAACAATCGCTGCCGTCACCCTGATAGGTTCCGCCGGCCGCCTCGCAAGCGATCTGCGTTTCGACGGTACACGATCCGTCGCCATGGCAGCAGGCGCCTGTTACGCCCAGCGCATTGACGATCTGGATGACGGCCAGGTGGCCGCGCGTTTCGCGGAGCTTGAACGCAGTAATCGCCAGATCGAGCGGAAGCGATGTGAACTGCGCGAAATCCACACGACCGTCGTGGTGGCCGGTCGATGTGAAAGCACTCTGTATTTCGCTCTCGAGGATGGTGTAGTCAAACGCCGCACTTCCGCTGCTCGAAATGAAGATGACGGGGTCGTCGTCGTCTTTCGAACGATCGCTGAAGTCGACGTCCGTCAAATCGAGGAGAATCGAGGCCGCCGGCACCGGTGCGTCAAACGTGAATATCAACTCTTCGTTCTGGTGGCCGCCTCCTCCGGAAATGCCCTTGCTCCCGTTGCCGTTGATGTCCTGAACACCGGTACCCTTGTCGTTCTTGTCGACGCGGACGGTTCCGGTCTCCCCGACGGCGTCGGGACTGAACGGGTCCGATGGATCGATCCTCGTCCGTGCGGTCAGGACGAAGAATGCAGCCCCTCCCGTCGTGTCGGTCGGACGAAAGGACACACCCTTGTTGCCTTCACCCTGGTGTGCCGCATCCAGAACTGTGGTCCGGAGTGAACCCGGCGGGAAGGCCGAAACTACCGCGGTCGCCCCAAGACAGACGAACCCGGTGAGCCACACAGAAACGAATGTTTTGCTCCTGACATGCATGTGCGATTCCTCCCCGTATTCTCGCATCAATCTGTGGAACCCCGGGTGTCCGGCGCCTGGGCCGCCTCGCTCGAGGTGAACGACCGGCCGGAGGCCCGACACAGATCAACTGCGACGCAATCAAGTCTTAGGCTCGTGCTTCCCAAACTAGACGGTGAGAGAAAACAAGCCCCCTTCAGGACGATTGTAGACCGCACCCGCCGCGCACCACAAGTAGGCCAAATCCTTACCACTGCCGAGGTAGCACTCGCGGCTCCCCCGAGACGTCCTCAGTGTCCGTGTGGCCGAACGAGGCGGGTGCGTTTTTTTTCGGACCGCCGGATACAATCCCGGACAATGCGTCGCTACGGGGCTGCTTCAGTCGGGATGGAAAAAGTGCGGAAGGATGCAGAGGCCGATCTACGAACAAGCCTCAACGAACCCCCTTCCACGCCCTCGGTTCGGTGACAGATGAGGGACCATGTCCGACGGCTGTGCGACACACCGCGCTTGCGGCACGTCCACGGTTCGTGTAATGCAGGTCCGCCAATCGCGCTCACGCTTGTCAGCGCGGTCGTCGTTTCCGCCCCGCCACCGCGGGGCACGGGCTTGGGCCGAACCATGTCGGAACCGATTCTCATCAGCATCGCCGGCATCGTCATTCTGGGCGCCTTTGCCCAATGGCTCGCCTGGCGGGTCGGGCTCCCGTCGATCCTCCTGCTGTTGACCTTCGGCATCATCGCCGGACCGCTGACGGGCCGGCTCGATCCGGACGCGCTCTTCGGCGACCTGCTCTTTCCCCTCATTTCGCTCTCTGTCGCGCTGATCCTCTTCGAAGGCGGCCTGTCTCTCAAGCTCAGCGAGTTTCGCAAAGTCGGCGCCGTGGTGCGCAATCTCGTGACCCTGGGCGCCCTGCTCACGTGGCTGCTCACCACGCTCGCCGCACGGGCGATCCTGCACCTCCCCATGCCCATCGCCGCCCTGCTCGGAGCGGTCCTGGTCGTCACCGGCCCGACCGTCATCGGCCCCATGCTCCGGCAGATGCGCCCGACCGGCAGCGTCGGCGCCGTGCTCAAGTGGGAGGGCATCGTCATCGACCCGATCGGAGCGCTCCTGGCCGTCCTCATCTTCGAGGCAATCGGCATCGGAAAGCCGGGCGCCGCCGCGCTCCACGTGGCCCGCGCCGTTACGAAGACGATCGTCTTTGGTGGCGGAATCGGCGCCGCCGCCGCCCTCCTGCTCATCGTGATGCTCGAACGCTACTGGATCGCCGACTTCCTCCAGAACGCCGTCTCGCTCATGCTCGTCGTCGCCGCATTTACCCTCGCCAATCATCTCCAGCACGAATCCGGTCTCCTTGCCGTGACGGTGATGGGTTTCGCCCTCGCCAACCAGAAACGCGTCGACGTCGAGGACATCGTCGAGTTCAAGGAAAACCTGCGCGTCCTCCTCATTTCCGCCCTGTTCATCGTGCTGGCCGCCCGGCTCGAACTCGCCCAGTTGACCGGTGTTCTCTGGTCCGCCCTGGCGTTCGTCGCCGTGCTGGTGCTCGTGGTCCGCCCCCTGTGCGTCGCCGTCGCGACCTGGAAGACCGGCCTGCCCAACCGTGAACGCTGGTTCCTCGCGTGGATCGCACCCCGCGGCATCGTCGCGGCCGCCGTCGCCTCCGTATTCGCGATCCGGCTCGAGTCGATTCCCGGCTGCGTGTCCGCCGCTCAACTCGTGCCCGTCACGTTTATCACGATCATCGTCACCGTCACCCTCTACGGCCTCGCTTCGCCCGTCATCGCCCGCCGGCTCGGCGTCGCCGAGGCGAACCCCCAGGGCATCCTCTTCGCCGGAGCCCACCCCTGGGTGCGGGACGTCGCCGCCCTGTTGCAGAGCAAGGGCTATCGCGTCCTGCTCGTGGACAGCAACCCCGACCACGTCCACGCTGCACGGATGGCGGGCCTTCCCACCTACGCCGGCAGCATCCTCTCCGAGCGAACCCTCGACGAGATCGACCTCGGCGGCCTCGGCAGACTCCTCGCCGTCACCCCCAACGATTGGGTCAACGTCCTCGCCGTCAAACGCTTCAACAGCGTGTTCGGACGAGCCGAGTGCTATCAGTTGCGCTCTCCCGATGACTCGATCCACAGCCGCAAGGGGCACCGGCATCTTCACGGACGGTGGCTCTTTCACGATCAGGTCACGCACGCCACCCTCGAACGCCGGCTCGCGGCCGGCTATACCGCGCGGGCCACCCGAATCTCGGAGGAATTCAATTACGACGACTACTGCCTGGAGCACGGAGCGGACGCCATCCCGCTGTTCGTCGTGGACGAATCCAGTCAGTTGAGGCTCGTCAACGGCGAACAGGACGTGGAACCTCTCGCCGGCCAGATGCTCATCAGCCTCGTCAAGGACAAGCCGTAGGGGTCGCGGATCCGCCCGCCCGACGGCTTACAAAATTGGTCCCAACGTATAAGCGGGCGGCGCGTTATGATCCCCTCGGACACGAAGGCAGACCCCCTGAAAAGGAGGACGCGGTCATGGACCCGGAATTCGAAGACATCCAAATCCAGTTGAGCCGAATCTGGCGACTCTATCATCGGCGAATCTACGCCGTGCTGATGCTGCTCGTCCTGCTGTGGGCCTCCGGCTCGGTGTGCTACAAGGTCGAGGCCGACAGCGAAGGCGTCATCCTGCGCCTAGGCAAGTTCTCGCAGACCACGCCGCCGGGGCTTCAGTTCAAGCTCCCGTGGCCGATCGACACCGTGTATACCGTGCCGGTGAAGAGAGTCCAGTCGATCGAATTCGGCTACCGCACCGAGGAGCCGGGCCGAGTCACCCGCTATGCCCGCCAGACCGCGGAGCAACAGACGCTCGCCCGAATGCTCACCGCCGACCTGAACCTGGCCCACGTGGAATGGGTCGTTCAGTACCGCGTCCGGGACCCACAAAAGTACCTGTTCAAGATCGGCGGAGACCCCGACGCCGACGCCAATGTCAACGCCCGGCTCCTGATCCATAACGTGTCCGAGGCCGTGATGCGCCGCATCATCGGCGACGTCAGCGTGGACTCGGTCATCACGACCGGCCGGGAGCAGATCGGGGCTGATGCCAAGCTGGAGATGCAGCAGATGCTGGACGGCTACGAGTCCGGCATCGAGATTGTGAATGTCAAGCTCCAATCGGCGACACCTCCCGAAAAAGTCAAAGACGCCTTCGATGCGGTGAACCGGGCCAAGCAGATGAAGGAAAAAGTCGTAAACGACGCCAAAGGCGAGCGAAACCGCTTGATACCCGAGGCCCGCGGAAAGCGGGACCGGACCATCGCCGAGGCCGAGGGCTACGAGTTGCGCAGAACCAAGGAGGCCACCGGACAGGCGGCAGCCTTCCTGGCCCAGTTGGTGGAATACGAAAAGGCGCCGGAAGTGACGAAAACGCGCCTCTATATAGAGACCCTGGAAACCGTCTTCCGGCAGGTGAATGACAAGATCATCATCGACGAATCCGTGGAAGGCATGTTGCCGATGCTGCACCTGAACCCCGAAAGCGAAAAAGGAGGTGCCCGATGAAGTTCGCGACGGGTTCCATCATCGTCGTGCTCCTGCTGGTGCTGATCATCGGCAAGGCCTCCATGTACGTCATCCCGGAGGGCCAACAGGCCGTCATCACCCAGTTTGGCAGGCCGGTTCGCGCCGACACGGAAGCCGGGCTCTACTTCAAAACACCCTTCATCCAGGATGTAAATCGACTGGAAAAGCGACTGCTGCCGTGGGATGGTGAACCCCAGGACATGCCCACAATGGACAAGCGGCGAATCGGCATCGATGTGTGGGCGCGATGGCG
>CAYQDV010000265.1:0-4742 GCA_964416295.1 uncultured Planctomycetaceae bacterium
GGTTACACGGCCGAGGAAGTCGTCGGCGGGAGCCTGTTCGACCACGTTGTTCCGACCAGGTACCACGAGGCCAAGCGCAAGGCCCTTGCCGTGTTTGCCAGGACGGGCTGGGGGAACGCCATCGGCAAGACGCTGGAACTGAGCGCGCTGCGTAAGGACGGCACCGAGTTTCCCGTCGAAGCGTCATTTTCCGCCTACCGCGAGAAAGATCGATTCATCGGCGTGGCGCTGGTGCGGGACATCACGGAGCGCAAGCGCGCGGAGGTGGAAACGGCGGCGAGGCGACAGGCGGAAGATGAACGCGACCGGCTCCGGGCAGCCTTGAGCGCCCATGGTCGCGTCATCGGTGTCGTGGGACACGAACTGCGGACGCCGCTGGCGGGCGTGCGGGCCATGGCGGAGCTCCTGCTGTCCACCGGCGCCCACGAGATGGCGGAGTCGGACGCC
Organism: uncultured Planctomycetaceae bacterium; assembly: GCA_964416295.1. Classification (GTDB taxonomy): domain Bacteria; phylum Planctomycetota; class Phycisphaerae; order UBA1845; family UTPLA1; genus JAPULF01. The sequence continues at coordinate 448 of CAYQDV010000265.1, forward strand.
TTCCTGAAGAATATTCATAGCGAAGTGGTCCGCATGTCGACAACAGTCAATGATCTGCTGGAGGTGGCACGGCTCAACAGCGGCGTGGCCACGTGGAACTGGGGCGAGGTGGCGCTGGCCGACGCCTGCGAGGCGGCCATGGAGCCGATCCGGTGTCTGATCGATCAGGAGAAGATTGAACTGGTTATCGACGTCACGCCCTCCGAACTGGGGATGAAGGGTGATCCCGATGCGGTGCGGCGGCTGGCGCTCAATCTACTGAGCAACGCGGCCAAACACACGAACCAAGGCTCCATCTGCCTGACGGCAAAGGAAGTTGAGCGGGACGGTCAACGCTGGGTCATGCTGGAAGTCAGCGACACCGGTGAGGGTATTCCCCCCGAGGTGGCGAAGCGACTGGGGACCGCGTTTGCCCTGAACGCGGGCGTCGTCGGCGGCGAACAGGTGAAGGGCAGCGGGCTGGGCCTCGCGATCTGCAAGGGGATCGTGGCAGCGCATGGCGGCACGCTTCAGTTTGAGACGCGCGCGGGGCGGGGAACGATCGCGACGGCGCTGCTTCGGGCCGATCTGCCGGAGCCGGAATCGCTGCGTGAAAGCGCGGACATCTGCTGCGAGGTGACACCATGACGCGGGTTCTGGTCGTCGATGACATGGCCATCTTTCGGGAGGCGATCGCGGCCGCGTTGCGTCGCGACGGCTACGAGACGCTCGGCGCGGCGGACGGCCGCGAGGCTCTGAGTCAAATCCGACGGCATCGGCCGGACCTGGTGCTGTTGGATCTGGGAATGCCCGTGATGGACGGGCTGACGTGCCTGACGGAGATTCGCGGTGATCCGGAGATTCGGGATACGCCCGTGATCATCCTGACGGCTCTCGCTGAACGGGATCCGGTAAAGCAGGCGGCGCAGGTTGGCGTTCAGGGATACCTGCTCAAGTCACAATTCTCGTTGGACCAGATGCTGGCACGCGTTCGCGAGGTCGCCGCGGCAGCGAAGGGCGGTAGCCCGGCGATGGCCGAGCCCGAGCGCTGCGCGGATGACAAGAGCGGCGCCTCGGTCTCCCGACGGGCGACGCCCGAGAGCCGCGCGGCGGCCGCGGCGCTGGGCCCGGAATCCGCACCCGTGTCGCTGCCTTCGATGAAGCGGTCCCATGTGCTGAAACGGATTGAGGGCGAGCTGGAACTGCGGGCGATCCCGCCGGTTCTTCATCATGTCAGTTCGATGGCGAACAGCAGCCGGAGTTCGATCGACGAGATCGCCGGCGCCGTCCGGCAGGATCCGGCTCTGGCAGTGAAGGTGATGCGGGTCGCAAACTCGAGTTTCTTCGGATCCGGCAAGACCGCTCAGACGTTGTCAGAGGCGACGCAGCGGATCGGCATGTCCGGAATCCGCAACACCGTAACGGCGATCATGACGATCGAGTACTTTGACCGGGAGTCGATCGGCGGCCTCAATCTCCAGCGTTTCTGGGAGCACTCGCTGTCGACCGCCGCCCTCGCCGAGGCCCTGGGCCATGCCGTCGGCGCGAAGGACGCCGAGAAGCTCTTTCTGGCGGGTCTGCTTCACGACATCGGGCGCGTTGTGTTGGGCACAGTCTTTCCGGAGGAGCATGAGGCCGTTCTGGCGTATAGCGCCCGTGAAAAGATCGATCTGGCCGGCGTGGAACGCAAGGCATTCGGGCTGAGTCACGCCGATGTCACCAAGAGCCTCCTCGCGCATTGGGAGATGCCCGAAGAGGTCGTAGAGGCGGCGGCGGTGCACGAACGGGCGGTCGATCTCATCGAGCGCACCACGCGCGATCCGCAAGGTGCGCTGGTGGTCGCGTTCGCCGACCGGCTGTCGCACGCCCTGGCCCTGGGTGACAGCGGCAATCCCGTATTGCGTCCGCTGGGGGAGTATCGTGAGAAACTCGGCCTGGATGCCTCGGCGGTACGGCCGATTTGGCAGGACGTCATCCGGAAAGCCCAGGAGACTGAGTTCTTCTACGCGTCACAGGTCGAGGAGCGTTTTCGGGAACCGCTCACCCGCGAGCTGTCCGCCCGCGCCGAGGAGCCGATGAAGGTGGCGGTCTGTTCGGGCCATGCGCCCGATGACGCCCTGTCGCTGTTCTTTGAGCAAGTCGGCTGGCTCGATCCGGCAGAGGCGCGCGTCGCTATTCTGGGCGTCTCGACCGAGCCGGAGCTCAAAGCTCGCTTCGCCGAACTTCACGAACTGGAAGCGGCGAGCGGAGGTGAGTCGGCCCTCCTGATCGTCTCACCCAAGGGCTCCATCGCGCCGCCCGACGACTTGCGCGGCGAGCGGCCGTTTGCCACTGCTTCCCTGCCGTGTCGCTATAACGATCTCGTGGAGGCCGTGGTGCGGCTTGACGGGGCGCCGGCGCACGCCGGGTGACCCGTTGTGCGAGGAAGTCCTCTCAGTCGCGTCGAGCGAGGACGACCGTCACGTCGTCGGTGCAATCGCCGCCCGCAACGTAGTCCTGGAGGTCGGTCGCCAACTCGCTCAGCACGTGTCCCGGCGTGTCGCCGAGGCCGTCGCAAAGGCTGTCCCGGAGTCCCTCGAGACCGAACGTCTCGCCTTTTGCATTCTTGGCCGTAGTCGCTCCGTCTGTCGCCAGAAGGAGCGTCTGGCCGACGTCCAATTGCAGGTGGCGCGGTTCAATGCCCTCGGCTTTTGCCCGTCCGGCGGGCGGCACACCCGTTGGCGGGACCATGTCGCAGGTGCCGTCGGACCGAATCCGCCCGACGACGATGTGGGGGCCGGCCGTGCAGAATCGCACCTCACCCGTCGCGGGATTGAGCCAGATGCATATCGTGTCGGCGATGGCATCGGCACGTCCGGAGCGCAGCAGCCAGTTGAGCGAGCGGACGAAGTCGACGGGGGCGTCGCCGTGCAGGACGGCGATGCGGAAGGCCGTCCGCACCTCAGCAAACAGCCGCGGCAGGGCGGCACCCTGAGCGGTCAGGCGTGCCAGCAGGATCGCCGCGCACCGGTCTCTCAGTTGGAGTACGTCGTAGAGATCGCAGCCGTGCGTTGAGCCTGGATAGCGGTAGGCCGCGACCTGCAGCCGGTTCCATTGCGGCAGGGACTCCGGCGTGAGGGCATCCTGGATCATCCTCGCAACGGTCTGCTCGGTGTTGGAGACGGCCTTCCGCTTGGCGGTGGTCCTTCGTGTGTGGTCGCCCAGAGGCAGTGCGATGCAGCTTGCGGTGGCGTCCAGCAATTCCAATGATGCCTCGTCATAGGCTTCGTCATCGGGATCATTCTCGATATAGAGCATGCCCCGAATGCCCGACCCACTGGTGAGCGGAGCGCCCATGGCCGACCCGACGCCGTCGATGCGGACCTTCGGTGTGCATACGCAATGACCGATCGTCATGCAGCGCGATTCCATCCGGGTCGAAAACGCCGGTCGCGGGCATGGCGCGCCTTTGCTAGACCAACCGAGGCTCCACGTAGCCTCGCCGTGGTCGGCGTGACGCAGCCCGATCCAGGCCCGGCGGCCGGAGAATGCTCGAAGCAAGGCCCGGACGACGGGCATCATCAGGTCCTGGACGTTCGCAGCCTGCTCCAATCTGAGAGCGAGCAGCGTCATCTGCTCCAACTGGTCCTTCGACAGGCGCAGCTCGCGGCTGTTCTTGATGACCAGCGTGCCGAGGGGCAGCGACCCGCCGTGGTGCCGGGTCAACTCGCGTGCCCGCTGGCGGTGGAGCGCATCGCCGGTTACGTCGTGTTCTATGAAGATCCGGATACAGAAAGCCCCCATCTCGATTTCGTCGGCATGTTTGAGACGGGCCTTGCCGTGTTGCACGGCGCGGTTGAGGTGGGTCGGGCGGTTGCCGTCGAGGACTTCCAGCCACCATTCGCCGTCCGGTTCGCGGACAATGGAGGCCTGATGGGAGCTGACGCGCGGGTCATTCAGGTGGACAAAGGCCTCAGGACTGGAACCGATCGACAGACGCGTCTCGGTCGCCTTGAGGGTGGAAATCAGCCGGTTGTTTTCGAGGACCAGCAATCGCATGATCGAAGCCTCGGCGAACTGCCTGTTTTCTGCCCAGCCAGAAATGACCGCTGCTCCCGCATCTTACACGGAAACGCCGGGCGGAGCAACCGTGCCCGGCAGTCAGGTCGGCTGTGCGTGCCACTGCAGCGTCGCCCCCCGTGGCCGACGCGGGTCGGCCGGTGGCCTGTCGTCCGGCACGGGGGCCGGGCGCGACGCGGCCCGCACGGTGGACCCTGCGGCGACAGGCGGGTTTTCGCGCGCCGCGGCGGTAAACAAGGCGCACTGTTGCTGGTCCG
>CAYQDV010000266.1:0-4713 GCA_964416295.1 uncultured Planctomycetaceae bacterium
GCCGCGCCCGGGTCGAGCACCGCCCGCTCGAGCGCGCCCACGGCGAAACCACCGGGCGGCAGCTCGAGCAGGACCCGGGTCGAGTCACGCAGCAGATTCCAGGTGCCCGCCAGGATCAGGCCGGCGATCAGGAAGCTCACCACCGCGTCGGCGGCCGGCCAGCCAGCGAGGATCAGGAGCGCGGCGATGATGGCCCCCACCGAGCCCAGGGCATCGGCGAGCATGTGGAGCAGCGCCCCGCGGATATTGAGGTTGTCCTTGCCCGATCGAAAGAGCACCAGCGCGGAGCCGAGGTTGATCAGGAGCCCGATGCTTCCGACGATCAGGATCGGTACTCCGTCGAGGGCCGGGGCGCCGTGTTCCCCGCGGGAAAACGTCCCCTTTGCCGTCCCGACCCGGATGGCGGGCGGCGCCGCGCCGGCCGATTCGGCCGCCACGCCGCAGCCCGCAACGACGCCCGAGCCGCAGGAACACGCCGCACCTGTGGCGGCTCAGCCGCCCGCCGGCGCGATGGACCGTTTCGAGGCATGGCTCCTTGGCTTCGGCTACCTCGGGGCGCTGGTGGTCGCGCTGATCGGCGGCATCATCCTCAATCTGATGCCTTGCGTCCTGCCCGTGATATCGCTCAAGATCCTGTCGTTCGTCCGCCAGGCCGACGAGGACCGCAGCCGAATCCTCCAACTCGGACTCGCCTACTGTGCCGGCATCCTCGTCTTTTTTGGCTTCATTGCGACCTTGTACTGGCGAGCCGGAACGGGTTGGGGCCAGTTGTTCCAACGCCCCCGCGTCATCCTCGGCCTGGCCGCCGTCGTGACCGCCTTTGCGCTGAGCCTGTTCGGCGTCTTTGCCCTCTTCACGCCAAAGGTCATCAACCGGCTCGGCCAGAAAGCGGAAGGCGAGGGGGCGATCTCGGCGTTCTCGACCGGCGTCCTCGCAACATTCCTCGGAACGGCGTGCACCGCCCCGTTTCTCAGTGCAGCCCTGGGAGCCGCCAGCAAGTTTCCAGCCGCCCAGGGCGCCGGCATCTTCTTCACCGTCGGCGTCGGCATGGCGCTGCCTTTCTTCGCCCTTTCAGCAAGGCCCGGCTGGCTCAAGTATGTACCGAAACCGGGACCCTGGATGACCACCTTCGAAGTGATCATGGGCTTCCTCTTGCTGGGCACGGTCGTCTGGCTCCTCTATCCCCTCGGCGGACAACTGGGCGACTACGGCCTGCTGATGGCGATCATCTTCCTGTTGGCGGTCGCGACGGCGGCGTGGATCCGGGGAAAGATCGAGTTCAGCGCCCCGCCGGCCCGAAAACTCAAGCTCAACATCGCGGTCGCGGCCGTCCTCATCCTGGGATGGACAGTGCCGTTCCGATGGATATCGACCATCTCGGAGTTGCAGGCCGACCAGGCCGAGCGCGAAGACCTCATCGCTCGCGGGGCCTTGGCCAAGTATGGTCGCAGCCTCGACTGGTCAAAAGGCATTCCCTGGCAGCATTACGTCCCGGACCTGGCGCTCCAGGATGTGCGAAACGGGTACACGATCTTCATCGACTACACGGCGAGGTGGTGCGTCAACTGCAAGACCAATCTCAAGACCTCGATCGATCGCGAGGAGACGATCCAGGTCATGCGCGAGCAAAACGTCATTCCCTACGAGGCGGATTACACGAACTACGCCCCGGCAATCACCCGCGACCTCAAACGCTTCGGACATGACGGCGTGCCCCTCTATCTCGTCTACAAACCCCATGACCCCGACAATCCCGAGATTCTGCCCATCATCCTCACACCGCAGGACGTCATCGACGCCTTGAAACGCGCCGGGCCAAGCCGCCCCACGCGGCAGGCCCTCGCCAAGAGACCGAAGCCCGGCCCGAAGACGGCACCGTCGCAATAGGCAAGAGCGGTCGGCATCACAACGCGCGAGCACCAGACGCGCATCCCGCCGCAGACCCGCTATAATCACGCACATGGCCGATCGTCCCCCATCGCCGGACGTCAACCTCTCGCCCGACAAGGTCCTCGCCATCGGGACCTACGGCGAGACCGTCGCCGCGTACCGCTACCTCGTTTTGGCCGAGAAGGCCGCCACCGAGGGTATCCGGCGGGAGTTCGCCGCCATGGCCGATGAGGAACAGGGCCACAAGCAACGCCTCCAGAAGCTCCTCTCCGACTTCTATCCCGAAGCCGACTTCTACCTGACCCCCGAAGACAAGAATCTGGTCGTAGACGGCCCCCGCCTGCTCGATGTGCGCGACGCCGATTCCTTCGCGCTGGCCATGCGCATGATCCTTGCATCCGAGCGAAAAACCGCCGCGTTCTACGCCCGGCTGAGCAAGCTCGTCTCCGAGGAAGAGCTGCGCAGCCTGTTCCACGAACTGGCGCAGGAAGGCGTGGTACACTATCAACGCCTCCGGGCACTGACCGAAGACACCCACGTCCCGGACCAACCCGGCGAAGGGTCCTGACCTACATCGCGCGGCGGTACACCGCCAGCAGGTCCTCGCTGCGAACCGGTCGCGGATTGAAGCCCGCCGTCCATTGCTCCGCCGCCAGCGCCGCCAGTTCCGGCAACAGGGAGTCCTTCACGCCACATTCGGACAGACGCCGCGGCAACCCCGCTGCATCGAGCAGACGCGACAGCCGCGAGGCCAGTCGATCAGCGTCCGCATCCAGGTCGGCGTACGGATTGCTGTCGCCGACCGCGTTGAAGCGAACGACGTGCGGCAGCATGACGCCGACCGCAACACCATGAACGACACCGCACCGGGCCGTCAGCGGATTGGCACAGGCGTGTGCCGCCCCCAGCATCGACCACTCGATCGCCGCGCCCGCCAGATGCGCCCCGAGGAGCATGTCCGCACGGGCATCGCTGTCATTCTGATCGCGAAGGACCACCTCGAAGGCCGCCGTCAGTCGCCGCCACGCCTCACGCGACAGCGCCCGCGACACGCCGTTGCGTCGAGTCGTCGCGGCGGTCTCGACCGCGTGTGCGACGGCATCGATACCGGCCGCGGCGGTCACCCGGCGAGGGGCCGTCCGTGTCAGGTCCGGGTCGAGGATCGCGATCCGCGGCCGCAGACCGCCTTCGGATGGAAGACGCCTGTCTCCACACACCATCTTCTCATGTGTGACGGAATCGCTGACGAGTGCGAACGACTGGGCCTCGCTACCCGTCCCAGCGGTCGTCGGCGCCGCGATCGACGGCAGCATCGGCTTCGTCGCCCGGCCCTCTCCACGGTAGTCTCGAATCTCTCCGCCGCTCGTCAGGATGAGGTTGATGCCCTTGGCGCAATCCATCGCGCTCCCGCCGCCGAGAGCCATGATGAAATCGACTTTGGCCGGACGCGCAACCCGCACGCCGGCATCAATTTCCTCCGCCGTCGGATTCTCACGGGCACCGTCGAATACCACCACGTGGAGACCCGCTCCGCGCAGATGCGTGACGGCCGTGTCGACATGGCCCGCCGCAGAAACGCCCGCATCGGTCACCAGCAGGACCCGCGACGCACCCGTCTCCCGCGCCAGCGCCCCCACCTGCCGCAGCGTTCCGGCACCGAACACCACCCGCACCGGCGACTCGCCAAGGATCTCCGGCATCATGCGTGTCCGACTCCCCGTCTTGAGTTGCCAGTTGCCAGTTGCCAGTTCTCAGTTCCCAGTTCCCAGTTTTCAGTTCTCAGTTCTCAGTTTTCAGTTTTCAGTCTTGGGCTTTCGGCTTTCGGCTTTCAGCTTTTGACATCTTGACGTTTTGACGTTTCTCACGCCGTTGGCTCGCGCTGAAACGCTCGACGCCGATACAGATGCTCAAACAGATTTCCCTCGTGCGGCTGGTCCCAGCTCAGTCGATGTGTCGGAATGGGTCCGATGTTCAGACGGTCCACGCTCGGTGCCCGCATCAGCGCCGAGATCAGCGTCTCGTCGGAGGTCACGGCGGAAACCACCAGTGTCGGACCGATGGCACTCGGCAGCTCATCCACGGGGCATTCCACAACCGAGGCGAACGGAAACAGGTATTCCCGATGGGCCAGCGCGTGTTCCCAATCCTCACACCAGATGACCGACGGCAGCAGCCACGCGCACCGGCCGCGACGCACCAGCCGACTCGAACCGCGGTGTCGTTCGCACAGATCGACCGCGCCGGCGCCGGTCAGTTGCCGGTCGATCGACTGCGAGATCGCCTCGGCCGCTTCGGGATGGGCGAACGCCGCGATCGTGGCCTCGGGGTCGTCCACCGGCAGAGCCTCAACGCCCGCCAGACGGGCGGCGACGGCCTCGGCAATGGCTTGGCCGTTTCGCGGAACCCACACGCCCGACGCATTGATACAGGACCGACCGCCGTTCGCGGCGATCGATTCGACGATCAGATCGACGGCCCGCTCCCAATCGTCGGCCGCGTCCTCGCCCAGGATCACCTTGCTGTAGCCCGGTCCGTGCAGCTCGACCCGTGGATCATCGGCCCACGGACGGGTCGTCGCCTCGCCGCCAAAGAGCATACTGCGGTCCGTACATCGCAGCAGTTCAGACGCTCCGCTGTGATCCGTCGGATAGAATCCAAACGCCTCAGGTGGCAACCCCGCGGCGATGAACGCCTGGATGATGCGATACGGCGTCCACGGCTCCTCGCGGCCCGGCTTCAAGACGACCGGTGTCTTCAGCGCCACGGCCGGAATCCACAGCGCGTGAACCCCCGGCGAATTGCTCGGCAACACGGCCCCGAAGA
>CAYQDV010000267.1:0-4709 GCA_964416295.1 uncultured Planctomycetaceae bacterium
GGACATGATCGTCCTGCCCAACTTTTTGATGGCGGTCAATCGAGAACCGTCGGGCGTCGCCGCCTTCGAGGCCGACCTTCGCGGGCGGTCGCCGGCGGGCGCCGCACCTCGGACAGGCGAGGCTCGCGAGACACTCCGAACGGAATATCGGATCGCCGCCCTGGCAGACAGCCTTTCGGCGATTCGCGACGTGGCGCGCGGTGAGAATACCGACGTCTTGATATGTCTGAATGGGCAGGGGCTGGACCGGCAGGTGGCACCGGTGGCCGGCCCGGCCGTGGATCCGCCGAGTCTGTGGCCGTTGGCGGACGTGCTCTGGAGCGACATGCGTCTTTCCGTGGGCGCGCGGGGGCGGATTCGGCATCTGATTACTCAGTACAAGGCGGCACCTCTCGTCCTGCCGACGCCACGGAGTGCGCTCGAGGCGGCGCAGGCCCTCGCGTTCAACCACGGAGCCGTGGGGTGCGTGGCGTTTCTGCGCGAAGGGCATCTGTCCGGGGAGGCGGCAGCCCGAGCGCCGCTTCGAGAGGACGTCCTGGCGATGGCGCGCTTCTCCCGGGCGCATCGCGTGCTCTTTGCCGGCCAGCGGAGTGTCAGTGACGTGTGTATTTATCGATCACGGGCGTCCGGACTGTACGCCGACGGCGCCGTAAGGGTCCTTACGATCCAGACGGAACAGGCCCTTGTGTCGCACCATTTTGTCTTCGAGATCCGGGAGCTTGGCGCGTCTGTTGCCGTGCAACGCGATGTTTCGTCCGATCACGGCCGAACGCCCCCGATCATGATGCTGGGCGGCGCGGAGCGTCTCAGCGACGGCGACATCGCGTGGATCGAGTCGCAGCTTCGCGATGGACGCGGGCTGGTCCTGATCGGTCCATGCGGCGTGCGGGATGAGTTGGGCCACGCCCGAGCGCCCGCGCTGATCGATCGCCTGCTTGCCGATGCAACCGGCTCACCGCCGGAGTCCGCGCCCGGCCGGCCCGTGAAGTTTGTCTATGGCGGCGGCCGGTCCGCTCGCGTGGCGTATCTGCCCCGGCCCGGCCCGATGGAGAACGTGTGGCTGAAGATCGCTCGACCGCATCGACCGCGCCCGTCAAAGCCGGCTGACGACGATGCCTTGCATGAGACCGTCCGGTGGGTTACCGATCGGCCGCTTACGGTCGCAGGCCATTTCGCTTCGTCCGTTGCCGTCGAATTGACGACCTCCGACGACGGAGGACGCCTCGTATTGCATCGTGTCAACTTTGACTCGCATGGAGCGACCCAGCCGATTCGCGTGACGGTGCGCATCCCGGCCTCCCGGCGAGCGGTCTCCATCGAACGTTTCACACCCGACGATGCGGCTGCCCCGACCGAGGTGGAGTTTACGAGTAACGGCGGCACCGTGACATTTGAGGCCGCAGTGCTGAAGGTGTATGATGCTCATTTGATTCGAACAGAGCCGGCAACGAACGCCACGCAACCCGCATCCTCCGGCGAACGGAGCGATTGATCGTCGGAGTGTGTTCCCGCGTCGTATCGACCCCGTTGACCCTCGGAGGTGATGTATGAACAAGTCTGTTGGTTCGCGATGGACGCGCCGGCGTTTTCTTCGAACGACGGCGGCCGCGACGGCGGTTGGGGCGTTGGGTCGTGCTTCGCGCGACGTCGCGAACGCGGCGCAACCTGCGCCGGCCGCGTCTCGCACGCTGCGCCGCCCGATCGTGGTCTCGAGTGCGAACGGGAGGAAGCCCATCGAGACGGCGATGCACATGCTCCAGAAGCATGCCGATCCGCTCGATGCCGTCATCGCTGCCGTCCAGCAGGTGGAGGACAATCCGAACGATCACTCGGTCGGGCTTGGCGGTCTTCCAAACGAAGACGGTGTGGTCGAACTCGACTCGTGTTGCATGCATGGTCCGACGCACAAGGCCGGGGGCGTGGCGGCCCTGCGGAACATACGCAACCCGTCGTCGGTCGCCCGGCTCGTCATGGAGCGGACGGACCACGTGCTGCTGGTCGGCGAGGGGGCGTTGCGTTTTGCTCGGGCGCACGGCGTCAAGGAAGAAAACCTCCTCAACGACGAGGCCCGCAAGATGTGGTTGAAGTGGAAAGAGTCGCGGTCCGACAAGGATGACTGGTTCACTCCGGCTGAAGCGTATCCGAAAGGCGGGCACGCACGCGCCGACGATCCGATCGAACGCACATGGGGCACGATCAACTGCTGCGCGGTGGATGCTTCCGGCGACATCGCCGGCGTGACGACAACGAGCGGGCTGGCGTTCAAGATTCCCGGCCGCGTCGGCGATTCGCCGATCATCGGAGCGGGCCTGTACGTGGACAACGAGGTGGGTGCCGCCGGCTCGACCGGGCGCGGCGAGGCGAATCTGCAGAATTGCTCGTCGTTTCTGATCGTCGAGTTGATGCGGCAGGGGAAAAGCCCCGAAGAGGCGTGCCTGGAGACGCTGGAGCGTGTGGCCAAACACACCGAGCCGCGCCTCCGAGACAAGAAAGGGCGAGCGGACATTCCGCTGACGTTTTACGCGGTCGGCAAGGACGGCCGGTATGCCGGGGCGTCGATGTGGTCCGGTGGGAAGTTCGCCGTCCACGACGGCGGACCGGAGGCGAGAATCGAGCCGTGCGTCTCTCTCTACGAGCGGAAGTGAGGCGGCGGCATCGCTCTGGCGCACCGTGTGGCGTCGGGCGGACCTGGCCCGAAGAGGCGAATCGGCTTCGATCGACTTGCCGTCCGGCCCCAGTGATCTATGATTGCGCGCTGTCGGCGGGCGATTAGCTCAGTTGGCTAGAGCACCTCGTTTACACCGAGGGGGTCGCAGGTTCGAGTCCTGCATCGCCCATACGCGCATCTATATCAATATCGCGGTCAGGTGCGTTGTTTTGCAACTGACCGCAATACAGGAGGTTGTCCTTTTTCTCGGTGGAGGCTTGCGAAGCGTTTCAGCCGCCTGCGGCAGGTTGCTGCACCGGATTCTGCAGCGCGATCTCCATCGGCTTCATGGCGATGACGGCCTCCATCTGCCTATCCGGTAACGACCGCCCCGTCACGCTGCCTTCCTGGCCTTCCCGGCCTTGACGGATTCGCGAAAGCGGAAGCGCTCGCCGTTCACCCCGAACATGTGGCAGCAGCGGGTCAGGCGGTCCAGCAGGACCGCGCCCAGCCGTGTCGGTGTCGTTTCAGCCACCCATGAGCAACTGAACGAAGGGTTGCACATCCAAGCCGTTGAAGTTGCCGTCGCCGCTGGTGTCGGCCAAGCGAAGATCACAATTGGGAAAATCGACGCGGTACTGGGCCGGATCGGTTAAGGCCAGGGCGAACGGCGCGATGTCCAGGCTGTCCACTGCCCCGTCACAGTTCAAGTCGCCCGTGAACGGCCCCGGCACCCACGTCGCAAGGGAGCGTGGGGCGATGCCGGTCGTGTTCTGGATCGGACCATTCTGCGTGAGTGAGCCGTCGGCGTTGAGGGTAAACGAGTAGACGCCCGTCACGCCGTCTATAGCCGTCGAATTGTCGGTGACGAACAGCAGGCCGCCCTCGACCCGCACATCGCCCAGGGTGCCCTGCAGACCCACGTCGAAGGTGGTGCCGGTGAACGTGAGTTGCCCGGTCACAGTATTGATGGCGAACGTCCGCGCCGTCGCATCGGTGCCGTGCCCCACGACCAGAAAGGCGTCGTCATCACTCACGAACACGTTGCTCGGCGAGGCCCCGGGCGACGTGAATGGCGAACCGGCCATCGGTGTCAGGGTGCCATTCATCGCGATGTGGAACCCCAGCACCTTGTTCCCGCCGTTGCTGACGCCGCCGGCGGCGTAGAGCTTGGTCCCATCGTGCGTGATCGCCAGTTCGAGCGGAAACGTGCTCGGGATGAAATCCGAGTCGATCAAGGTCAGCCCCCCGGCCGGTGAAACGGCGTAGGCCTGAACGACAAACGGGGCGCCCAGCGAGTCCTGCGTATACAGGTAGGCCCCCGAGGGATGAACCGCGACAAATGTCGTGAAATCACCCGTGGCTGCCTGGTCCACCAGCGTCAGGGCGGGCGCTTGCGCATCGAAGTGGTAGACGCGAACCAGATTGCTCCCCCCGAACGCCGATTTGACCACCGCCAGCAGGTTGTTCGTGATCCACTGCAGGTCCAGCGGCGAAGATGGAACGGAGAATGTCCCGACCAGGGTCAATGTCGCGTCGGCGGCGACCTCAAGGACCGTCACCTGCTGCATCGGGTCGTTGCTGGCCGCGTGGCTGGTGGCCAGATAGCGGCCGTCGGGCGTCAGCGAAATCTCATAGGCATTGCAGCCGGGGCACGGATCATTCAGGTTGGCCCGCTGGCCGGTCAAGAGCTTCATGACGAACGCCAGCGAGCCGTCGGCATTCACCGTAAACGACGACACGCTGCCCTCGAGGTTGCCGTTGTTGCTGATGAAGACGGAAGACGATATGGCTTGGCCGAATGCCGGCGACTCCACCGCGAGCAGAGACAGGCACATGCCCGCGAGCAGCCGGGGCGAACGCGCCTCCCGGCGTGATCGATTCGGATGTATCATGGTTACCTCCCGAGTTGGAGACGCCCCAGGGTGACACTGGCGTCAGGCAATCTTGCCGCTGGCATTCTAATCCATCCCCGCTCGCGGTTACAAGCGAATCCTCCGCGTGCCCAACCCGTGTGGCCGCCCTCACACGGAAAACCATACCACCGCTTGGATTCCCCGCT
>CAYQDV010000268.1:0-4708 GCA_964416295.1 uncultured Planctomycetaceae bacterium
TGTCGTGGCGTCCCGTAGGGACGACTGAGACCTCAATCGTCCCTACGGGACTCGGTTGTGCTCTTGGCAACCGATCCCAGCACTTCGTGCCGGGCTACGATCAAGCGCCCCTACGGGGCATGTTCAGTGAGAGACAGCAAGGAAGATGCCCGCCAATTCTGTCACGGACCGGATCCCCGGCGGTTCGATCTGGTAGCGATGCAGTGCCAGGAGGGAGACGCGGCGCAAGAAAAGTGCCGAAACGGGTCGGCCGGTGGCCACAACCCGCTTCGGCAGACCAGTTCGCAACGGAAGGAGGAGCGTTGCGTTCCGGATGCGGTCATCACAGATCAGTCAACAGCCTCTCGATGGCATGGTCGAGTTTTGCCGGCGTCTCATAGTCGCCGCGGAGGATGGACTGGCGGGCGTTCGCCACCTTCTCGACACGAACATCGGGCAAGTCGGCCACACGACTCAGGAACCGCGCGAGTTCCGATATCTCAACGCGATCGCCGGCGGGTGCGGACGCCGACTTCGCCGGAGCCGGTGGGGTCGCCTGTTGCACAAACTCGCGGAGCGTCGCGCTCGAGGCCAAGCCGGTCACAGTGCTGATCTCGTTCATAACCACCTCTCTGTTCTGGTCCTGCCCGTGCCTCTCTATAATACGGAGCCAGCGGGCCAATCGTTCGGTTCGGCGGATTTTTGCCGCGTCCTGTTGTTGGACTTCTATTCGAACTCGGGGCCGCTCGTACAACAGGCAACCGGCAGGCGAGGCCCGCGAGTCTGGCGGGTGAGGTCCGGTCCGGTCACGTCTCGGCTCTTAACAGTATCGGTAGGCTGCGCCCAAATGTTTCGAGATTCTTCCCAAGCCCCACCATATGTAGTACAGGGCCGATTTGTGACGTTTTTCACAGAGATCCAATCGAAGTTTCATTATCGGCCCTGGCGCGATAGAGCGGCGGTTGCCAGTGCTCGCAACTGTGGCCTGGTCCACAGTAGCGACCATGCGCGTCAAATAGTCCTATAATCTCACCCACCATATGTTGTGGCCGGGGATATCCGGTCGCGCAGGGGACGTAGATCGTGCCGGCCTGAACGCGCGCATCGCCCCAGCACGCCCGCGTCTCAGCACAGCCGCCTGCACCAGGAGCGTCCGGCCGCTTCACCACGCAGCAACCCCTGTGCCGCACCACCGCCGGCTTCAGAAATTCTCGCCCGCCACGAAGGCCCGGGCCATGCGGCTCGCCATAACCGGGTGGGAAAATACGATGGGGATCAGGAAGCGGAGATCCGAATTCGGCAGGCAAAGCGTGTCGACGAGCTCGCGCCGCCATCGCACGTCATACTCCGCCAGGACGTCCTGTGACTGCGGCGCGGTCAGCGCCGCCGTACAGACCTCGACGGCGATCCGTGCCGAGCGGATGGCTGAATATAGACCGTCGTGGCTGAGCGCCGGCACAAAACCACCGGCATCTCCGATCAGCACGGCATGTTTGCCGACATGGGTCTCCCTCTCCAGGGCGACGCCGCGAGGAATCGCGCGAACTTGCATGACGCCCATCGTCTCGTTTGCCGCGGGACGGATTCCCGCATCCGCCCACTGCCGCACACGCCGGTCGAATTCGCCGGCGGCCTCCCCGGCGGCGCCGGAAACGACCCACCCGACCGCCTCCACACCCTTGAAGCCATACGCGAAACCGTAGCTCGTCGGTGCGCCGGCGCTGAGTATGATCGAGAGTTCGATGTCTTGATCGGCCTTGCGGCGGCGGACAGACCGTGTGACGGCCGTCCGCTCGTAACAGGCGGCGAGGCCCGACGCCGGCGCAGTGCTCTTTAGACGTGGGTCTCGTTCTACGACCGCCTCGACGCCGTCGGCGAGCAGGAGCAATCGGCCCGTCCATCGGCCGTCGCCCGCATCCTGCAGGACGACATGGTCTTCACGAGTCTCGATCCGCGTGACGGACACGGACAGGTTGCACTCCGCCCCGGCGGCCCTGGCCACCTGAAGGAAGCCGTCGGTCAGGCGAGTGA
Source organism: uncultured Planctomycetaceae bacterium (assembly GCA_964416295.1). GTDB lineage: Bacteria > Planctomycetota > Phycisphaerae > UBA1845 > UTPLA1 > JAPULF01. The sequence goes on from CAYQDV010000268.1 coordinate 2,011, forward strand.
CATCGACGAGTGCGACCGGCTCGTCCAGCGGAACCCGCGTCTCCTGCCGCCCGGCCACGTCGATGAACTTGACGCGATCGATCGTGGCAACCACCGCGTCGCTCAGGGCGATGCCGGCCCGATCGATCAACGGCGGCGCCGCCGGGTTCAACCATTCGAGACACGGACCGCTCGCCGACACGAAGCCCCGATCGAAGACGGCCGTGCGAAGCCCCGCCCGGGCCGCAGCCGCGGCCGCGGCCGCCCCCGCGGGACCGGCGCCGAGGATCAGAACATCGAACCAGTCTGCCCGCGCCATCGGGCCTCCTTCGCGCAACACGGCCGGACGGACGCCTCGCCGACACGCATTCCGTCCTGCGGCCCACCTCGTGCACGTATGCGCCGGTGTGGCTCGCGCTTCGAGCCTCCATGATCTCCACGGCGCACCTGCGCGAGCGGATTCAGTTCAGAATCACCGCCGCGTCCATGCCGAGGTTTTTGACCAGGAACGCCCACAGATCGGCCTGCTCTTCGATAACCATCCACGTCGGCTTTCCCGCCCCGTGGCCGGCCCGCGTCTCGATGCGGATGAGGATCGGCGCGTCGCCGGCCTGAGCCTCCTGCAGCGTCGCGGCAAACTTGAAGCTATGTAGAGGGACGACGCGGTCGTCGTGGTCGGCCGTCGTGATGAGTGTGGGGGGATAGGCCGTGCCCTTCTTCACGTGGTGGAGCGGCGAATAGGCGTAGAGGGTCTTGAACTGCTCCGGGTCGTCCGAACTGCCGTAGTCCGAGGTCCAGGCCCACCCGATCGTGAACTTGTGGAAGCGGAGCATGTCGAGGACGCCGACGCCCGGCAGGGCCGCCCCGAAGAGGTCGGGGCGTTGGGTCAGACACGCTCCGATCAACAGCCCACCGTTGCTGCGGCCGCCGATGGCGAGTTTTTCACGACGCGTGTATTTGTTAGAGATGAGCCATTCGGCGGCGGCGATGAAATCGTCGAAGACGTTCTGCTTGTTCGCCAGCCGGCCGGCGTCGTGCCACGCCTTGCCATATTCACCGCCGCCGCGAATGTTCGCCACGGCATAGAGGCCGCCCATCTCCATCCAGACCAGGTTGCTGACGGAGAAACCGGGCGTGATGGCGATATTGAAGCCGCCGTAGCCGTACAGGTACGTCGGATTGTTGCCGTCGCGCTTCAGCCCCTTGCGGTAGGTCAGAAACATGGGAATCCGCGTGCCGTCCTTGCTGCTGTAGAAGACCTGCTCCGTCACGTAGTCGTCAGGGTTGAATGCGACTTTCGGCTTTTTGAAGACCGTGCTCTTGCCCGTCCGCACGTCGTAGCGGTAGATCGTGGTCGGCGCGCTGTAGCTGGTGTAGGCGTAAAACGTCTCCGCGTCACTGCGCTTGCCGCCGAAACCACCGGCTGAACCGATGCCGGGCAGGGCGACGTCGCGGGAAAACGTGCCGTCCAGCGCAAACACCTTGACCTGCGTATGTGCATCCTTCAGGTAGGAAGCGATGAACCGGTCGCCGACGACGTTGATGCCGCGCAGCGTCTCCGGGGCCTGCGGGATCAGCTCTTTCCAGTGCTCACGCTGCGGATTGCGCGTGTCGATGGCGATGACGCGATCGCGCGGGGCATCCAGGTCCGTTCGGAACCAGAAGACCGGCCCGTCGTTGTCAATAAAGACATAGTGGGCATCGAAGTCGTCGAGCAGCTTGACAACCTTGCCGCCTCCAGCCTTCAGATCCTGATAATAGATGCGGTTCTTGGGCTCGGTGCCTTTCCACACGCTGATGATCAGGTAACGACCGTCGTCGGTGACGTGGCCGTCGAAGCCCCACTCTTTTTGATCGGGGCGCTCATAGACCAGCCGGTCCTCGGCCTGCGGCGTGCCGAGCCGATGGTAGTAGAGCTTGTGGAAGTAGTTGGCCTCGCGGAGCTTGTCGCCCGCCGGCTCGTCATAGCGGCTGTAGTAGAAGCCCCGCGCGTCGCGCGTCCACGACGGACCCGAAAACTTGACCCACTCGATCACGTCCGGCAGGTCCTTGCCCGTGCCGACGTCGCGGACATGGAGCGTGTTCCAGTCCGACCCGCCGTCGGAGACACCGTACGCCAGATATTGACCATTGTCGCTGATATCCATGCCGGACAAAGCCCGGGTGCCGTCCGCGGAGAGCGTGTTCGGATCGAGCAGGACGCGCGGGGCGGCGGTGAGCGCGTCGGTCGTGTAGAGCACGCTCTGATTCTGGAGACCGTCGTTCTTCCGGAAGAAGTAGCGGCCGCCCTCCTTGAACGGCACGCCGTATTTCTCGTAGTCCCAGAGCCGGGTCAGCCGCTGCTTGAGCCGGTTGCGGGCGGGAAGCTGCTCGAGGTAGCCGAACGACACCTTATTCTCGGCCTTGACCCAGGCGGCCGTCTCCGGCGAATCGAGGTCCTCCATCCAGCGGTACGGATCGGCGACCTTCGTGCCAAAATAGTCGTCGACCTGGTTGACTTTCTTCGTCTTCGGATAGACCAGCGGCCCGCCGGGGCCTTGCGATTGCGCGCAGCCGGCCGACAAGACGGCAAGCACCGCCATGAACCGGGAGAATATCGACAACGTGAACTGCATGGCTATGACCTCCGGGACCATCGTATTGAAAACGGCTTGATACCACGAATCGGCAACCGTGTAAAGCAAGGCCGCAACATCGAAAGCCGAAACGCCGACACCGT
>CAYQDV010000269.1:0-4700 GCA_964416295.1 uncultured Planctomycetaceae bacterium
TCCGCTCGTAGGTGCCCAGGTCCATGTCGCATTCCATGCCGTCGTCGAGGACGAAGACCTCGCCGTGGCGATAGGGATTGAGCGTGCCGGAGTCGAGATTGAGATAACCCTCGAGCTTGATCGGCGCGACGGTCAGGCCCTTGTCTTTCATGATCTTTGCCAGACTCGCGGCGAAGATGCCCTTGCCCAGCCCGGACATGACGGTGCCGAAGACGCCGACGTACCGGGTCTTGCCGTGCTTATAGCCGGCGGGCATGGGCGTGAAAAACTCGGTCTCGCCGGAGGTGTTGGCGATGGAGGCGAAGCGGTCTCGTGCGGTCATGGAGAGATTGTAGCGACTCGGCCGGCGCGGCGAAACCGGGCGCGGGCAGCACAAACCGCGGGCTGCGGCCCGCGGCTATGGGTGGAGTATACGGGCGTTCGGCGCACACTTTACGCCCTAGCCGTCGGCGGGAGCCGACGGTTCTTCCGGTGCCGGGTCGCCGTCGCGCCAGCACAGCCCGCGGTGGCGTGGCAGATACGTATTGATCAGATAATCGAAGTGCTGCCGATCGCGCACGCGCTTGCGGCTGCCGTGGCGGACGAACCAATCGCGGCCGGGCGAGTTCGTCTTTCGGCCGAGCATGAGACTGGCAACATTCTTGAGTCGATTCGATACCGCCTGCCATGACTGCTGATCGGGCCAACTGATCAGGTAATGGACGTGCGTCTGTTCGGTCGCGGCGAAATGCAGGCGCCAGTTTCGGCGTTCGCAGGCATCGTGGGAGATCCAGATGAGGATTCGCTGCTGAGGTTCGTCAAAGAGGACCGGCGGCTGAGCTGCCGCGGCGTCGTAGGCTCGGGCCAGGGCGGGATTCGGGGCTTGGATGCCCTTGTCGCGTTGAACGAAGCCGCGCGGGTGGTCCGGGCGCCACGAGCGATAGGCGTGATAGGTGAAGAGATAGACGGGCATGACCCCATGCTACACGACGGCGCGGGTCGGCAGAAGGGCAAGACACACACCGACGGGTGAAACCGCGGGCTGCCGCCCGCGGCTATGGGTGGGTTGCGCGAGTCTTCGCCTTGCGTTTGTTGCCATAGCCGTCGGCGGGTGCCGACGGTTCCGCGCTACGCAGCCACAGGTCGCGACATAGCCCCGAGTGTTGACACTCGGGCCGTCAAATCACTAGACTAGCTAGTGGCGGGCAACATTCTCAACAGGCGGCCCCCGGGGAAGGTGTGATGATGGCCCCACGACACGACAATCGATATGTTGACGACCCGGCCCATTCCGCGAAACCGTCGCGCCGGGAGTTTCTTCAGGTCGGCGCCGTCGCCGGCCTCGGCCTGTCGCTGGGCGACTACCTGTTCTTGCAACGCGCCATCGCGGACGAATCGAAGACGCCTGTAGCGCAAAAAGCACTACCCCGGAATGCCGGCGGCCCGGCGGCTCAGTCGGTGATCTACATCTTCCTCCAGGGCGGGATGAGCCACTTCGAGACCTTTGACCCCAAGCCGAACGCTCCAATCGAATACAGGGGTCAACTGGGGGCCGTCAAGACCAACACGGGAGAGCTCTTCGGCGGGCTGTTGCCGCAGACGGCGACCGTGGCGGACAAGATCGCCGTCATACGCTCGATGACCCACAGCGAGGCCGCCCACGAACGCGGCACCCACAACATGCTCACCGGCTACAAGCCCAGCCCGGTCATCGCCTATCCGAGCCTGGGCAGCGTCGTCTCGCATGAATACGGCCCGCGAAAAAACCTCCCGCCCTACTGCTGCATCCCCGGCGCGACCGATCCGCACCTGGGCACCGGCTATCTGTCGAGTGCCTATGGTCCGTTCAGCATCGGCGGTGAGCCGAACGACAAAAACTTCCGCGTGCGAGACCTCAGCCTGCCGCCGGGTGTAGACGACGCGCGGTTTGCGGGGCGGCGCAGCCTTCGGGCCGCGGTGGACGCCCACTTCGCCGAACTCGAAAAGGCCGACGCGCTCGCCGCGATGGACGCGTTCTATCAGCGGGCCTATGCCCTGATCAGTTCGCCCCAGGCCCGGGCGGCGTTCGACATCGCTCAGGAGCCGGCCAAGGTCCGCGACGAATACGGCCGCACCGCAGTCGGTCAGCGGCTGCTGCTGGCGCGGCGACTGGTCGAGGCGGGCGTGCGATTTGTGACCGTCCTCGACGGCGGGTGGGACTTTCACAAGGGCATCCACGGCGGGATGCGAAGCCGGGTGCCTCCGCTGGATAGGGCCTATGCGGCCCTGATCCGCGACCTGGACCGCCGGGGGCTGCTGGCGTCGACGCTCGTCGCGATGACGACGGAGTTCGGCCGGACGCCGCGGCTCAACAAAGACGCCGGTCGCGATCATTGGCCCAAGGTCTTCAGCATCGTCCTGGCCGGAGGCGGGCTGGCCGGCGGTCGCATCCACGGGGCGTCCGATCCGCTCGGGACCGAACCGGCCGACGACCCGGTCGGTCCGGCCGACATGGCCGCGACGATCTTCACCCAGCTTGGCATCCCGCCCGAAAAGGAGCTGATCGCGCCCGGCCCGCGGCCGATCGAGATCGTTCGCGATGGAAAGATTCTCTCGGATTTGCTGTAGCCGTCGGCGTCGGAGCCTCGGTGTTCGATTTCGAGACCCGAATTCGAGCCGCCCGCCGCGACCCGCATGGCCTCGCCCCCCCCGGCCGAGCCGCGGGCTTCAGCCCGCGCGGCGCCGCCGAGCGATGCAAGCGATCAAGAAACCCGCAGCGACGGCGATGACGTTCCTGGCGCTGGTCGCGGCGGCCGGTGCCGCGCCGCAACTCTCGCAGATCCTGCCGCGCGGTGGGGCACGGGGCGCCGAGATCGTCTGCGACTTCACGGGGGCGCGGCTCGACGGAGCGGAGGAAATCCTCTTTCACAAACCGGGCATCACGGTCACCGCGCTCGAACCGGTCAGCGGCTCCCATGTCAAGGCGACGCTCAAAATCGCGCCGGACTGCCCGCTCGGGCCGCACGCCATGCGTGTCCGAACGCCGGCGGGCCTGACGGAACTGCGGGTGTTCAGCGTCGGCGCCCTGAAGGAGCTCGCGGAGCCGGAGCCGAACGGCGACCGCGCAAAAGCCCCGACCATAGCGCTGGGCAGCACGATCAACGGGCGGATCACGAACGAAGACGTGGACTATTTCGCGTTCGACGCCGCCGCGGGCGCGCGCGTCAACATCGAGATCGAGGCGATCCGCCTCGGCGGACCGCTGTTCGATCCGCGCATCGCGCTGCTGGACGCCGCCGGCCGCGAGCTGGCCGCGTCTGACGACACATGTCTTGTTCGACAGGACGCGGTCATCGGCCACACGTTTGAGAAGGCCGGCCGCTACGTCGTCGAAGTCCGCGAGGCGGCCTATGGCGGCGGCGGCAGCGACTGGTATCGACTGCACCTGGGCACGTTCCCGCGCCCGCTGGGCGTCTTTCCGCCGGGCGGCAAGGCAGGTGAGAAGATCGAGGTGACCTGGCTGGGCGACGCGAAGATGGGCAAGCAGACGATCCAGTTGCCGGCCGGCGCCGTCTGGCCGTTCGGCCTGTTTCCATCGACGGACGAGGGCGTCGCGCCGTCGCAGGTGCCGTTTCGCGTTACGCCATGGCCCAACGTGCTGGAGGCCGAGCCGAACGACGGTCCGGCCGCGGCTACCCCGTTCGCCACTCCGGCGGCCGTCAACGGAATCATCGGCAAGCGAAGCGACGTCGACTGGTTTCGATTCGACGGGAAAAAGGGCCAGGTGTTCGACGTCCGTGTCTGGGCGCGGCGGCTGCGCTCGCCGCTGGATCCGGTGTTAAACGTCTGGGCGCTGCAGAAGAAAAGCCCCGATGCCCCGTTCGCGACCGGCGGCCATCTGGCCGGCAATGATGACAGTGGCGGGCCGGACAGCTTCGTCCGCGTGACGTTGCCGGCCGACGAGACCTATGCGTTCCGCATCCGCGATCATCTCGGTCGTGGAGGACCATTGTATACATACCGCGTCGAGGTCACGCCGCTGCAGCCTCGCCTGCGGCTGGGTCTGTCTCCGTCGGACCGGCCGATTCGATGCGCGGTGCCGCAGGGCGGGCGTCAGGCGGTCCTGTTGTCAGCGGCACGGACGGACTTCGGCGGTCCGCTCAAGATCGCCATCGACGGTCTGCCGGTGGGTGTGACCGCCGAGACGCCGGACATGCCGGCCAATGTCAGCCTGATCCCGGTGCTGTTGACGGCCTCGGCCGATGCCGCGCCGGCGGCGGCCCTGGCGAGCGTGAGCGGCCGCCACGCCGATCCGAAACACGCTGTCACCGGGGCTTTTGCCCAGGACGTGGTGACGGTCTACGGAGCGAACCGGACGGTCTTCATGACCCATCGCGTGACGCGATTGCCCGTGGCGGTGGTGCGGGCGGCGCCGTTCGACATCCAGATCGTCCAGCCGAAGGTCCCCATCGTCCGCAACGGCACGATGCAACTGAAGGTCGTGTGTCACCGAGCGGAGGGCTTTGCCGGGCCGATCACGCTGCGGATGTTGTGGAACCCGCCGGGCATCCACAGCGGCAGCGCGACGATCGCCGCAAATCAGAGCGAGGCGCTGCTGCACATCAACGCCGCCGGCGGCGCGGCGATCGGCAGGGGGGCGATCGCGGGGGACCGCTCCGCCGCGGGGGGGGGGGGGAGGAGCGGGGCCGGGTCCCCACCCCCCACGCGCGCTGTCTCTGCCG
>CAYQDV010000270.1:0-4699 GCA_964416295.1 uncultured Planctomycetaceae bacterium
TGTCGTGGCGTCCCGTAGGGACGAAATGAGCAAAGCCCGGCACGCAGTGCCGGGGCTCGTGCGCAACGGAGGAAACGGAGTCCCGTAGGGACGATTGAGGTCTCAGTTGTCCCTACGGGACTCGGCTAAGCTCTCCTGCGACCTATCCCAACACTTCGTGCCGGGCTACCATCAAACGCCCCTACGGGGCATGTTCAGCGAAATACGGCAAGAAAGATGCCCGCCGATGCTGTCACGCACCCGGCTGCGGGTCGGTCTCGGCTTGTCCTACGCAATCGCCGTCGCGTGGAGATGCGATTGGATCGTCGCGATCAGCTTTTTGCGGTCGATCGGTTTCGTCGCGTAGTCGTCGCATCCGGCGTCGAGGCACTTCTGCCGGTCGGTCGCCATGGCGTGGGCGGTCAGGGCGATGATCGGTTCGGTGTATCCCTTCTCGCGGAGCCGGCGCGTGGCTTCGTAGCCGTCCATGACAGGCATTTGCATGTCCATCAGGATGACATCGAACGGTTGGTTCTTGTCGCGGGCCGCCAGCGCGGCGTCGAACGCGAGCCGGCCGTTCTCCTTGACCGTCACGTCCGCGCCGGCCTTCTTCAGCACGTGCCCGATCAGCCGCTGATTGTCCCGTCCGTCTTCCGCCAAAAGGATGTGGCAGCCCTCCAGTGCGGATCGAGCCGTCACGCCGCCCGACCCCGTGGGATCGTTTCGCACCACCGTCTCGGACCTCGGGTCCTCGATCATTCGCACACCCGCCGCCGACCCCGTCGCGATCGTCACGCGGAACAAGGTGCCCTCGCCGGGCTTGCTCTCGACGGTGATGCCACCGCCCAGCATCTCTGCGAATCGCTTGCTGATCGTCAGTCCAAGCCCCGTCCCGCCGAACTTCCGCGTCGTCGAGTTGTCCGCCTGCGTGAATGCCTGGAACAGCCTGACCCGCTGCTCTTCCGTCATCCCGATGCCCGTGTCGAGAACGTCAAACTGCACGAACGACGCCTCACCGGCCTCCGCGTCTCGGACCGAGAAACCCTTCTCCGTCTCACCTCCGTCGTTCTGCTGGACCGAGAATCCCTTCTCGGTCCCACCTCCATCGTTCTGCTGGACCGAGAATCCCTTCTCGGTCCCACCTCCATCCACGAACCGCGTGATCAGCCGAACACCCCCCTCTTCCGTAAACTTGATCGCGTTGCCGATCAGGTTGATGAGAATCTGGCGCAGGCGCGTCGGGTCGGTCCGGATCGTCTCGGGGATCGTCCCGACGAACTCGATTGCGAACGCAAGGCCCTTTCCTTCCAGTCGGATACGGACGAGCGATGCGACTTCCGCGATGATCTCGCACGGCCGGCACGCGATCCGCTCGACCGTCATCTTGCCGGCCTCGATCTTGGACAGATCGAGGATGTCGTTGATGATGCCGAGCAGATACTCCCCATTTCGCCGAATCGTGTGGGCGGCGCTCCGGCGTTCGGCGTCCGTCTGCTCGGGTTCGAGCAGGGTCTCGGCAAACCCGAGGATCGCCGTCATCGGCGTGCGGATCTCGTGGCTCATGTTCGCCAGAAACTCGCTCTTGGTCCTCGTCGCCTGCTCGGCTCGCTCGCGGGCCTCGGTCAGATGGGCGTTGAGTTCCAAAAGCTCGGTGTTCATCATTTCCATCTCTTCGTTGCTGGCCGCGGCTTCCTCGGTGCGCCGTGCGATCGTCGCCGCCATGTGATTGAACGCCCGGCCGACGTCGCCCAGCTCGTCACGCCGCTTTGCAGGAACGCGCACGCTGGAATCGCCGGCTCCCAGCCGGGTGACCGCCGCCCCCAGCCGGGTGACCGGGCGTGCCCACGCCGCGGCCATCACCAGGGCCACCATCAGCGCGATCGCCGCCACGCCGATGACCGCGGCGCTGATCGTGTGCTCCAGTTTGCGCTCGGCCTGAAAAAACGCCGCGCGGTCCCACTCAAGACCCAGCAGCCAGTAGTTCTCCGGATCGTCCGGCGCCAGCGGCACCGCCGTCCAGGTGAGACCCCGCTCACCGCGCTCCAGCCGGCCGTGGTCCTCATGTTCCACCGCCCGCCGCAGGCCGGGCCAGTCGCGGAAGAGGTTGGCATCGCCGCCGAGCTGGTCCGCCCACTGCCTTGAGAGGTCGGGGTGGTAGAGGTACGTGCCCCGGGCGTTCGCCAGCACTGAAAGACCCGCGTCGGAAGATCGCAGGCGTAGCAGCATTTCCGTTGGCGTGTGATTGATCACGATCACGCCTCGAACGCGACCGCCGAGCCGGACCGGTACCGCCACCCGCAACATCGGACGATGCGGCACTTCCACGACGCCGTGCTCGACGTTCAGGTCCAGCGGCGAGACATAGCACTGACCTTCGGGCAGGGCGATCGCGTTCCGGAAGTAGTAACGGGCGGACTTGTCCTGCAGCTCCGTCGCCGGGACGACCCTGAGTGAGCCGTTCATGGTATCGGAGCGCACCCACTCACGGCCGTGTTCATCGAGCAGCCTGGCTTGACAGACGTCCGGATGCGTTCGACTGTAGGCGGCGAAGATCTGCTCGAGCCGCGCGGTCCATTGTTCGGAGGAGCAGCCGTCCATCGGGTCCACGCCGTTGGCGTCGCGGCACCGCACCAACCCGAGGACCGGCGGCACATAGGACAGGTCGATCGCGTCGCGCCGCACATCCTTGATGTATTGGCGCAGATAGGTTGCCGACTCGTGCGCGGAAGCCGCCGCCGCCCGGCGTGCCTGCTCGTGAAGATAGCCCGTGAAATCTCGTTGGATCGACCGCCCCAGCCATATCAGCGGACCCACCGCCAGGAGTACCAGAATGGCCACATATTGGTTGCGCAGGCACAGCAGCCTGCGAAGCGGGCCGGACGCCGGGCCTGTCGCGCCGGTGCCGTCCGCCCGATCCTCCGACCCGCCGCTCACGATTCCAAGAAGGACCAGCGCCGGCACCACCAGCAGCGACAGCAGGCCGCTGTAGACCAGTGCTTCCCAGCCACTGCCGGAGATGCCCAGCGTCGGCAGCGCCATCATGACCGCGAACTCGCAGCCAAAGACCAGGAGGAAGACAACCCCCAACCGCCGCAGGATGCCGGGGAGACCTCGCGTGAGTGGATGTCGTCGTCGCGTTCTGTCGGGTTCGGACGGGGTGCTCTTCATGGGCCAACCTCTACCGTCATTGCCGCGCGTCGTGAGCGCAGCAGACCCGATCGTTTCCTTCAGGTTCGCACACGTCGATTGAGTTCCGCGTTCAGTCGACGAGGTTCCGGTGTCAGACCGCGGAGGGCCTTGGCCGGCCGTCGGCGACCGCGCCGAAGGCGAACCAGGCCATCCCTGGCTCCGCGATTGAGTCTCATCACTACACTCGGTGCAGACACGAAACGACTTGAAATAGCAGTGTGTTGGACCGAGAAGAGATCCTCGTGCTGGATCGTGCTGGACCGAGAATCCCTTCTCGGTCCCGGCTGGCATAGGAACGAGAAGATTCTCGTTCCAGCGTGGCGCATTCTCGGTTTTCGGCTTTCGGCTTTCGGCTTTCTGTCTTGACGTTTTGACTTTTCCGCCGCCGCCGTCGCTTGCGGCATCACGGCGGCTCGCTAATAATCGCCGCATCTCTGTCGACGCCGGCGCGCCGATAATCTGTGCGCGCGTTCGCGAGCGAAGGAAAGATTTATCGATGGCCAAAGGCGGCTCAAAATCGTACAACCCGGGGGAGACCGAGCCGCCGATCTTCGAGTTCTGGCTGCAGCGCGGCTGCTTTCATCCGCAGCCCGACGACCGCGGCCGCGACCGGCGATTCTCGATGGTCATCCCGCCACCCAACGTCACCGGGGCCTTGCACCTCGGCCACGCCCTGAACAACACGCTCCAGGACATCCTGATTCGCCGCAAGCGGATGCAGGGCTGCAACACCTTCTGGCTCGTCGGCACGGATCACGCAGGAATCGCCACGCAGGCCACCGTCGAAAAGACGATCCGGAAAGAAGAGGGCAAGAGCCGTCACGACCTCGGCCGCGACGAACTCGTCCGCCGCATCTGGGAGTGGAAAGAGCGTTTCGGCGGTCGGATCGTCAAGCAGCTTCGACTGATGGGTTGCTCGTGCGATTATGAGCGCGAGCGTTTCACGCTGGACGAGGGCTGCGCCCGGGCCGTGCGGCACACCTTTTTCAAGCTCTTCCGTGACGGCCTGATCTACCGCGGCAAGCGGATGGTCAACTGGGATACGCAATTACAAACGGCCGTCGCCGACGACGAGGTCTATCACGAGACGGTCAAGGGACACTTCTGGCACATTCGGTATCCCATCGGCGGGGAACCTCCGCCTTCGGCTGTGGGGGCGAATCAATCCGCGTCCGGTGGGGAGCATCGGCGCCCCGATGGCGCGCAATTCGGGCGGGACTATGTTTTGATCGCCACGACGCGGCCCGAAACGATGCTGGCCGACACGGCCGTGGCGGTCCATCCCGAGCCGGGCGCGGCCCTGGACCGCGTCGAGGCCGAATTGAAACAGAAACTCGCCGACGCTTCGGAAAAAGACCGAGCGGACATTCAGACGGCCCTCGACGACCTGGCCGAACGCCGGCGGACCCTGCTGCCGACGCTGCTGCGGCTCCGCGACATGGCTCCGGCCGGGGGCACCCTGGCCCTGCCGCCGGGTCACCGCACGGATCCGCTGGGTTGCGGCGGGTGGGCGAGGGCCGCGCTCTGGCAG
>CAYQDV010000271.1:0-4697 GCA_964416295.1 uncultured Planctomycetaceae bacterium
GCTCGCGTGGAAGACTATCGCGGCCAACTCGGCATCTACGCGAAGGCCGTGGAGACGACGCTGGCAGCTCCGGTCCACCCCTGCTGGCTCGTGTTTCTGGCCGCGCGCGAGATCGTGAAAGTGTCGGCCCGCCGGCCCTCAGCGCTTGGACGGGTTGACGATGACGGCCGGGCCGTCCCTCGATAGTGGAAGATGTACCTCTACGGTCGTGCCCTCGCCGACTTTGGATCGCACTTCGATCGTTCCGCCAATCTCCGAGACGAGTCCGTGGACGGCGGCCAGTCCGAGGCCGGCGTTGTTTGATGCGCCGCCGGCGAGTTCGCCCTTCGTGGTGAAGAACGGCTCAAAGATCCGGTCGAGCATATCCTCGGGGATGCCGCAGCCGGTGTCGCTGATTCTGATGACGGCCTCGTCCGACTCCTTTTCGACGCGTACGGTCAGCGTGCCGCCGGGCGACATGGCGTCGAAGCCGTTCTGTGCGATGCTGTCGAGCACGGGCAGGAGGCGCTGGGCCTCGAAGTCGCCCGATGGGATTGTCTCAATGTGCGTGTCGAGTCTGATTTTCTGGCGGGAAGACCGCGGTCCGAGACGCTCGACGAATCGCCGCACGAGTTCGTTCAGTTCGGCCCACTCGGCCTTCTCATGACCGGATTTGGCGAAGGCCTCGAGCTGCTGCGTGATCCGCGTGGCACGGCCGACCGCCTGGGCGAGGAGACGCAGCGTGCGGCGCAATTCACGGGGGCTGTCACTGGACAGAACGTAGTCGATGCTCGTGAGCATGCCGCCGAGGATGTTGTTGAAGTGGTGGGCGACCCCCTGGGCCATGCCGCCGAGGGCGGCCATGCGCCGATTGCGGGCCAGTTCATGAGAGAGCCGCTTGCGCTCCGAGATATCCCGCATGCTGGCTGAAGCACCGATACGTTTGCCGTGGCTGTCGATGATGGGGGAAATGATTAGGACGAGCGTGGTTCGCCTTCCCGCCGCGTCCACGTCTCGGATCTCCGTCTCGCCCGCGGCGCCTTGCGTGACGGCGCCTCGGAACAAATCCTCCGCTTGCTTCCTGTCGGATTCGTGGATGAAGTCGAGGATCAAACGGCCCAGCGCCTGCTCGGCGGACGCGCCGAACTGTCGGGCAGCGTGATCGTTCCAGAAACAGACCCGCAGGTCGGGGTCCACACCGATCAGGATGAAGCCGATGTTTTCGCAGAGTCGGTGGAAGAATGCGTCGTTGCGAGTCGTGCTCATGCTTGCCGTTGCCCGTGACATGGTCGATTCCGTCAGGGCCGTTCGACATCGCCGGACACGGAAGGTTCGGCGATGGTCTCAATGATCGGGCTGATGATCAAGATACTTTCCAGCGGTCGCGGTGCTGCCTCACCCGTTTCCGCCGATTCGCTCACAAAGAACACCTTTGCCGGCAGCGGCTGCCGGTAGACATCGGCAGTCGGGCCTAGCAAGAGAAACCCTCTTTGGGGTATTTTAGCCGCGATGAGCAGATCGTGGAAGGCATATCGCCTTTCTTCCTGAACTTGGCGGGCCCCTTCGTCCGTGATGACCCACTTCCAGGGACCGGGCGGTTCCTCGATCTCGGGCGTCAGATGGAGCAGCATTTCATCGAGTCGCGGCGAGCGTATTTCGTAGGCGAGCTGGAAATGCGCGCGCGCCTGCACGAATGCCCGTCCGTGAAGTTGTCCGGCGCGGTCGAAATGAAACACCGGCTGACGCCGTTTGCACGGGCCGATATCCAGTTCCACGAGCCGCGAAGCGTCCGGCGTCACTTGATCGAGGGCGGTTCGAATGTCGGCAATCCGGTCGAGGTGGCGTTTGACGAGAGAGCGATCGCCGTCTGTTCCGATGGCGGCGCGGAACCCATTGTCCCGGAGACGCATCGCGGCGTCGGCCGACGGCAAGGCCCCGGTCACGAGTGTCCAAATGCCTTCGTCCTTGGTGAACGCCCCCTTCGGTGCCCAGACCCGTAATACGCTGAAACGGACGACGATGCGCTGCATCGGTCGGTCGAAGATCGTCGGCGCCGTCGGATCGCCATTGCGCATGGCATGGGTGGAGACCGACCCGCTCTCGGATGCCGGCGCATGCGCGCTCGCCGGCCGAAAAGGCAGGCAGGCGCCGTTCAGCCCGAATCCACAGGCGAGCGCGAACCGGGCGAGCATGAGCGCAGCCGTCACGCGGCGGAAGTTAGAGCTTCGTGTCCGATCGGAGCCAGAGCTTTGGATTCGGGTCATCAAGGCAGTTTCGGCGCCGGCGTGCCTCATGCCGCGATCGAGAGATTTCCTTGGGACGATTCTCATGATGGCTGACGGCGAGAGGGGAGACGCGACGAACTACTATATAGAGCGTATGGACCGTGGTGAAGAGAGTCAAGTTGCAACGAGGTTCGATCCGGGGCGCGGCGCTCATGCTGAACCCGGGCGCGATGCGTCACGGCGTGGCGAGGTCGCACAGGACGTCGCATCCCCGGCGGATCAGGTCGTCACTGGTGGCGTAGCTGATTCGGAAGTGGGTGTCCCGTTGGGAAAAGATGCTACCGGGGATGACGAGGACGTCTCGCTCGGTGGCCGCCTGGCAGAACGCCGCGGCGTCGGGGAAGTTATCGGGAACCTTCGGGAACACGTAGAATCCGCCGCCGGGTCGCTCGAACTCGAACCGAGAAGCGAGTCGATCGCACGCGAGGTCACGTTTTCGGGCGTAGTCGCGACGATGAGCGGACACATCCGCATCGAGCGCGGCCAAGGTGGCGTGCTGGGCCATCGAAGGGGCGCAGACAAAGGTGAATTGCTGGAGCTTGGTCATCTCATTCAGCAGCGGCACAGGACCCGCGGCATAACCCATTCGCCAGCCGGTCATTCCGTAGGTCTTGCCGAAGCCGCGGAGCAGAAGCGTGTGGTCAGGGGCGAAGGCCATGGGGCACGGATTGGCGCGGTCGTAGCAGAGGGCCTCGTATATTTCGTCGGCGATCAGGACGAGGTCGTGCCGCCGGGCGATGTCTGCGGCGGCGCGGACGGCAGCCTCGGTCATCACCAGGCCGGTGGGGTTGCCGGGCGAGTTGATCATCAACACCTTGGTGCGCGGCGTGACGGCGGCTTCGATGGCTCGGGCGTCGAAGGCGAACCGGGGGTAGCACGGCACCGGGACCGGCTTTCCGCCGACCATGTGGACCAACTGAAGGTACGAGACGAAGTACGGGTCCGGGAAGATGACCTCGTCACCGGGGTCGATCGTTGCGAGAAGGGCGAGCAGCAGGCCGCCGGACACGCCGGACGTGACCAGGACGGTTGCGTCGCAGCCGAGGTCTTCTGACAGCTTGGCACGGATCCGGTCCCGCAATTCGGGAAGGCCTGCCGTCGGTGTGTAGCGATTATGGCCCGCGGAAATGGCGTCGATGGCAGCTTGTTTGATTGAAGCCGGGGTGTCGTAGTCCGGCAGTCCGATCGACAGGTCGCATGGATTCTCCATGCGACCCGCCAGTTCGAAGAACTTGCGAATGCCGGAAAACTCCACGCTGCGTGCGCGTTCGGCGAGGCGTCTGTTCCAGTCCATGACGGGAGGCTTCTCGATGAGGTCGCAGTCGGGCAGCCCTCCGACCCTGTCGGGTGGGAGGGATTGGATTGTCCTTCGGGTGGGGCCGCAGATGACGCGGCGAGAGCAAAGCGCCTATTTCCCGGCCGCTTCGCCACCTTCCGCGGCTTCGTCGGCCGTCTTCTCCTTCTTGGCCTTTCCGCCGACAGCCGCCTTTCGATGGGCGACTTTCGGCAGTCCGAAGACGGACGACTCCGCGTTCCATCGTTCTTCGTCCGCCAGGATCTTCAGCCGTTCGGCGCGCGTCAGCACATTTCGGTGGCGGGCCAGAGATCCCTTGGTTTTCAGCGATCTATCGAGTGACATCGGTCATCATTCCTCTCTCGTTTCCGGCGTACCGCGTGAGCGCGGGATGCCGCAATAGCGTCTGCTGTCGGGTTTGTTCCGGTTCATGGCGTTGATACAAGGGTGCCTCGGTGTGCCTCGGCATGATTGACGAAATAGCAGCCCCTGAACTCGTAGCGGCCGCCGGCCCGCCGGTACTCGCGTCCCAGGGCCTCGATGCGCTGCTGCAATTGTCTGCGCTGGCGCTCGAACTTTGAGCCTGTTCGGATTCCCTGCTTGCTGAGCAGGACGAAGCCGCTGGAGCGCGTTCGAGCCACGGTTTCAATCCCGCGCTCGGCGAGAAACGCCCGGGCCTGGCTCAGTTGCGACCGGACTTGTTTCATCGAGTTAAAGCGGTTGACGAGAAAGGACTCGATCTGGAGGTAGTTCAGCGAGGTATCGGCCTCGGCGGCCCGAGGGTCGTCAGGCGCCGCGCGAGCAGGCTTGTTCGGCGTGATGCCGCGCGGCTGTACGGTGGGCGGAGGCTTCAGCAACTCGGACAGGTCGGGATCGTCCATGACTTCGGCGCGATGGGCCGACCGCTCCGCGGGACGATCGGTTGGCGGCAGCAGCGGGGACCGGGTCTTGTCCGAATCGCCGGCAATACCGGCGATCTTCGCAAGCTGGCCGGGGTGTCGTCCGCTTCGCCGGCCGACGGCATAGCCCGCCAGCACCATCGAGGCGATCCCGGCCACCACAGACACGCACGACACCGTGCCGAGGGAGAGAATGATCCGCCCACGACCGATCCGAACCGGCGGCATCGCCGCATCGGG
>CAYQDV010000272.1:0-4615 GCA_964416295.1 uncultured Planctomycetaceae bacterium
AGCGACCTGCTCATCAACGCCTGCCCAGGCGGCTCAGGCCGACATCCAGCATGGCCGCCAGCAGAATGACGCTCCCGAGAACCACCTTCTGCCAGAAATGCTCCACGTGCAGCAGGTTCAGGCTGTTGTTCAGGACGCCGATGATCAGCGCGCCGACCAGCGTCCCGGCGATCGTCCCGCGTCCTCCAAAGAGACTCGTGCCGCCGACAACGACCGCCGCGATGATGTTCAGTTCCCACATCTCGCCGATCCGCGGATCCGCCGCCATGAGCTTTCCGTCCTGCAACACGCCCACGATCCCGCAGGTCGCCCCCGTGAGAACATAGACCATCAGCTTGATCCGCCCCACCGCGATGCCGGACAGCCGAGCGGCCTCCTCGTTGCTGCCCACCGCGATCACGCTGCGTCCGAAGACCGTCCGCGACAGGAGGACATGAAAGCACACGAATCCCGCGCCCATCACCACGACCGGCACCGGCAGGACGCGGCCGATCGCACCCTCCAGCACGAACCCTCGGCCGAGGACGATCAGAGACTCCGGCAGGCCTTCATAGACCGGCTGCCCGCCGCAGGCGATGAACGCCAGCCCCCGTGCGATCAGCATGGCCGCGAGCGTCGTGATGAACGGTGGAATCGAGAACCGGGCGACGATACCTCCCGAGGCGGCGCCGAACACCGCGCCCAGTCCAACCCCGGTCGCCAGCCCGCACGCAATCCGAATCGCCGGCGCCCACGTCGCCGGCGTCGACTGCATCGCCACCGCCGCGACCACGCCCATCAATGCCACCAACGACCCGACCGACAGGTCAATGCCGCCCGTCACGATGATCAGCGTCATGCCGAACGCGATCAGGGCCTCAAAGGAGATCTGCCGGGCGACATTGACCAGATTGTCCGGCTGGGCGAATAGACCGTCGGTCAAGACCGTCGCCGCCACCACCAGAATCGCCAGCACGATCGGCATACGAAACCGCACGATCGAGAGCGTCACGCGGGACGGCGTCCGCTCGGGCGCATGTGTCGACAGCGGCTTGTCGTTCTTCGCCGTCACGCCGCCGGCGCCTCCCCGAACGCCAGGCCCATCACATGGTCCTGTGACGTGTCGCGCCGACGGTTGTCGAGGATTCCCTTCAGGTGTCCTTCATGCATGACGCCGATCCGATCGGCCATGCCGATGATCTCGGGCAACTCCGATGAAATCAGCAGAATCGCCGCACCCGACGACGCCAGACGGTTGATCAGGAGGTAGATTTCCACTTTCGCGCCGACGTCGACGCCGCGCGTCGGCTCGTCGAAGATCACCAGCCGGTGCGGACGGGACATCCACCGCGCGAGCAGCACCTTCTGTTGATTCCCCCCGCTGAGCGTGTCGACCCACGCATCGCAACCACCGGCCTTGATCCGCATCGACCGCATCAGGCCCTCCACGACCCGCCGCTCGCGATCAAAACGCAGGAGCCCGGCCGTGGCGATGGCGGACGCCCCGCCGAGCAGGACGTTCTCACGCACGCTCCGACGCATCAGCAGGCCCTGCCGCTTGCGGTCCTCCGGCAGGCTCGCAACCCCCGCCCGGATGGCCGCTCGAGGATCTCGAAACGGCCCCCGTCGGCCGCCGACCGAAAACGTCCCGCCCGTCGGCCGCAACACGCCGAAGACGGCCAGCGCCAGCGAACTCCGACCCGAGCCGACCAATCCGGTCAATCCGAACACCTCACCCGCTCGTACATCCAGATTGACGTCTGCAAACCGCTCGCCGGCCGACAGCCCTTCCATTCGCAGAACGACATCGCCGATGTCGCAGCAGCGGACGGGAAACTCCTCATCCAGGCTGCGCCCGACCATGTCGCGGATCAGGCCTCCGCGATCGACCTCGTCAATGGACCGCGTCGCGATGTGCCGGCCGTCCCGTAACACCGTCACGCGGTCGGCAAGATCGAAGATCTCGTCCAGCCGATGGGAAATGTAGATCACGCTCACACCCCGCTCGCGCAGCCCGCGGATCACCGTAAAGAGCCGGGCAAGCTCGTGCGGCGTCAGCACCGCCGACGGTTCATCGAGGATCAGCAGCCGGGCGTCCAGCGACAGCGCCCGCGCGATCTCCACCATCTGCCGTTGCGCGACGCTCAGATCCGACACCGGTCGACGCACGGCCAGTCGCACGCCCAGCGTCGCGAGGACCGCCGTCGAACGCCGCCGAATCGCCTCGAAGTCGACCCAAGGGCCGAACCGCCGCCGCGGCCAGCGACCGAGGAAGATGTTTTCCCCCACGCTCAAGTGCGAGACGAGGTTGAACTCCTGATGCACGACGGCCAGACCAGCCGCCTGAGCGGTTCGCGCGCCGGCCATGCGGACAACGCGGCCGTCCATCTCGATCCGGCCTTCGTCCGCCGGAACCGCCCCTGCCAATATGTTGACAAGCGTGCTCTTGCCCGCGCCGTTTTCGCCGACCAGGGCATGAACCGACCCCGGAGCCACGTCCAGATCGAGACCGTCCAGCGCCACCACGCCGGGGTAGACCTTTCGAATCCCCCGACAGCGGAGTCGCGGCACCGTCGGCAACATCCGCTACTCCGATTCTCGCGTGAAGACACCGACCTCGACTGGAATGACGGCCGGCGGTGCCCGGCCCTCGAAATGATCCGCAATCGCCCGAATCGTCAGCCGGCCGATCTCGCGCGGGCTTTGGACGACGTCGCCGAAGATCCCGCCGCTTCGGATCTTCTCTCGGGCTTCCGGTGTCGCATCGTAGCCGACGACCCGGATGCGCCCGAGCCGGCCGGCGGCCTCGATCGCGGCCAGCGCCCCCAACGCCGAGTCATCATTGATCGCAAACACGCCGTCCAGATCCGGATGCGACTGCAACAAGTCCTCCATGACCTTCGCGGCCCGATCGCGCTTTCCCTCGGCCGACAGCTCCGCCACCAGCCGGATGCCGGGGTGCTGTGAGAGTTCCGTCTTGAACCCTCGAACGCGGTCGGCCACGCTCGCCACCTCCGGATGCGACAGAATCGCCACGGCCCCACGATCTCCCACGGCCTCAGCGAGCAATCCCGCAGCGAGGCGACCGCCCTGCACGTTGTCGGAGGCGATGTGCGTGACGACACGTCCGAGCTTCGACGTGCAGGCGATGTCGGCCGTAAACACAGGAATGCCCGCGGCGTTGGCCTGCGCGATGCCGGCGCCCACGCTGCGCGAATCGGCCGGACACACGACGATCGCGTCCACCTTCTGCACGATGAACTCGTCGATCTGGTTGGACTGCCGCGTCGCGTCAAACTCGGCCGTCGAGATCAACAGGTCGTACCCGCGATCGTCGGCCTCGGCTTGCAGGCCGGCCCTCAGGTCCTGATAGAAAGTGTGCTGCACCGTCAGCAGCGTGACGCCGATGCGCCGGCGCGCGGGCCGGTCGCCGCCGGGGGTCGCCGCGTCGCGCCGGCACCCCGCGGCCACCGTGCACGCGACCGCAACGATCAAGCAGCGCCGCGCGGCCCGCCACCAAGGTCGAACCACCCGTGTGCCTTTTCGCAACCCCGACCACGACCCCACACGGCACCTCCCAACTGCTCAACCGATCCGGCGAGCCAAGGGCAGACAGGAAACGGAGAAGATACACCGCACGCCGGGTTTCGCAAACTGCACCGCGGCGCGGCGGGTGCCACTGGCGGCTTGCCCGCCAGCCGAGTAGGGTGGGCATTGCCCACCAAGAGGATTGGCGCCGTGAACGAAGAAGTGGCGGGCAATGCCCGCCCTGCGGGCCTGCGCTCCATGCGCAGAATTTGTGCCGTATCTTGGGTGAGAGAAACAAGTCATGAGAAGAACCGTATACCTCGCCGCCTTCCTGATGACGATCGGCTGCCGCTTCGAGCCGAACGCACGCCGGCCCGCGGAGACCATCGCCGATCGCGTTCTGGCTTTTTCCGCCGAGTCGCTGGGCCACGGCAACAGCTATGTCTACTACAAGATTTCCGACGCCCGGCACACCATCGCGCCGGGTGACGTTCTCGAATACGATCAGTATATCGACCCCGCCTCGCCGGAGATCAACGGCGCGATCGACATTCAGTTCGTCGGCGGCGGAAACCTTCGCGACTCCGGCGCCACCGACGAGCGCGGCCGCAACGCCCACCCGTCCACGATCCTGAAATCAGCCGCCGGGCAGTGGATTCACCGCCGCATCCCGCTCGATCGCTCGGCCGGCCGCGTCACCGAGCGCTGGGACGTCGCGGCCGAGGGCGACGCGGCGGGAACCTACGTGCAATACTTCGACAACGTCGTCCTCACGCGCGACGGCGCGGCCGTCCTCGAGATCTTTCGAGACGGCGTTTCGGACGGACGCCTCGACTGGTCGGCGGGCTACGACGCCGACAGCATCGCGTGCGTCACCGCGCCGGCCCGGGCCTCCTATCCGCGCGGCTTCATCCCCGGTGATCCGGAGAATATTGACAAAGCGTGGGGGTTGATCGCCCTCGGCAAGGGATTCAATGCCCGTGCCGCCTCGCCTCACGGCGCCGAACTCGACTTCGACGGACGCGGTCGCAGCTACCCGGTCGAGGAGTTTCCGGCGGGCGTGGTCTACGTGGGCCGGACGCCGTTCCGCTTCGCGTCCGGCCGAGCC
>CAYQDV010000273.1:0-4607 GCA_964416295.1 uncultured Planctomycetaceae bacterium
AGGATGGCTGAGCGGGCCACACAGATAGCTCACACGCAGCGTGCGCGCGGGGCGCACCTGAGCGTGCGGCCGTCAGTTGCAGCCGCCGGTCGTCTGACCGACGTTGGCGTCGGCCAGGTCGTAGTCGGTCGTGTCCGGAGCCGCCCCGGCGATCTGGCCGTTGGCGTCGATGTCGCAGCGGAAGTTGCTCGACGTGATCGCGGCCCGGTTCGCCGCCTGGATCGCCGCCGTGTCGGACGCGGTCGTGGCCCCGTCACCGTCGACATCGCCGACCAACATCGGCCAGCACGCCTCGGTGTGCGTCGCGAAGCCGGTCGAGTCCTCCGCATCAAACACGATCGTGAACGCCGCCGCATCGCTCGCGCCGGCCACCGTCACCTTGATCGTGCTCCAGTCCCAGCCGGCGGCGACCTTGGTCACCGTGCCGCTGGAGATCGTGAAGTCCGCCGCCACGAGGGTGTCGTCGTCCAGCGACCGCATGACCCGATCGAACGTGAACACCAGCACCAGGTCGCCCGTCCGCGGCTCGACGCCGCCGTCGGCGATGTCATAGCTCATCTGGCCGTGCTGCTTCCGCGACACCTGCCTGGTCACCACCGGCTCGCAGGGCAGCAGGCCGTGGCCGTCGGCGGCGTCGACGATCGCCCGGTCATCCCCCGGCGGCGCGGCCTCGCCTTCGATCACGCCGTCCATGTCCAGATCGCACCGGAAGTTGTTCTCATCCAGCGGGTCGCTGTTGGACAGGGTCACCAGGTCGGCGTCGTCGGTATCGACCAGTCCGTCGCCGTCGGCGTCTCCGGCCAGGATCGGCCAGGCGAAGTCGAGGGCCGCCTCGTTGCCGGCGGCATTCTCGACGGTGAATGAGATGCCGAAGCACTGCTCGTCGAGCACGTTGATGCAGCTCACCTCGAGCGTGCGGTCGTCCGGCTGCACGACGCTCGGCGACGCGCCGTTGATCAGCGTGAAGTCCGCCGGCACAAAGGCGTCGCCGTCGGCCGAGTAGATCGGCTCATCGAAGACGAAGACCACCGTGATGGCGCCCTGGATGTCCCGGCACTCGACGTTGTCCGACTCGATCAGATACTCCCCGGCCGAGCCGTGCACGACCTTGGAGCCGTGTTGCGAAGGGACCGGCGGTGTCGGATCGAACTCGTATACCCCCATGTCAACGACCGGCGGGCAGTGCATGCCGACGTTGCCGGGGTCCGGATCCACGGCTGGATCATCCGCTCTTCGCGGGTTGCCGTCGAGATCGAGCAGGGGCAAGGTCTGGATGCCGGCCGTGTTGGCATCAAGGTCGGCATCGTTGTTACCCGCGTCGATGCACGGCGAACCGGTGCTCAGATGCGGGTCCCCTCCCTGCTCGCTGAACGCAGGATCGACAAACAGGGGATCGAGTCCGATGTTCGTCGGGTCGTTGAACAGACTCAGGCCCTGGATGCAACTGTAGTTGACCGTCGATTGACTTGCTTCGATGCCGGTCGAATCGTGTATCTGGCCGGATTCGGTAGTGCCTGTCGAATCCGTATTCCCCCAGAGAATGCAGTTGGCGATCGTTGGCGTGCTGGCGCCCTCGTTGTCTATGCCACCACCAAGGACCCCGGCAGAGTTGTTGGCAAACGCGCAGTTCGTGATCGTCGGCTGGCTCAACCATTGCAACATTCCGCCGCCGTTGCCGGGTGTGGAGTTGGCGGCGAACAGGCAGTTGACGACCACGGGTGCAGACCCGCCGGTGTTGAGCATCCCGCCTCCCCCGAAGCTGCCCGTGGCGCTGTTCAAGCGGAACTCGCAATGCGTCACCGTCGGATTGCTGAGATTGATGTTATACATCCCGCCACCTTCGTCGGCCGCGTTGTCGTAGAACTTGCAGAAACCGACCGTCGGGCTGCCGCCGTCGTTGTACATTCCGCCGCCCGCGTCATTCGGCTGGGGCTCGTCGGCGTTGCCGCTGACGATCCAGACTCCGTCGAGCACCGCTGTTGCGTCGGTGCCGCTGCCCGTCACTACGTGATAGCTGTTGTCCGTGCCATCATTCACGGTGCCGATGTCGCCGCTGAGGAGCGTCGCATATTGGTCCAGGTCTCTGAGGCACGGAGTCTGCGGCGCCGCCAGACCGGCGTAGCCGCCCTTCAACGCCAGGCCGTTCATGAGTTGAAACGTCGCTCCACGATCGTCCGGCGTAACGGTGGCTCCCTCGTCAGGATAGTACGTGCCTGCCGCCACGTGGATCTCGGTGATGACCGAATTGAGTTCCGCGGCGTCCAGGGCATCTTGCAGAAACCGGTACGCCGTGCCCCATGTGAATCCAGTGCCGCTCGTCTGCACGTCGTCATCCACGAACAGGACGGTGTGCGGCTGCAACTCATAGGCGCCCATGTCGACAAAGTCCGGAGTCCCCGCGCCCTGGTTGACGGTCTCCGGGTCGTCGAGTGCCCGGTCCAGGCGATCGAGGTCGGGTGTCAGCTCGTCTGGGTCCATGTCACCGTCGACGTCGAATTGGTCCGCCGGCACCGGCGTGCTGTTCGCTCGGTCGATGCACGGCGAGCAGGCGCTGAGCCGGAAGTCGGCCCGCGCGGCGTCGGCGAAGTCTGGGTCCAGCCCGATGTTGGTTCCGTCGTCAAAGCCGCCGCCGCTCACCAGGCCCTGGATGTCGCTGTAGGTGACAACCACGGCGCTCGGCGGGGCGCTGATCTGGGCCGATTCATCCATCATGCAGGTGCTGGCGCATTGGTCCTGGCTACCCCAGAAGATGCAGTTCACGAAGGTCGGACCGGCACCAAAGCTATTCACAATGAACGCGCCGCCCCCGTCTTCATCCGCCCTGTTGCCGCTGAACGTGCAGTTGACGCCCGTGAAGGTCGCGTCGTAGCTGTACATCCCGGCACCGCTCCGAGCAGAGTTGTCGGTGAACAGGCAATTCGTGATAACGACGGTTTTCTGAGCGAATAACCCGCCGCCATTGCCTGCGACAGGACCCATTCCGGGGCCGGTCTCCGCCGCATTCGACTCGAACGTGCAGTTCACGAACGTGCCTTGCGGGCTGACGAACGCCCCGCCGCCTTCACCGCCCCCAATTGCCCCTGCGCGGCCCGGTTTTCGAGGAAATAGCACTCCACGAACACCGTGCCGACCTGGAAATTCGTGTAGTAGCCGCCGCCGCTGCCGGGGTCCGCGGCATTGCAGATGAAACGACACCGCCGCAGTTCAGGCACGCCGTTCACCGAGAGCATCCCGCCGCCGGCCGAGAAGCCGAACTCGTCCGACGCGGTGTTGTTCAGAAAGAGGCAGTCCTCCAGCGTCGGGCTTGAGTCCTTGTTGTACATCCCGCCGCCGCCCACGCCCCCATTGTCGGCAAACACATCCGCGGCGGAGTTTCCGATAAACTCACAGTTCGTGATCACGCCGCCGTTGGATCCTTGGAAGCCCCAACTGTACAGCCCGCCGCCACGCTTGGCGTGGTTGGCCACGAACCGGACGTTGTCGAGCTGGCCGTCGAAGAACACATTATACATTCCTGCGCCCTCGCCCGCCGCGTTGTGCGTGATCAGGCAATTCCGGTAGGTCGGACTCGTGCCGCCGAAGTTCCAGACACCGGCACCGTTGCCCGTTTGTGTGTACCCGTCGCGGATGGTGAAGCCGTCGACGACGGCGAACGTACCGACCGGACCGAAGTTGGGCTCCGTGCCGGTCAGCACGGTGAAGAGGTTGTCCTGCTGACCGGCGTTCCCGATTTCACCGCTCAGGATCGTCTCGTGCAACGTGAAGTCTCGATCATCCGGATTCGGCGCGTCGAAGCCCGGGTAGCCGCCCCTGATCGCGACACCGTTCACAACGTGGAACGTGGCCTGACGCCCGAGAATCTGCGTGTCCGGCTTATACGTGCCCTCCGCCACACGGATCTCGTTGTACGCTCCGGGCGGCGATGAGAAGGCGGTACCGACGGCGGCCTCAAGGTCATTCAGCGCCGTCTGCCAGCTCAACCCGTCGCCGCCCGGAGCGTCCGCGTCAACGAACAGCGTCGGCTGGGCTTCGGCCGTGACGGCCAACATCCCCCAAGCCGCGATGATTGCAATCCGATGGAGAAAATGCTTGTACATGACAATCTCCTTGATTTCCCTTGACTCAAATCTGTTTACGGATAGAATAAATACATAGGTCGAATCGAGTCGTGGCGGCGGCGGGCCACGCTCGGTCACGGCCCGCCATAGGAGCATCAGAATGTCGCGAACATGCCTGTTGTTGATTTGGATCGCGTCACTAGTCGGCGGCTCGCCCCTCAGGGCAGACATGGTCCTTTCAAACTGGAGTCTTGACACCGGCGTCCAGGACTCCTCCGGTGACACGATCGTGCAGGATGTCGCGTTCTTCAACATCGTTCAGAGCCCCTTCCAGGACTCCCATTCGGCCGCGGTCGGGGCCTCGTCCGCCGCGACGTCCTATGATTTTGCTTTTTCCGGCAACACGGGGTCTTTCTTGATCGACGCGGTCCACAACTGTCGGATCGTGACGACCGAACGTCCGCTCTGTGGCTCCTCGGGCTGGTTCTTCCTTACGCCGACCACCGACCTGCTCGTAACATTCGACGGATCCTACACTTATGACCTCCA
>CAYQDV010000274.1:0-4599 GCA_964416295.1 uncultured Planctomycetaceae bacterium
CCGGCGCGATCTTGTGGGCCGCCAGATTGATGGGAAAGTTGAACGGCGTGATGAACGAACACGGACCGACGGGCACGCGCTTGCAGATCGCTTCATATCCCTCGGCGCGCGCCGAAATGTCGAGCGGCAGATACTCGCCGCAGAGGCGCACGGCCTCCTCGGCGGCGATCCGAAAGGTGTCGATCCCGCGCGTGACCTCACCCCGGGCGTCGCGGATCGGCTTTCCCGCCTCGATCGCAAGGATCCGGGCCAGCTCTTCGTGCCGCTCCTGCAACTGCCGGACGACGTGCCGCAACACGCCGGCCCGCACAAACGCGGGCATCCTGCGGCACGCTTCGGCCGCCTCTACGGCCGCCGCGATGGCCTGATCGATCACACCGGCATCCGCCAGCGCGACGCGCGTCGCGACGTTGCCGGTGTACTTGTCGGTCACGATCAGATCGGTATTGGCGTGAACCGCCCGCCCCGCCAGGTAATACGGATAAGTCTCCTGCATGATTGAGCGCCTCCGCATCCAAGCCCTGCGGCCGTGGTGTTCGCGACGGCCCGGCCCCCGCAGGCCGGCGGGACCGCGCGTCAACGCCCCATCGGTTGTCCGCCCTTGTCCGGATCGCACGCCCCGCGCCAACCGTGGGTCATGCGGGCAATCGCCTGGACATGACCGGCCGATCCGGAATAGCGGCGTACCGTATGCCCGCGATCGAGCAGGCCGCGGACGACCGCATCGTCGATGCCCGATTCCGCATACACGACGTCGGGCAGCCACTGATGGTGCAGCCGCGGCGCCGCCACCGCCCGGTCGATCGTCATCCCGCCCGCCAGGACGTTCAGCATCGTCTGCAACGTGGCCGAGATGATCCGCGGGCCGCCGGACGCCCCGACCACCAGTTCGACCCGTCCGTCGCGGAGCACGATCGTCGGCGACATGCTGCTCAACGGGCGTCGGCCCGGCTCGATCAGATTCCGCTCCGACTGCCGCAGTCCGAACGCGTTCGGCGTCGTCGCATCGACGGCGAAGTCGTCCATCTCGTCGTTCAGGATCACGCCCGTGTCCGGCACCAGGATGTACGAGCCAAACCCCAGATTGATGGTCGACGTGCAGGAGACCGCGCCGCCCTTCGCATCCACGACGCAAAAGTGACTCGTGCCGCTGTCTTCCGGCACGGCGGTCATGCCATAGGCCGTGTTCGGCTGGGTTCGATCGCCGCGAATCGCCCGCCGGACCCTGCGCGACCGCTTGAAGGCGATCATGTCTTCGACGGCGGCCAGGACCTCCGGCGTTCGGTCGCCGAGGAGCGTGGCACGATCGGCGAAGGCGTGCTTCATCGCCTCGACGAAAAAATGGGCACCCGAGGGTGTGGCGGCACTGGCCAGGCTCGGCCCGATCTGGGCGGTCGAGGTCATCACGTTCAGCACTTCCAGCACCACGGCCCCGCCCGAACTCGGCGGCGGCATGGTGATGACATAGTGACGCCCGACCCACGCCTCCAGCGGCGGGACGACCCGCGCTTCGTAGTCCTGCAGGTCCTCCCATGTCAGCGGGCCTCCGCGGCGCTGGACCTCCGACACGAGTTGCTGCCCGATCGGCCCGGCATAGAAGCCGTCATTTCCGCGAGCGGCGATGGCCTCCAGCGTCGTTGCGAGCGCGGTCAGGTGGACCGCGTCGCCGACGGGCCGTGGCTCACCATTCCTCAGAAACGTCCTGGCCAGCGCATCAAACCGCTCGCGGTCGGCGGACCTCCGGCGCAGGTCTTCGGCCAGCGCCGCCATTGAGTCGTGCAGGTGTCGATCCACCGTCAGTGGAGCCCGCGCCAGCCGGATCGCGGGCGCCAGGATCATCCGCCGCGTCAACCGGCCGGACCCGTATCGCTCCAGTGCGAGGAGCAACCCCTTGACCTGTCCGGGGACGCCAACGGCCCACGCGCCGCGGCGCGTCTTGTTCGGGATAGGCTTGCCGCCGTCGTCGAGGTAATAGCGGCGAGCTGCTCCGGCGGGGGCCGACTCTCGGAAGTCGATCGCTACGGGTGACGCCCCCGGCGTGCGGAGGACGATGAATCCACCGCCGCCGAGTCCGCAGCTCTCGGGCCGGACGACCGCCAGCGCGAAGGCCGTGGCGACGGCGGCATCGACGGCGTTGCCGCCGGCGGCGAGGATCTCGGCACCCGCGCGCGACGCGGCAGCGTGATCGGCCGCCACCATGTAGCGTTCGCCATCAGTCCACCACGGCCTCGGACTTGCCGAGAAGCCGCAGCCCGTCGCTGTCCAGACCGCGAAGACCCCAGCCGTGCGAAACCGCCAACCCGCTCGAATCATGCTGCGCCCTCTTGCTGTCATCGCTGCCTGCGGAACGCGCCACGGCGCTCCTCGGGCGCGCCATTGTCCGCCGTCGAGCGAGGCCGTGCAATCACGGACACGAAACCGACCGAGCTTGACCCGCCCGGCTCCCATCGAGGATCATTCGGCGACACGCCGGAGGGGGCGGGACGAGCATCGCGGCCCGACCGTCCGACGGCGTTGAGGGATTCGACGATGCCCATCCATCCGACCGCCATTGTGGACCCGCAGGCGCAGGTCGCCGAGTCCGCCGACATCGGCCCGCACGTCGTGATCGAAGGGCCTGTCTCGATCGGTGAAAACGTCAAGGTCTATCCAAACGCCTACATCGCGGGGTGGACCGAAGTGGGCCACGACTGCCAGATCCACCCGGGCGCGGTGGTTGGCCACCTGCCGCAGGACTTTCACTACGGCGGCGAGCGGTCGTACTGTCGGATCGGAGCGGGCACGATCATCCGTGAGTTCGCCTCGATCCACCGGGGCACACAGCCCGAGTCCTGCACGATCGTCGGCGAGAACTGCTTCATCCTCGGCTATGCCCATATCGGGCACAATTGCGAGCTGGGCAGCGGCGTCAAGGTCTACAACTGCGCGGGCCTCAGCGGCCACGTCACCATCGGCGATCATGCCATCGTCAGCGGCTATTCGTTGATCCATCAGTTCGTGCGCATCGGCGAGTATGCCATGATCGGCGGCGGCACGCGACTGACGAAGGACCTCCCACCCTACATGATGGGCCTTCACGAATCGGAGTGCGTCGGCATCAACGCCCTCGGCCTCCGCCGATCCGGCGAGTTTTCCGCCGATGAAATCCGCGAAGTCCGCGAGGCCCATCGAACGCTCTACCGCTCCGGTCAGATGTTTCGAGAGGCCGTCGCAACGCTTGAAGAGCAGGTCACCACGAAAACGGGGCGGGCCATTGTGGATTTCATCCGGGCCGACTCGAAGCGCGGCATCATCGGCGGACCGAGTGCTCCGACGCAACCCAATTGATGGGGAGCATCGGCGTCTCGCCGGTGCGACGGCGCCCTTGCCCGCTCGTGAAATCGGGCTATGCTTCCCGATTGAGGACGGACGGTCGGTTGTTTCGGGCCATCGCCCTCGCCCAGCGCTGTCCGTCAAGTGGCTCAGCCGTGTGCTGCCGGAGCACTGTGTGTGAGTGAAGCCCTTTCTTCAATGCCTGCGACGACTGCCCAGTTCGATCCGGCGGTCGTGCCATCGCGAACGGTCGAGCAGCAGTTCCGCCTGGCGCTGTTGCTGACGGTCGGAATCTGCTGCGTCTTCGGGCTGGGCTACTGGTTGGAGCGGGACGTCATGCACCGGCACCCGGGCGACATCCGCTTCATCCGCGAGGCCACCGAGGCCGGCATGCGGTACATCACGATACCGCACATCATCATCGGCTTTCTCTTCATGGTCTCGTCCCCCAAGAACCGCAATCGCACGAGGCGACTGTGGGTCGCCGCGTTGCTCCTGCTCGGGGCGGTCCTGTGCTTCGGCTATTACGCGGGCGGTGCAAAGACCAACGTCTTTATGATGATGGGCGTCTACTTCTATTTCATCGTGCACGAGATGCGTGACGAGGCGATGTTTTACCAGACGCTGGGTGACGCCCCGGACATCCGCGACCGCCGGGCCTTCAAACAACTCGTGCGGGCCTGGATGTTCGCGCTCCTGTTCGCCACAGCCGCCGTCCTCTGGTTTGGAGTGCCTCTGGGCGTGGCCTACGAGCGAACCGGCTGGGACCCGTCCGCCTGGCCGCTCGTGGCGCGAAGCGGCATGGCCACCGGTCCGTTTCTCGTTGCGCTCGGCGTCATCGGGCTCGTCCTCCGCCGGCACGCCCGCCGGCTGGGCTATGCCGACGCCGACGCGCTGCTCCGGGCGCACGCCCCGATGTTTCGCGTGACGCTCGGTGTGCTCGGCGTGCTGATGCTCTCGCTGATCCTGACGCAACGAGCCTACAGTCTTATTCTGTTTCACGTGGCCGGCTGGTACCTCTTCGCCGGCTACCAGTTTCGACGGCACCCGCCCCATGCCGAACCGCGCAGCCTGTGGCTTCGGATGCGCACGACGTTCAAGGGCTTTCGCGTCCTGCACATCGGCATGGCGCTCGTCCTGATGGCCATCGGACTGGTCTGGACCCTCGGCCTGCATCAAACGCCCTACCTCGCCTGGCTCCTCGCGCCCGAGTCCTTCCTCTACTGGACCATCATGCACATCACTGTGAGCTTCGTGCCCAGATAGCCGCCGCGCTCCGGCGGGCGC
>CAYQDV010000275.1:0-4582 GCA_964416295.1 uncultured Planctomycetaceae bacterium
GGGCAGGGGGAACCGGCATCGACCTTTTTGGTGGGCAATGCCCACCCTACTCGGCTTTGTCCTCGGCCGGCCGCACCGTATCATCCGTCGGGCGGGGGGATCACGAGAGGGCGCGATGTCGTTCTGGACGGATGTTTTTGGGCCGCGCAGGACTTTCGACGGGGGTCTGTTTCTCCCGGATTGCAAGTCCGAGACCGCGCGCCTGCCGATCGAGACGGTTGCGGCGGAGGGTCCGCTCCGGGTGCCGCTTCAGGCCATGCGAACCCTGCCGACCCGACCCTGCGTGCGCGTCGGACAGCGCGTGCTGGCAGGCCAGCCGCTCGCCGAGGCCGCCACGGTCGACTCCGTGCCGGTCCACGCCCCGACCTCCGGGACGATCACGGCGTTCGAGAAGGTCTGGACGGCGGTCGACGGCATCCTGCCCGGTGTCTGCCTCGAACCCGACGGTGAAGACCGGACGATGCAACCGTCGATCGGCTGGGAAGAAGAGTCGTTCATTTTTCATCTTGCGGGCATGGGCGTGGTCAGCGCCGCCCCCCGCCAGGCCGCTCATCGCCTCATCCAGGACGCCATCGCCGCCGGCGTGACCGATCTGATCGTCAACGCCATGGAGACCGAACCCTACCTGACCACCGACCTGCGGCTCCTCGTCGAACAGCCCGGCCGACTCGTCGACGCCGCCTGTGAGATCGCGGACGCCATGGGCGTGCAGCGCGTCCTCTTCGCGCTGCCCTTCCGCCACCGCCGGCTCATCCGGCAGATCGAGGTCGAAACGTCGGGCCGGTCGGTCGAGGCCGTGCCGCTGAGCAACAAGTATCCTCAGTGTCACCCGGTGGTCCTGATCCGGACGCTGCTCGACCGGGAGGTGCCGCCCGGCGGGCGCGATGTCGATTGCGGCGCGCTCGTCCTGTCCGTGGCGACCGTCGCAGCCATCTCCGACGCAACGCTGGACGACCGCCCCGTGACCCACGCGGTCGTGACGGTCGGCGGCGAGCTGACCGAACGCCCCGGCACCTATCGCATCCCGATCGGCCTGCCGATCCGGCGGCTGGCCGAACACGTGGGCCTGACCGAGCCGAACGCGATGACGATCTCCGGCGGCCCGCTGACCGGCGTCGCCGTCGACCGGGACGATGCCGTGGTGACGGCGGACACGGTCGGCATTCTCTTCCTGACTCCGCCGCCCCGGCCGGACCCCGTGCCCTGCGTTCACTGCGGATGGTGTGTCGAGGACTGCCCCGTCGGTCTCGACCCCACGGCCCTGATGCAACTGGATGGACAAGCCGACTGTGACCCGATGGATTCCTTCCGTCTCCGGGCCTGCGTCGACTGTGGCCTTTGTTCATATGTCTGTCCGGCCAACCTGCCGATTGCGGCCACGATCCGGCGGTGCCGGAACCGATTGGTCGAAGACGCGCCACCCGTGGAGGCCGGAACGCGGCCATGACCCTTTCCACCGACACCACATCGTGGGGCGTTCGTCCGACGACCGCGGCGCCTCATCTGACGGGTGGCAGCCGGCACCGGCACGTTCTCCAGTCGTGGCTGGGCGCGGCATTGTTGGTCGGGTGTTGTGGCATCGTGTTTTACGGACCCGCCGCCCTGGCGGTTCTGGCTGTCGGTCCGCTCGCCGCCCTCGCGACCGACCTGGCCATCGCCGTCGTCCTTCGGCGTTCCGTCTTCGGCGGGCTGATGTACTCCTTCCTGATGGGCTTCCTGCTGAGCCTCACCCTTCCGGCGACCGTGCCGCTGTATGTCCCCGCCGTGGGTTCGATCGTGGCCGTGGGTGTCAAGGCGATGTTCGGACGGATGGGTCACTGCGTCTGGCATCCGGCCCTCGTCGGCCGCGTGGTCGTGCAGTTCGTGTTCTGGCAGAATCTCTCGCTGTCCCCGACCAATCCCACGCTGCGTTGGCCCGTCCTCAACCGAAATCACCTCGTCTTCGGCGACATCGCGGATGCCCGACCGATCCCCGCCCGGGAGTACCAGGGATGGCAGGTCGCCAACAAGATGTGGCCGCGTCCGAACGCCTTCCTCATCGATCGGCCGGTCGCGCTCCTGCGAGCGTTTACGGATGGCATGCTCAGCCCGGAGAAAGGTCGCCGTTTCTCCTCGCTGGTTCGAGATATTCTGCCTCCTTGGAGAGATACGGTCCTCGGCACGATTTCCGGGGGCATCGGGGAGACCTGCACGGCCGCCCTGGTCATCGCCGGCCTGTTTCTGATATACAGAGGTCATTTAAGGTGGCAGTTGCCCGTCGCCCTGCTCGCGGCGGCCGCGTTTGCCGCGGCGATCCTCCCGGTCAACACCGGGGGCGACGCGGGCGGCTACCGGTGGATACCGGCCCTGGCCGTGGAAGACGGCCGCGCCGTCGGCCTCGCCTACGTCCTGTTTCAACTCACCGCCGGTCAACTGATGCTGGGGGCCGTCCTCCTCGCCGGGGACATGATGCTGACACCCATGCGAGCTCGGGGGCAGGTCGTCTACGCGATCGGCATCGGTGTCCTGACCATCTTCCTCCGACTCTACGGTCCGCTCGAATGCGCCTGTTATTGGTCGATCCTGGTCATGAATACGCTCGTGCCCGCCATCGATCGGAGCATGAAGCGTCCCGTCCTTGGATTGCCCGACTGACCCTCCCGCAGCATCCACGCCAGGCCCTCCGAAGGACGGGGTCTCCCAACGCCTGGCCCCCTCGGCGTTCGCGAAGGCCGGAAAACGGCCCTGTGACGGCCGGGAGAGGAGGGTTGGGCATGCCTGCAGAGCCGGCACGCGTCGGTCGACCCGGCAAAAAATTACGCCTTTCCAAAGTTTCCGGGAATATTTTCCGCGTCTCGTTTGCTTTAGTGGCAGCGAGAGTTCCGCGGTGCCGCGAGGGCGGGCCGACCGAGTACGCGAATGGCACGAAGCCTATTTGGGAACAAAACGTCGCACAGCAGTAGGTATAGGGCCGCATCTCCGGACCGGGTCATCCGCATCGACGGCAGGATGGCCATCGGACTGCATGGCTTGATCTGCGACGGCCGTCAAAGGAGCTTCCCGTCTGTGAATCTTTCACCCGCATGCGTGCGAATGAACTGACCGTGATGTGATGGGTAGGGGGCCGCGGTGCGTACCCGGCCACTCGATACCCGCGAAAGAATCGCCCCAATTTCATGAAGGAGCCCAATACCATGGATCATATTCCCCACAAACCAAGGATGCTTCGACTTATCTCGGCACCCGTGCTAGGCGCGGCCTGTGCGGTCGCGCTCGTCGGATCAGCGTGCGTCGTCCCGGCCGTCGGTCAGGGAAAGATGATGACCGGAACGCCCGGTCCCGGCCTGCACGCCTACGCCCGGTCCCGTGCCAAGGACCCGAGTCCGCCGAATCGGCTGGGCGGTGCGCTGACCGTCAGCGTATCCCAGAAGAACGGCGCCGCGCGGTTTGTCCTGCCGGGAACGCGCGCCATGGACCCGGCGATCTTCGGGTCTCCCGAGCATCCGGCCGGTTTTGAGCCGGCTCCGTTCCCCATGTCGGGCATTCCGCTCGACCTCCGCCTCAAGGTGAACGACAAGTACACGATTATCGATCACGCCTGCCCCTTCAGCGACTGGTTTGAAAAGAGCAAAGGCAGCGTCCGAATGACACTGGTCGACGCGACGGCGATCGACGGCGCCTCGACGAAGGACAAGATCGACTTCCAGGCCACGTTCGAACTGCCGGACGGGGCGAAGTACCGCATCGTCTGCAAGAAGCCGCTGGCGCACGGGATGGCCTTCCCGTTCTTCGGCGGCGTCGTGACCAATCACCTGATCCACGGCGGTGCCGGCATCGCCCCGCGGGCCTTGCCGACGGACTTCGCCTATGCGGCGTTCTGGGGCAAAGGCGACGTCTATAAGGACGGCTCGCTGATCAACGGGAACCAACTGGTCCACGTCTGGGTCTCGGAAGACATCCGCGGCAAGGGCGACCGGACGCGTATCGACAGCGAGGCGGGGAATGCCTCGCGGGGCGTGACGCTCCACATGATCGTCCCGCCCTACAAGGTCACGTCGCAGGGCATGAAGAAGACGCCGTTGAAGACGATGTTCATGCCGTTCCCCTACATCAAGCCCAACATCATGGCCGAGATGATGGCGGCCAAGAAATCCGGTGACTCGGCGCGAATGGCCCAGGCCGAGCACATCAAGCAGGTCATGGCGCACACCAAGGAGCACGTCGTGAAGGCCACGGCGGCGGGCAAGATGTTTGGTATGCCGTTCATCCACATGAAGTTTGACGACGTGGAGGTGCAGGCCCGTTAGGCTGCTACATCTTCTGTACGATCCGGTGTTCCGCGCCGACGCCGCGCTCTCCTCCTCGGAGGGGATCGGCGGCGGCCGGGGCGGCGGCACCGTCTCATAGTCGTTGGGGCTTGTCCCCGACGGTGGGCGGCGGCGTGCCCTCTGATTCGATGCGTTGCCTAACAATTCCGTAGGGTCCGCACGGCTTGGTCCGTTCAGCGGACCGTACCTGGTGAGCCGTCCCGCACCGATCGCCCAACCCGCAAGATTGCGCGTGATGCTGCACGAGCCATTCACGCACGGCCGTTTCGGACTAG
>CAYQDV010000276.1:0-4533 GCA_964416295.1 uncultured Planctomycetaceae bacterium
GAAGAGCCACCCCTCGCTCGACGATCGCGGCTCGCCACAGGGCGTTCGCGGCGGGCCGGTCGACGGCTTAGCAGCGCGTGGCGAGCGCCTCGGTGCCTCTCGAATCAAAACAGCCGCGCTCACGAAAGCTCCGCGAGGCAATCAGGTCCCGCCACCAGTTGCGGAGCGGCCCGCGCATCCACGCGGACGTCGGTGCGGTGAACCCAATCTTGTCCTTCCGACGGACCACCAACTGCGGCACCACATCGCGCACCGCCTGGCGGAGGACCGCTTTCATGCGGCCGTCTTGCAGCTTCTCTTCCGGCGGAAGGGCCATCGCCAGTTCCACGAGCGACCGGTCGAGAAACGGAACGCGGGCCTCGATCGAGAACGCCATGGCGTTGCGGTCTTCGAACCGCAGCAGGCCGGGCAGGCTCTCGCGAAGGAGGATATGATACAAATGTCGCGAAAAGACCGGATCGCGCCACGAGCCTGCCACCGGCGCGGGCGCCGCGACCTGCAGGTCCGCGCCCCATGTGCCGAGGTCCTCCACGTCGAACAGGTCCCGCGCCAGCCAGCGCTGCCGTCGGGCACGCAGGCGCCGGCCCGCGGCCGATCGCACGGCCACCGGCAGCAGATGGGCCCCGCACCGTGCCGCCAGCGGAGACGCGCCGAACCACCGCCGGCTCACCGATCGAAACTCGCGATGAGCCGCAACCCAACGGCCGCGCCGCACCAGGTGCGCCAGATAGGCCGGCCAGTACCCCTCGTAACCGCAGAACAACTCGTCCCCACCCTGGCCGTCCAGCAAAACGGTCACGCCCGTCTCCCGGGCCAGCCGCATGACCTCCCATTGCAGATAGATCGAAGGCGTGCCGAACGGCTGCTCCTGATGCCAGATCAGCCGATCCAGATCGTCGAGCAGACGCTCGCCGGTCGGACAGACAAAATGGCCCTTCAGATCGGGAAAAGCGTCGAGGACGGCCTGGGCGTGGCCGGTCTCGTCCAGTGCCGAGTCCGGCAGCGACGCCGTGAACGTGTGCTGCGACCACGCATCCGGGCCGCCGCCGCCCGGCCCCGCCGTCTCACGCAACAGCCCCACGATCGCCGAGCTGTCCAGACCGCCCGACAGACACGACCCGACCGGCACGTCGCTGCGAAGATGTGTCCGGACCGCCGCGCGCAGGCACGCGGCCACGCGGCCGGGCGCGTCGGACTCCGCCTTCCATGCGAACTGTGGTCGCCAGTAACGCCGGCAGGCGCCGACCTGTCGCAGGGACGCCCGCGGCCGGACGTCGATCTCCAACCCGCACCCGGCCGGCACCGACCAGATGCCCTCGTACAGCGTTTCGTCGGTGTGATCGACTCGACCTTCGGACAGGAAATCGCGCAGCCGTGCCTCGTTCACACCGCGCCGGGCACCGGGCAGCAGCAGCAGCGACTTGATCTCGGAGGCAAACGCGACACCTCCACCAAATCGAGCAATATACAGTGGTTTGATCCCGAATCGATCGCGTGTGAGCAGGAGCCGTCCGGCCGCCCAGTCGACGATGGCCGCCCCCCACATACCCTCCAGCCGCGCGAGGCACGCCCAACCCCACGCGCGATACGCCGCGAGAAAGACTTCCGTATCACTCTCGCCCCGGAAGGCCATGCCGCGCTGCCGAAGTTCCGACCGCAGGGCAACATGGTTGTATATCTCGCCATTGAACACGATCCAGGCGTGACCGTCCGGGGCGGACATCGGCTGATGCCCCGCCGGCGACACGTCGATTATCGCCAACCGGCGTGCCCCAAGCCCGACGCCAAACGTGATTCCCCCCCATGCCACAGGCTGTCCCGGCGGGCCGAGCGGCCGCGTCGTTGCCGGCGATCCGTTTGGACCAAACACGACCGCGCCGCCGTCGTTCGGTCCACGATGATGCAGCCGCTGCGTCATGTCGGTGAGCCAGCCGGCGGCCTGCGGGGTTGGTTCGTCCAGGATCAGGCCGGTGATGCCACACATCAGATATCACCCCTCCCGCCCTGCGCCGCGAGAACCCGGCGAAACACCTCCGCATACCACGACGCCACGGCCGATGCCGAAAACCGAACCCTCGCTCGACGGGCAATCGCGGCGCGATCGAACCGCGCGAGGTCACGCACCATCGCGCCGATCGCCGCGACCAGCGCTTCGACATCGCCTCGCTCGACCAGCAGGCCACTGGCGGCATCCACGAATGCAGCGCAGGACGTGCCTCGCGTCGTGATGACCGGCAGCCCCATGCACAGCGATTCGGCCATGGCCATCCCGAACGTCTCGCCGTGCGTCGGCAGCACCAGGAAGTCCGAATCCGCCATCAGCCGGATCAGCGCGACTCGATCGCAGTGACCGTGCAGGTGCAGCCTCGTCTGCCGTCCGGATTCGGCGAACCGCTCGCGGACGTCGCCGGCCATCGGCCCGTCGCCGGCAAAGTGCCATTCCACCGCCGGATCGTCGGGCATCCGCTCCGCCGCTGCGCACAACTCGACCAGTCCCTTCTCCCGGACCAGACGTCCGACGAACAACGCCCGCATCGGCCCCGGGCGGCGGCGCTCCGACAGCGGTGCAGACACGAATGCGTCCGAGACGGGAATGTCGCAGACGCCGATCTCCCGATCGATGCCGGCCGATCGCATCTCGGCGCGAAGATGCTCACTGACGGCGGCCACCGACGCCGCCCGCCTCAGTGCCGCGCGGACATGAGACGCGCCCGCGCGGGGGGTCATCACGAGCGAAAACGGACCCGTGAGTTCGGTGATGACGGTCGGCCGCGCCCGCCGGTCGCCCAGATGCGTGCAGGCCCAACCCGACGGAATCGCGCACATGGCGTGGAGCACGTCCGGTGTCCCGCAGCGTTCCGTGTACGCGTCCAAGCCTCGTCGCAACCATCTCCGAAACCGGTGCATCTGTATCCACGGTCTGCCCAGAGCGGTGTGCCATCCGCGCACGCGGACGACCGGCACACCGTCGAGGTCCTCCTCCAGCACCCGCGGAATCCACGGAACCGCCGTCCGCTTCCCAACGTGACGAACGCTGACCAGATCCGGAAAGACGACGCCCACCCGTGCCCCCGCGGCCGCGAACGCCCGGGCGTAATCACAGAAGAACACGCCCGCACCCGGCTGTTCCGGCGACGGCCACCAGGCCGGCACGATCACGACATGGAGTCCCTGCATGTCCGACACGACCCCATGTTACCACCGTATCGCCCGCCGGCGGTGCCGCGCAGGCTTCAGAGGGTGTTTGAGAGGCCTTTTCAGAGCCGCGGGTGCCCCATCCCCTGGTATGGGGTCCAGGGATCGTAAAAAACCCCATCTGGACTGCCTTCGAGGAGAATTGGACCGGTCTCCATTCTCTTTGTTGGAGATAGTCTCAGATGGTCAAAACTCGAACACGAAAACGATCCAGGTCTCGGCGCTTCAATCTCATCCTCAAGCCACAAGGGGCTTTTCATCCGCGGGTGCAAGCGGTCGGGCCGCAGCACGCCGGCATCGAACAGGCTTGTCCCAACCCGTTCTGCTACGAACGCAGCAGCGGCGCCATCCTCCGAGTCAGAGGATGACGCCGCTGCAGGGGTCTCTCAGATTGCCGCTCGGCCGTCAGTTGCAGCCGCCGGTCGTCTGACCGACGTTGGCGTCGGCGAGGTCGTAGTCGGTCGTGTCCGGAGCCGCTCCGGCGATCTGGCCGTTGGCGCCACTATGATAGGGACAGTCACCGTTTATCGTTGACGTTTCCGCGCTCGCGCGGTAGCCTTGGGATATGCCGCGTGTCGCAAGGACAGTCGTGCCCGGGGTTCCGCATCATGTCACCCAGCGGGGCAACAACCGTCAGGACGTGTTCTTCGCGGACGACGATCGTCGCGCCTATCTCTCCATCATCAAGCGGTGTTCGGAAGCCTGTGGCCTGCAGATCATCGGCTACTGCCTGATGACCAACCACGTCCACCTGATCGCCGTCCCGGCCACCGAGGACGCGCTGGCGAAGGCCGTGGGGCGCACGCATTATCTCTACACCCAGTACGTCAACCGCCTTCACGGTCGCAGCGGTCACCTGTGGCAGAATCGGTTTCACTCCTGCCCGATGGACCGGACGCATCTTTGGCGGGCGCTGAGCTACGTCGAACGCAATCCCGTGCGTGCAAAGATCGTCCGCATGCCATGGCGGTATCGGTGGTCGAGCGCCGCAGCGCATTGCGGCGGAAAAGATACGTCAGGATTGTTAGACCTGTCGGCTTGGCTCAAACGATGGCGTGTCGATCGATGGAAGGAGGAATTGCACCGCCCGGAGGATGCGGCCCTTGTCGGACGGATTCGGCGTTGTCTGCTCTCGGGTCGGCCGTTGGCCTCCGACCGGTTCATCAGCAAGCTGGAGGCCTTGGTCGGCAGGCGTCTGCGTCCCTTGCCGGTCGGACGTCCGAGGAAGAAGGGCCGGAAGAGTGGTTCAGGAGAGGGTAGAAGGCAAAATAAACGGTGACTGTCCCGAATGGCACTTCATTTTGAAGCGTGCGGGCAATGCCAGCGGTATTCATTGCT
>CAYQDV010000277.1:0-4482 GCA_964416295.1 uncultured Planctomycetaceae bacterium
GACACGGGCGGGCAAGCTGCCCGTGGCACCCCGCCGCCGATTGTGTCACAGACCCGGCGGTCTCGGGCCGCGACTCGGTCGGTTTGCGTCGTTTCGTCCGAAGCGCCTACAATCGCCGCCGCGGTCCAGGGATCTCACCGGTGATGCTGTGTTGGCTCCCGGGCGGGCCGCAGTCAGAACATCGAGACCAATGCATGGCGCAGTCACGGGCACGAACAGACGCGATCAAGCTCGAAACCGTCGAGCCACTCGGAAAACGCATCCTGATCCGAAAGGATAAGGACAAAAAGAAGACACGCGGCGGCATCCAACTGCCCGACAACATGGAAATCCCGACCATCACCGGTCGGATCGTCGCCGTGTCCGGTCAGGTCGAACGTGACGAGGATTTCCCGCTGAAGCGGTACGACAAGGTCCTCTTCAACCCCAAGCATGCAATCCCCGTCGATTTCGAGGGGGACAATCAGTTGTTCGTGGTGCCGGTCGAAGACGTCGTTGCGGTCTTCCGCACAGCCGGTGGATAGCCGTCGGTGGCATCTGTGCCGATCACCAGACGGCCGACTGCGTGACGTCACCGGCCGGGTACCTCCAAGTGTGAGGGTCTGCCCATGTCGTATCAGAAAGCCCCGATCCGCAGTCGTCGATGGCTCCCGCTGCTCAACATCGCTCTTGTCCTTACGGTTCCGGCTCTCGCCGATGACGGACCGAAATCAAACGGCGGGCAAGACATCGTCGCGACGAAGAAAGGCAAGGTGTATCACGCCTACCGTTGCACGTTCGCCCGAAAGATCCTGCCCGCAAACCTAATCCATTTCAAATCGAAGGAAGAAGCGGAACGAAGCGGTCGGCGGCTGTGCCGATACTGCGCTCACATGGCCGAGGAAGCGGAGAAGCAGCGGACCGATCCTCCTGCCACGCGCGGCGAGTCCGGGACGAGCAACGCCCGGAAAGCCGGTCCGAAACCCGGTCCCCCTTCACCTCCACCTGAGGTGGCCGTTGCGGATGGTGTCGAACTGCGTGTCAAGACGGTCCTGCCGGGCGGCACCCTCATCAGCGACAGCGGCGAGAAGATTCGACTCCTGGGCGTGATGTGGCCCGAGCGCGGACAGTCGAGCGTGGAAGAGGCAGTGCACTTCATTGAGCGTCGACTTCGAAGACGAACCGTCCGCGTGCAGTTTTCCGAGGACGAGGCTCATCATCTCCTGCGGGATTCGCTGGGACGGACCTTGGCCTATATCGTTGTGGAACCGGGCAAACGGGATTTGGGTGGCGAGCTCTTGACCAGCGGCTTCGGTTGGATCGACACGGACGCGCGCTTCGGCCGGCTGGCGGCCTATCGAGACATGGAGGACACTGCGGCATGGGCCGAACGCGGTATCTGGGCCAAGCTGGAGGGTCCGACGGGGAAACAGAAGGTCGTCATCGGGAAGTACGCCCCGCACTACCACGCGCCGGACGGCCCCCATGTGCCCCATCTCACCGACAGCAAGACCATCACGTTGAACCAGGCCAGGAGCCGGCGACTGACACCGTGCGTGTTCTATCGCGACGGCAGTAACAGGAAACCCCGATGACGCGCGGAGCCGGCGCGACCCCGCGCGATCGGAAGAATCCGACGGCACGGTTTATCTCGCTGGACGGAGAATCCCTTCTCGGTCCCGGCCTGGCACAGGAACGACAAGGGATTCTCATTCCAACGAGACATCCTAACATGAAACACATGCCTTCCTCCAACCAAACATCACGACATGCCGGCGGTTCGTTCGCGCGCCTGACGCTCATCGGAATGGTCCATCTTCCTCCCCTTCCCGGCGCGGCCCGATCGGTCCGGCCGCTGAGCGACATACTCAAACGAGCGGTCGCCGAGGCAAGCCTCCTGGCTCGGGCCGGTTTTGACGCCGTGATTGTCGAAAACTTCGGCGACGCGCCGTTCGCTCCGGACGCCGTGTCCCGCGAGACGGTTGCCGCACTAGCAATCGTGGTCGATCACGTCGTGCGGGCCGTGCGGCTTCCGGTAGGCGTGAACGTCCTTCGAAATGATGCACTCAGCGCGCTCGCCGTTGCTGCAACGACCG
This sequence comes from uncultured Planctomycetaceae bacterium, assembly GCA_964416295.1. Classification (GTDB taxonomy): domain Bacteria; phylum Planctomycetota; class Phycisphaerae; order UBA1845; family UTPLA1; genus JAPULF01. The sequence goes on from CAYQDV010000277.1 coordinate 2,076, forward strand.
GCGCCGCCTTTATCCGGGTCAATGTGCTGAGCGGTACGTCCGCCACCGATCAGGGCCTGATCACCGGCCGGGCCCATGAACTGCTGCGGCGCCGATCGCAGGTGGCTCCCCGCGTTCGGATCGCCGCGGACGTCCACGTCAAACATGCCACGCCAGTCAGTCAGCCCGACATTGGGCTCGCCGCGGAGGAGACGGCCTGTCGCGCCGGCGCCGACGCCCTCATCGTGACCGGGACCGGGACCGGAAAGCCCACCAACCTCGACGCCGCACGGCGTGTGGCCGACGCGGCCCCCGGCCATCCGCTCTGGATCGGCTCCGGGGTCAGCGCCGCAACTGTCCGCGACTGTCTGGAAGTCGCCACCGGCGTCATCGTCGGCACGTCGCTCAAGCGCGGAGGGAAGACGGGAAGTCCCCTCGACCCTGCGCGCATCCGGCGATTCATCAGGGCCGCGCGGACGCGATGACGGCTGGGTCTTCGGGCATCAGTCGACGAAATCGATGTTGCCGGCGTCGGGGACAAAGCCGGCGTCACAAGCCCGCGACAGCAGCGCGCAGACGGCCGTCCGACCGCGCTCGCCGTAGTCAAGGGTCCACCGGTTGACATACATCCCGACGAACCGGTCGGTCAGATCCAGATCGAGATCGCGACCGTACTGGAGGGCGTAGTCAATCGCCTCATCGCGATGATCGAGCGCGTATTCGATGGACTGCTTCAGGAGCACCGAGACTTCGCGGAGTCTCTCCGGACCGAGATCGCGCCGAATGACGTTTCCGCCCAAGGGAAGCGGCAGCTTCGTTACTCCGCCCCACCACTCGGCCAGATCGATCACCTTGTGCAGACCCATGGCTGCATAGGTCAGTTGGGCTTCATGGATGATCACCCCGGCATCCACCGCTCCGTCCAGCACGGCTGCGGGAATCTCATCGAAACGGACGACCCGGTGCTCGAAAGTCCCGGCGCCCAAGCAAAGACTCAGCGCCAGAAAGGCCGTGGTCCTCTCGCCGGGAACGGCGAAAGTCCGCCCTTTCAGATCTTCCAGTTCGGTCGGACGTTTCGTGACGACCATGGGACCGTAGCCGTCGCCCATGCTGCATCCACATGACAGAAGGGCATACTTCTCGCAAACAAACGGATAGGTGTGGATGCTGATCGCCGATACTTCCAGCTCGCCGGTCTCGGCGCGGCGGTTGAGGCTCTCGATGTCGGCCATCTCGTGCGAGAAGCGGTAGGGACCCGTAGGAATCTTCCTTCGAGCCAGCGCATAGAACATGAAGGCATCGTCAGGATCCGGCGAATGGCCGACGCGAATGGGAATAGTCTGGTCGAGCATGCCTGGTCCGTCCGGCCGGTCACGCGGCTTCGGCAATCGATGTCGATCGCCCGACCCGGGCGGTACGGCAATGAAGGCCAGCCTTCCGTGTGACGCTTTACGATCCGGGCTTGGCCTGCTCAACAATCGGCGGGTCGACGTTTTCGAGGATTTCGCCCCGCTCCTGTAGAAGCCCCCGGGCCTTCATGATAAGGCCCTCAAGCTCTCGGACCTTGGTATCACTGGGCTTGGTTCCCGCCGCCAGCAGTTCGCTGCGCTCTTCGATGGCCTCCTCCATCTTCACGCGAATCAGGCCCCACACGAGATCCTCGGCATCCGCACGATCGGTGACCGGCAAGGGCTCCGTGGGTTTCGATGGTGCCTGCGCCACCGGCTTCGCCACCACCGGCGCAGGGGCGGCGGGCGTTGTGACGTTGCCGGCATCGGGCATTACGGAAGTTCGTGAGACTGCCGCGGACCTGGGAGCTACCGCAGAAGCCTTGGCCCCGGAAGCCCCTCCCCCGGTCTCCTTCCAATCGTCGTCTGTCGCACGCTCGATTTCGACGCGGCGCACGATGAATTCTCCTTCGCCCTTATCCTTCTCGACGAACGCCACGACCTTGTCGCCACTCCGCACATCGCCTAGAGCCTGCGAACGACCGTTTATCCGAATTACGGTGTCGTCCCGGACATGCGCGGTGAACTCTCGCTCTTCCCCGTCCTCCCGCCGAATCAACATCGAGACCTGCTGCGTTTGCAAGTCGACGCTTTTCGCCACGCCCTCAAATCGTCTGGACTTCGTCCGCGACTTGTTCTGATCGGAACATCCGGTCAGCGATACGATCAACAGGGGGATCAACAGCCGGGCAGGCCGGGTGTGGACTAGCTGTGTCATTGCTCTTCTCCGATTGCCGGCAACGGCGGTCAACGCCGTCCGGCGACTCATGACGCGATCACTCGCGCGCCGTTTCCAATCCAAGGCTGGAACTCTAGCCCCGGTGGACGACAAAATCAACGAAGGCGCGGCGGGGCAGGCTCGGCGGGGTCCGTGACACAATAGGCGGCGGGGTGCCACGGGCAGCGTGTCTGCCCGTGCC
>CAYQDV010000278.1:0-4475 GCA_964416295.1 uncultured Planctomycetaceae bacterium
CAGCGCCTGTGTCGGGCTTGGGCGCTCTGAGGTGCGTTCGTGAGCTGCGCCGCCGCCTGCCGTCGGAGGATATTGTCTATTTTGGTGACACGGCGCGGGTGCCCTACGGCATCAAGAGCAGCGAGACGGTGACGCGCTTCGCGCGGCAGAACTGCGAGTTTCTGCTGCGCTTTGATCCGAAGATGATCGTGGTGGCCTGCAACACCGCCAGCGCGACCGCGCTGGGCGAGCTGGAGGCGATGCTGCCCGTTCCGGTGTGCGGAGTGGTGCGGCCCGGCGCGAAAGAGGCGGTGGCCCGGTCGGACGGGGCGACGATTGCAGTCATCGCCACCGAGGCGACTATCGCGTCGGACGCCTACCGGCGGGCGATCAAGGAATATGACGCCTCGGCGCGGGTCATTCAGAAGCCGTGTCCGCTGTTTGTTCCGCTGGCGGAGGAGGGACGGACGAGCGAGGACCCGATCGTCCGGGCGGTGGTCCGGGACTATCTCGATCCGGTCGTGCGCTTGTCGCCGAAGGTGATCGTGCTGGGGTGCACACACTATCCTCTGCTGAGATCGGCGATTGCAGAGGTTGCGGGGGCGGGGGTCTGCCTGGTGGATTCCGGTGAGCAGACGGCTCGGTCGGTGGTGGACCGCCTGGCGTCGCGCGGCGGCTTGGCCGCCGAGGGCCGCGCGGGTACCCTTGTGAGCTATGTCAGCGACAATCCTCAACGATTCCGCGAGCTTGGCCAGCGGTTTCTCCATCAGTCGATCGTGGACGTCACTTGGGTGTCGCCGGAGCAGTTCTATGGCGCGGCCGCGGCGTCTTCGGTATAACGAGCTTCGCGGGGGTGTTCTGGGCATCGTGCTGGCCCATTGGGCGGTGGTGTTCCTGTCGAGTGGGTGTTCGTCGACGTCCTGGACGCTGTTCAAGCGGCACCCATCGAGTCAGACGTGTCTCGATCTTGCGCTCGAGGGCGAGACGGCCGACGAACGGCGCCGGGGAGTGAACGGGCTGGCGTCGGGCAAGGATGCATCGAGCGAATGGGTCGTCAAGGTCTTCGACACGGTCGCCCGGACCGACACGGACCCGATGGTGCGGTCGGCGGCGCTGCGTGGGCTGAGCCGGTCGGCGGGCGCGGGATCGATTCCGACGGCGATCAGGATCCTGAACAGCACGACGACGCGTTACCGCGATGTGCGTCCGGCTCCGGCGGTCGTGCGGTGGGAGGCGGCTCGGCTGCTGCTCGATATTGTCGACGGCTATGCCTATGACGAATCGCAGCGGAGCAAGATCGTGGATGTCCTGCTGGACCGACTCCGGAACGACCCCGATCGCAACGTCCGCCTGGCTTGTATCGATGCGGTGGCCTACTTTGCACAACGTCCGATTCCGTCGGTCCTCATCGACGTGATGGAGTCCGATGATTTCGCGGTGCGGCACGCGGCCGAGCAGGCGCTGATCGCCCTGACGGGGGTGACGCAGCATCACGATCCGGATGCGTGGCGGGCGTGGCTGGCAGACCAGGACGATCCATTTGGACACGCGGGCGAAACCCCGGCCGAACTGGCGCGCGATGGAGGGCACCACTGGTGGCCGTGGTGACGACGTCGGGAGGGCCACTCGGCGCATGATAGCGTGGCCCGCGGGCGTCAGACACGGATCCGTTCGTAGAGGTCGCCGCCGACTCGGCGGACAACGCCCTTGAGTTGCAAGCCGGTCAGGGCGGCGGCCACGCGGGCGGGGGGGAGATCGGCTTCGTCACAGATGAGGTCGATAGACACCGGTTCGTCGGATAGAACCTTGACGATTCGGGTTTCGAGGTCGTCAAGCCTGGCGGTGACGGCGGTCGCGGTGAGGCGGACCTCTTTCTCACCGGATCGATTCGAAAGCAGGGCCGCACCCGTTTCGCCCAGATCCTCGAGGATGTCTGTCAAGTCCGTGACGAGCTTTGCGCCGCCGGCCTTGATCAGGGTGTGGCACCCGGCCGAGTGGGGGCGGTCGATCTGACCGGGAACGGCGAAGACTTCGCGATTGTATTCGACGGCGAGGCGGGCGGAGATCAAGGCTCCGCTGCGCCGGGCGGCCTCGACGACGAGCACGCCGAGCGAGAGTCCGACGATGATCCGATTGCGTGGGGGGAAGTTGCCGGCATCGGGAGCGGTGTCCATGGGAAGCTCGCTGAGAACGGCTCCGTTGGCGCGGATGCGTTCGGCGAGTTCGGTGGATTCGGGGGGATAGAGGTGTGACAGGCCGCAGCCCATGACGGCGACCGTGCGGCCGGAGGCGGCGAGCGCCCCGCGATGGGCATAGCTGTCGATTCCGCGGGCCATTCCGGAAACGATGGTCATGCCCGCTTGGGCGAGAAGAGCGGCGAACCGCTCGGCCTGCTCGGCGCCATAGCGGGTGCAGCGTCGCGAGCCGACGACGGCGAGTGCGACGGCGTCTTCGCGTTCGAGGGTTCCGCGCAGGTAGAGGCAGGCGGGCGGGTCGTTGATGTTTTTGAGGGCGATGGGATAGTCGTCATCTTCGAGGCAGAGGATTCGGACGCCGTGCCGGGCGGCCCGTTCGAGTTCGTCGTCGACATCGGCCGTATCGCGTCCCCGTGCGATGGCGTCGGCGACCTGGCGTCCGATGCCGCGGACGTTCGAGAGGGAGCCGCTCCCGGCGCCGAGCACGGCGTCGATGCCGCCCAGTTCGCGGAGGAGACAGGCAGAGCGGATCGGCCCGACGCCCTGGCAGAGGTGGAGTCGAAGGTATTTTTCTGCGGTGGGGGATGCGATGTCCGGCTGACTCACACCGGCGCCCTCACTGAGCCTGCGGCGTCCGACCGCGGTGGCTGCCGATCAGGGGGCGAAGCTCTCGTCGATGGGCTGGCGGCCGGGAAAGCCGGCCTCGAGGTCGTGCCAAAACTCGACGCGTTCTTCACCGAGGCGCCAGCAGAGATAGACCTCTCGTCCCTGCCGGAGCGAGAGAAAGTCGACCAAGCCGCGGCGCCAGTCTTTGAGTTCGACGCCGATGTCGGTCAACTCGCGGGCCAATTCTCTGAGTTTATCTATTTCTGCGGCGTAGCGGTCGCGTTGGGCCTGAACGGCTTCGCCGCTGAGCGTGGGGTCGGCCACTTCGCAATGGGCTTCGAGGGCGGTCACGCGCTTGTGCTGCTGGACGATGTCGTTCACGATTCGACTGACGAGCGGCAAGGCGCAGTTCGCATGTTCGAGCGTGAAGATGCGCCGGCGAAGCCCGGTCCGCTGACGACGCCTGGATTCAGCAACACCGCGAACTTCCATGGAAACCTCTCTCTCTGATGTACGGGAGGCATCGACGACAATTGCCTCGCGCTGGTCAGCTTCGACCTTACCACAGACGCCGGAAGGGTGTCAACGCGCTCGGCGGAGGATATTTCACGTGCTCGGCCGAGGCACCGAGGCGTCCGTGAAAACGTGTTGTCGAGGCCCGTCACGGCGGTTGGTGCGCGATATTCGGACATAGCCGTTACCGGACGAGCCGTTTTTTTTTTCAGCGAGGCCGGTCACGATCCCGGTAGATTCATCCCGCCGGCCGACGCGGTCAGGAACATCGATATACACAATAGTAAAACGAGGCCGCCGACGAGGCACAGGGCGGTGATTGCGGGCCATCGCGGCGGAGTGCGCCGGGCGAGCGCGATGACCGCAAACACGACGCCCGCCAGCGGGAAGGCGCATGAACCGAGAATGGACACGAGGGACAGAATCGGCGCCGCGGAGTTGTTCTGCAATTCCTGCTTCAACCGGCTGCTCAACTCCCTCTGGTCGTCGATCGGGCCGATGTCCCGCATGATCGACCCGACGACGATGGACAGGGCGATCATGCACACGATCGACACGACCACGCAACCCAGGGCGATCCACGAGAACCGGTTGGTCCCGGCGGGCGGCGTCGCAGCGATCGAGTCTTGGGAAGCGTATGGTACCACTGGCGTGGACCCCGACGGTGCCGGGCGCAGACCGGGTGCGAGGTTCGATTGCGACGGAGTCGTCACGGTCTTGAGACAGAAGGGGCAGGTCACGACTTGATCGGCCAACTCGTCGTCGACCTCGATCGGCTGACCACAGGCGGTGCAGGCGAACTGGATGGCCATCGGTCCCTTTCCAAAGCGTGTGCTCTTTCATCGGCACGACGGCGGACGCAGAGGCCTCCGCAGTGCCGGCGAGCACTGTAGCGTGCGTGCGTGCAGGCTTCCAGCGGCTCCAGAGGGCGCATGGGGGGGCAAAAACAGCAGCGGCCCCCGGAACGGGAGCCGCTGCGAGGCCTGACGGGATTCGGGACCAACGCCGGTCCGGTCCCTTCTAATTCAGCAACGTCGTGACAAAGGCAGCGATGTCGCCGGCCAACGTTCCGGTGCCGAAGTCGGCACAGGCCTGGGCATCTGCTGGATCAGGAGAACCCAGCTTGACCCGAACGAATCCGGCAATGTCATTGCCGAGGACCAGTCCGTCGCCGTTGATGTC
>CAYQDV010000279.1:0-4466 GCA_964416295.1 uncultured Planctomycetaceae bacterium
TCCCATGCCAGCCCGGACCGAGAAGGGATTCTCGGTCCAGCGCGCTCCAGCCCCGGGCGTGACCTGTTCTACGGTCCCCCCGGCACCAGATTCAGCGGCTTGTCCGACGGACGCGGCGGCGGCCGGGCAAAGGTCCGTTGCACGCGGATGTCGATGACGCTTCGCTCGGCGTCGGTCGTCTTGACCTGGATCACCTCTCCATAGATGGGCGGCTGGTAGCCCGGCGGCAGGACGACCTCGATCCGTTGGGCCTCGGGTTTGTCCGGCTCCGGCGCCAGGAGCGCAGGCTTCAGTTGCGCGTCGCTGGTCATGATCGACACGATTTCGAAGGGCGTCTTGCCGTTGTTGATGATTCGGACGATTCGCCGGTCCTCCGTCTGTTTGGCCTTGGTGACGACGATCTTGGTGGGAAGGACCTGGACGCGCGGCGGCACATAGCACGAGGCGTACAGCTCGTAGTAGGGCACATCGGGCGAATTGGTTTTGAATCTCAGCAGGGTCGAGTTGGCGCCCACGGGCAGCGGGGCACTGGCCGAAGCGGTGTAGCGCCATTCCTTGCCCGGCACGACGGTCTCGAAGTTGATCGCAAAAAACGTGTTGTTCTGCGGAAACGGCTGGAGCTGCAACGTCAGCGGAAAGTCGACGTTGCTGCGAATGGTCACCTCGCGGAAGAGCGACTGATCGGGTTTGACCGGTCCGAAGAGCGAACCGTTCGGGGGCGTCAACGAGCAGAGCGTTCGGACGGTCCCCTTCATCTCGAGCACGACCTTCGGGTGCTTTGGGTCGTTCGTCGTGACGTCGATCGTCTTGGACACGCGGCCGTGCAGGTTGCGCGTGCGGACGGTGATCGGCATCCGACCCGTCGCACCGGCGCGGACCTCGTTGGTGTAGTTCTTCGCGACCGTGCAGCCACACTTGGGCTTCGCTTCCAGGATCTTCAGCGTGCCGCCGCCGGCATTCTCGAAGACAAACGTATGTCGCACCTGGTTTCGTGGGGCGGCCCACACCTGTCCGAAATCATAGACGAGCGACTCAATCTTCCAGGATGGCTCAGCGGCAGGCGCCGGAGTGCCGGACGGCGCCGGCGTCGCGTTTCCCGGCGGTGTCTTACGGTTGGTGAATTGGGATTGCGGTGACGCGGCCGGAGCCGGCTGCGGGGCGGTTCTCGCCGGCGGCGACGCCTCGGGGCGGGCGCGCTTCGCGGCGGCGCTGGTGTCGTCCACCGTCGCCGTTGCCTTCGGCGCCGGCTTCGCGGCGGTCGTGTGATCGGCGGTGCCCGCGCTGTCGCATCCGACCACAGCGGCTCCCAGCGCGATCCATAGCGTTGCCAGTGCGATCCGTCTGGTCATGACGACCTCCTCGTGTAAAATCAGTGGTCAAAACCCTGCCGGGATATCGGCATGATCCGCCGCCGACATCCCTTTTTCAAGCCCGGCGCGCGGCGTGCATGCCGCGACGGCCTCTCCCGTTATCGGGGCCTCCGATTCGTGGGCCGTGTTCGTTTCTTCGCGGCCCGTGTCCTCTTTGTGTCCTTTGCGGACCGTGTCTTCGAGATCCGCGCGGGCCGCCGGCGGAGCGCCGATCGGATGATCTTCACCGCAAGATCGGCCTCCGACTCTGCCTCGAAGCTGAACATACCCGTATAGCGTTTACCCAGCGTCTGGGCCACGCAGAAGTTCAGGTTGATGCCCGCCTCCGACAGGGCTGTCGCCACAGTGTGGCCCAGCCCGATGCGATCCTGGCCGGAGATGACCACGCACGGAAAGCTGGACTTCGACAGTCCGGCCGACCGGGCAGCCTTCTGCGGCCTTCCCGATCGAACAGGGAAGACCTCGATGGCGGCCTTTCGCTTGTCGGGATAGGCATAGCCCATCATGATGTCGAGATTGACCTTCTGTTCGGCAAACGGGGCGAGCGCCTCCGCGAGCGCTCCGGGCGTGTTGGCGGTTACGACACGCCAGAGGTTGGCGCGTTTGACGGTCACTGGCATGGGGCCTGTCCTCCACCGGTCTCGTTGAAATCGCTCCGGGCGTCGCCCGATACGAATCGACCGATGCATACTCTACACGAAAATGCCCGGGCGCCCCATCCCTTCCGCAGGTGGGAGTCGACCTTTCGGCCCTCGGCCCTCGTTTCGACCTTTTAACTTTTTGACTTTTTGACTCTTCTCCCCTGCTACTCGGGCCGCTGTGCGATCAGCGATGCGGCGATCCGCCGAGGCCCCGCCGGACCCTCGTGGGACCACACGGTCCCCCACCCCTCAAACCACGTCGGTAACTCGCCGGGTTGGAGCAGGAAGGCCTCGCGGCGCGGCTTGCCGAATCGCTCGCGCTGCGGGTGGACGAATGTTTCATAGACGACGAATCCGCCGGGTCGCACCGCCGCGGCGATCGCGCTCATCAGCGGCCGGTGCAGGAAGTTGAAGACACAGACGAGATCGAACCGGCCCTCCGGCAGGCGCGGCTCCGCGACGACGTCCCGACACTCCGTGGTGACGGCGACGCCGCAACGCCGGGCGAGGTCACGGCACCGCTCCAGCGCGTCCGGCAGCACGTCCCACGCCGCGGTCTCGAAGCCGGCAAGGGCAAGGAACACGGCATCGCGACCGGCGCCGCACGCCAAATCCAGCGCCGGCCGCCGGTCGACCGACGACCACACCCGTCGGGTCTCCGCGATCGCCCGCTTCAGCAGATCATGAGGCTGCCAGAGGCGGTTGCGGCTTGGACCGCGCGCCGTCCGACCGCTCCGCAGCCACGCTTCGCCCGACACCACGGTCGGGGTGCCGCGGCCGCGTGCCCGCAGTCGTGACCGCGCCCACCGCGCCCGGACCGGGCAGCGGTCGTACACCCTCAGGGCGGCGCCACGCGGAGGCAGTTCGTGGATGCGACCGGCAAGCTCCTCGAGCGGGATGTTGACCGCACCGGCGCGATGGAGTATCGCGAACGCCGATTCCGGACGCACGTCGAGAAGCGGCGTTTCGTGTTCGGACTCAGCCTGCATGATGTTCATCGAGCGTCCATGGCCGGAGTCAGGGTCCGTCGATCCAGCCGCCGCCCACGACCTGCTCACCGCGATAGAGCACCAGCGCCTGCCCGGGTGTCACGGCCGAGACCGGCTCGTCGAACACGACGCGCACGCGGCCGCCGCTCAGCGGCGACACGACGCCCTCGGCGCCGGCGTGGTGGTATCGAATCCGGACGACGGCGCGGAAAGATTCTACGGGCGTCTCGATCAGCCAGCTCACGCGCGAGGCCTTCGCCGTCCGGCTCAGCAGGGCCGACCGCGGGCCGACGACGAGCGTATCCGTGGCGGCGTCCAGATCCGTCACATACACCGGGCTGCCGACTGCGACGTTCACGCCGCGCCGCTGGCCGATCGTGAAGTTCGGCAGCCCGTCGTGCTCGCCCAGCACGCGGCCGTCGACGTGCCGGATCGCGCCGGGGCGAAACGCGTCCGGCCGCCGGGCGCGAACGACACGGGCGTAGTCGCGGTCGGGCACGAAGCAGATGTCCTGCGACTCCGGCTTGTCGTGCACAGGAAGCCCCAGGCGGCGGGCATGTTGCCGCACCGCGTCCTTGGTCAACTCGCCCAGCGGAAAGAGCACGCGCGCCAGGGTCTTGCCGGACACGCCGAACAGCACATAGGACTGGTCTTTGGCGGCGTCCCGCGCCCGCAGCAGCCGCGGGCGGCCGTTGTCGGTCGCCACGCGGGCATAGTGGCCGGTGGCGATGCGGTCGGCCCCGACGACATCGGCATACTCGAGCAGCCGGCCGAACTTGAGCCACTGATTGCACAGGATGCAGGGGTTGGGCGTGCGGGCGGCGGAGTATTCGTCGGCGAAGGCGTCGATCAGTCTGGCGAAGTCCTGCTCGAAGTTCAGGGCGTAAAACGGGATGTCGAGGCGGGCGGCGACCGCGCGGGCGTCGGCGGCGTCGGCGGCGGAACAACAGCCCCGGTGGCGCCCCGCCTCGCCGGCGTCGGGTTGCACGGGCAGCGAAACCGTCGCGCCCCGTAGGGTCCGCTGTGCGGACCTCGGCGGCGCGGACCTCGGCGCGGGTGGACTCTGTTCAGATGTCTGGTCTGCATAGCGGACCCCACTCGGCTCGGTGCCGAGCCGCATGAACACGCCGATGACGTCGTGGCCCTGCTCCTGGAGCAGAGCCGCCGCGACGGCGCTGTCCACGCCCCCGCTCATCGCCACCAGCACGCTCGGTCGTCCGTTCATTCAGGCAGTCTAATTCAACGCCGACGTCAGGGAAAGCCCCGCGCATCGCCCCATCGCGTCCGCGCCCGTCAGCAAGCGGCCGGTGTCGCGCGTGGTCCGCTCCCTCACGGTCGCGGTTCCAATCCGGCGAGCGCTGGACCGAGAATCCCTTCTCGGTCCCATCTGCCGTGGGAATCCTCCCATGTTGTGGCGTCCCGTAGGGACGAAGTGAGCCAAGCCCGGCACGCAGTGCCGGGGTTCG
>CAYQDV010000280.1:0-4445 GCA_964416295.1 uncultured Planctomycetaceae bacterium
AAAGACAGCACGGCCGGCGTGGTAGCGGTCCCCCCCCTCGTCGACAAACCGCACGGGGCGGATCAACTGTTCGGCGAGCAGGTCCCGAACGGCGGCCGGCTCGGCCGGATAGGGCCGGCCGGTGACATTGGAGAGGACGGGAACGGCGGCCGGCCGAAACTCGACCTCGTCCAAGGCGCGTCTGAATCGCTTGCTCGCCTGCTGCATGAACGGGCTGTGAAAGGCCGCCGCCACCTGCATGGGCTGGATGCGAAAACCTCGCTCCCGGCAGCGTTGTGCCACGCGCTCGATCGCATCGCGCGAGCCGGAGAGAATGCCTTGGCTCGGGGCGTTGCGATTTGCCAGGACCACGTCGAGCCGCTCGGCAACGAGCAAGGCGTCGAGATCATCCAGCGGCGCGTGGACCGCGAGCATCGTTCCGCGGTCGCAGTCACCTGAAGCCATGAGTTTGCCGCGCAGACGGGACAACCCGCGCAGCGTCGCGGCATCACACCGTCCGGATGCCCAGAGCGCCGCCAGTTCGCCGAAGCTGTGACCCGCCGTCATGTCGGGCCTGAATCCGAATCGTTCGAGGACGCGAAACAGCCCCGCGCTCAACGCCCCGAGGGCCGGCTGGGCCACGTTCGTTTGCGTGAGGGCTTCTTGTTGTGCGCGGCGGGTCGGCTCATCGAACGCGGGCGGCGGATAGACGGCGCGTGTCAGGGAGCGGCCGTCGCCGTCGATCGAGGCGGCGTCATCCAGCGCCGCGTAGACCTCCGGAAAGACACAGGCCAGATCGCGGCCCATGTTGACATACTGGCTGCCCTGGCCGGGGAACAACGCGGCCACGGAACCCACGACCTCTCCGCATCCATAGGAGGCGCTCGCGGTCGACCACGCGCGGCGGACGCCGTTCGACTCGTCCGCCGGAGCCTCCAGCCGCCCGCGGGCGTCCGCCAGAAGCGGCCCGAGGTCGTCACCGTGTTCGAGGACGAACACGAGCCGATGGGTGTCTGCGGTAGAGAAGGTCCGACGCGATGCCGCCGCTCGCCGCGCCAGTTCCATCGGGTCGGGGTCCGCCTCGTCGGCGAACGCGTGCCACTCTGCGATGCGATCGAGCAACGCGTCCATCGTCCGGCCGGAGAGCGCAACGACCTGAACCGCCCCGTCCCAGGCCGGTTCCGGCGTCGGCGCCGGCGTCTGGTGCTCTTCCAGGACCAGGTGAAAATTGCTGCCGCCGAATCCGAACGAGCTGACGCCGGCGCGGCGCGGGTGGTCGCCGGCGGCGAACCAGGGCCGGCTCTCGCTGTTCACGTAAAACGGACTGTCGTCGATATCGAAGCGGGGGTTCGGCTGGCGGACCTTGATCGTCGGCGGCAGGACGCGGTGGTGGATCGCGAGGGCCGCCTTGATCAGTCCGGCGGCGCCGGCGGCCGCCTTGGTGTGGCCGATCTGGGACTTGACCGATCCGACCCCGCACCACCGTCCTTCCACCTGCGACTCGCGAAACACCGCCCGCAGGGCGTCGAACTCCACCGCGTCTCCGACGGTCGTTCCCGTTCCGTGGGCCTCGACCAGTTCGACCGTGGCGGGGTTGATGCCAGCCAGTCGATAGGCGTTGCGCAGCGCCCGGGCCTGGCCGGCGGAATGCGGTGCGTAAATGCTCTGCGAGCGGCCGTCGCTCGAACTGCCGACACCTCGAATGACCGCGTAGATGCGGTCGCCGTCGCGTTCGGCGTCTGCCAGCCGCTTGAGCACGACCATGCCCAGTCCCTCTCCGATGACGGTTCCATCGGCCTCACTCGAGAACGGGCGGGCGTCACCGGTCGGAGACAGCGCCGGCGTCTTGCTGAAACACATGAACATGAAGATGTCGTTGAGCGTGTCGACGCCGCCGGTCAGGACCATGTCGGAACGGCCGGCGGTCAGTTCGAGGATGGCCAGATGGATCGCGCCGAGCGCGCTGGCGCAGGCGGCGTCGACGACGCAGTTCGTCCCGCGGAGATTCAACCGGTTTGCGATCCGGCCCGCCACCACGTTGCCGAGCAGACCGGGGAACGAGCTTTCGTGCCACGGGACATAGCCGTCGGCGATTCGGGCGACGACGTTCTCCGCCACGTCGTCCGGCACACCGGCCTCACGGAGTGCCCGGCGCCAGATCGGATGCCCCAGTCGGGCGCCGAGCGAAAGCGCCAGCTCGAGTGTGCCGGTAACCCCGAGGATGACGCTGGTTCGCTCCCGATCAAAGGAGCGGCCGCCCGGAGCGTTGGCGTTGTTGTCGTCGCCGTAGCCGGCGTCTTCCATCGCCTGGCGGGCGACCATCAGTCCGAGCAGTTGCGCCGTGTCGGTTGCTTCGAGGGCCGTGGGCGGGATTCCGAACTCGAGCGGATCAAACGCGGATGCCGACAGAAACCCCCCACGCCGGCAGAAGGTCATGTCGGGATGCTTCGGGTCGGGGTCGAAATAGTCGCCGATCCGCCAGTGGCTGTCGGGCACCTCCGTGATGCCGTCTTCGCCGGTGCGGATGAAACGCCAGAAGTCCGTCAGTCCTCGCGAGCCAGGGAACAGACACCCCATGCCGACGATGGCGATGGGCGTGGCGTGACTCTCTGTTGGGGGGTGAGTGCTATTCACGCGCAGGATCCTCCGGCGCATCGAGCAGCGCCACCAAAGCCGCCTGGTCCATCGGGGCGACGGTCTGCGTAGCGGGCGGCAGATCGACGCCCTGTGCCCGCAGCCACTGGACCCGCGTCAGCACGGCGGCGCCGTGCAGCAGATTCAGGGCAACGGTGACGACCTCGCGCCGCTCCGGGCGCTCGAGAAATGTTCCCCGGACCCATTCGTTGAACGCGCCCATCGCCGGTCCGCACCATATCTGATAGTCGGCCTCGCGCGACGGCTCGCCGCGGTTGGCCCAGTCCGAGCTGCGCCCCAGGTACGAGCGAAACACGAGGGCCATCCGGTGTTTGGGATCGCGTTCCGCGCGGGTGACCTGATCCGGATCTCGCGTCATGAAGTAGTCTCTGGTCTGGTTCCATGCCTCGGCGAGTGTGCATCGGAAGAAATCCCGCTCGAGCAGCGTTCGCTGGGGCGCGGGGATTGCGTCCAGGCCGGCGCAACTGCGGTAAAGGTCGTAGAGCTTCCTGGCGCGGATCGCAAACATCGTTCCCCACTTGAGGACCTGCACCTTGACGCCCATCTCGAACATGTCCGCCGCGGGCGCCATGGCGACATCGGCCTGTGACGCCCGGGCCAACATCTTCCGCGCCGCGTCCGACGTGCCCGCCTCCACGCACGCCTGATTGACCGATCCGGTCAGGACATAGGCGGCGCCCATGCCGAACGCCGCCGCCGCCGAAGCGGGAGTTGCCATGCCGCCGGCCGCTCCGATCCGCAACGGGCGGTCGTAGCCGTGTTCGCGCTGCATCGCGTCGCGCAGCGCCAGCATGGTCGGAATCAAGGCGAGGGCCGGGCGGTTGTCTGTGTGTCCGCCGGAATCCGCCTCGGCCGTGATGTCTTCGGCAACGGGTATCGATCCGGCCCAACGGGCCTGCTCGGCCGAGAGGTCGCCGTTGGTAACGAGGGCCTGGAGCAGCTTTTCCGGCGGTGGCGACAGGAACTTTCGGGCCACCTCGACACGCGAAACCTTGGCGATGACGCGGTTCGGACAGACGACCCGGCCCTGTTCGTCGCGGCGTATCCCGCTGACGCGATAGCGAACCAGTGGCAGCGTCAGATCGAGATAGGCCGACGCGCTGACCAGGTGCACACCGCGACGCAGGTACAGATCGACGATCGCCGATTCGAGAGCCGGTTCGTTCGGGCTGTGGATCAGATTGAACCCGTAAGGGCGGTTGCCCAGGCTGGACTGAATCCGGTCGATGGCTCGTTCGACACGCTCGATCGAAAGGCCCGCGGCCCCGAAGAACGCGAGCATTCCGGCCCGCGCCATGGCCTCCACGAGACGCTCCGACGCGATTCCATTGGCCATCGCCCCGGCGACGTACGCATAGCGCAGCCGGTGGTCCTGGCGAAACGTCGGATCCCCCAAGGTGGACGGGTGCAATGCCGGCACATAGGCGCGGAGCGGATAGGACGGCTTGTCCGCCGGCGGGGTTGCGTCGAGAACGAATCGTCCGCCAGCGGCGACGGCGGATCCGCTGTCGGTCTCGACCACCACCAAAGTCCGGCCGAGGTCCCGCGCCGCACGCGCGACCGCCTGCGGGCCTGTCTCGGGCGGCGCCCGGTCCGGCGTCCACCACCCGATGTGTGTGGGTCGGGCGGCTCGGTGGGTCGCTTGCCCTTCGATTTCGATGGCTGAGTCCTGCAAGTCGGTGTCCGCTGTGGGAGTGCCTGCTCACGTCGCCGCGCGACCCTCGCGCCAGCGCGCCCGCCGAATCCAAAACCACACAGTATAGAGGAAGTGCCGGGAAATGCCCGCATCCGAATCAGCGCCCCGATTCCCG
>CAYQDV010000281.1:0-4419 GCA_964416295.1 uncultured Planctomycetaceae bacterium
GCTTGAACTGGGTCGAGAGCAATGCGGAGTAACCAGGCGGGCCCGGGGAGGCCGCCCGGGTGCCACTGGCGTCTCGCCCGCCAGTGCGCCGATCAGAGCCGCGCGCATCAGCAAGCGGCCGACCGCGATGGTGCCTGCGCCGGCAACCGTCTGCTCCCTTCACGGTCGCGGCTCTGATGAGGTCGTGGTTGCGGCGGGGATCCTGACACGGCGGGGCCCACTCGTGCGGGCACGGCCACGCGAGCGTGGCCGTGGCACGCGGGGCGTGCGCCTCGTCAGTTCGTCACGCCGCGAAAGGTCGGGCTGTAGCCCGGAAAGACGGTGTCGAGTTGGGTGTTGCCGGCGCGGTCGGCGAGGACCTCGGCGAGGATGTCACGGTAGTCGGTCGTGACGGCCAGGTCTCGGTTCTCATACAGGGCGTCGGGCTGAAGACCGGGCCAATCCGCGAAAACCCGTCCGCCGTTGACGTTGCCGCCCATCACGAACATCGCGTTGCCATGGCCGTGATCACAGCCGCCGCTGCCATTCTCCGCCACGCGACGCCCGAACTCGGACAGGGCCACCAGCGTCAGCGACCCGAGGCGGTCGAGCATATCGGCATGAAACGCCGCGAGGCCCGCCGCGAATCGGGCCATCAGCGCGTTCAACTGGCCGTCGATCGGGCCTTCGTTGGCGTGCATGTCCCAGCCGCCGAGATCAAGACAGGCGACTTCGAGGCCGACGTCCGCTTTGGCAAGCTGAGCGATCGTGCGGAGGCCGGTCCCCCATTCATCCTCGGGATAGACCGCGCCGTTCGCCGGCGTGTATCCGCCCTGTCCGACCTGATCGATGAGCCGGATCGTGGCGACCACATTGGCCGCGTTGGTCCGGGCCGGCTCGGCGGCCGGACCATACATCGAGGCGAGCAGGGCCTGCCGATCATCGGCGGTCTGCGGTCGTCCCATCAGCCCGTAGGACTCGATGTCCGGCACGGCGACGGTCGCCGGCGCCCCGGCGAGCGATCGGGGGATCGTGCTCGATGCGGCGACGCCGCGCAGCCGGGCGTCCTGCGGGGCCTCGATGCTGAGCAGGTGGCGCGCCAGCCAGCCCGTGCCGCTCGCGATGCCCGCGCTCCCCGCCTCCATGATGTCCTGTGCCTCGAAGTGAGATCGCGTCGGGTCGCTGGAGCCGGCGGCGTGAACGACCGCAAGTTGACCCGCGTCGTAAATCGGCTTCAGCGCCGACAGCCCCGGCGGCAGACCGAAAAAACCGTCGAGGTCCATGGCCTTCGCTGCGCCGGCGGCGTCCGGGCGCGGCACGGCCAGCCGGGGACGGGCATCGTAATAGGCGGGATCGCCGTGCGGGACGCACGTCGTCAGTCCATCCGCCCCGCCACGCAGGAACACACACACGATCAGGTCACGGGCCGTGCCGCCGTCCGCCGCAAAGGCGAGTCGAGGCAACCAGGCCGGCGTCGAGACCGCGGCCAGCGCTCCGGCGCGCCACACCGCGCCGAGCAGCGCCCGGCGTTCGAGTTCCACGTATTCCTCACAACCGCCGTCGCGGTCGATGTCACGGGTCATGTCGGGTCGCTCCGTTTTGTTAGTGCCACTGGTAGGACGGCGAGGCCAGCGCGAGGGCAAACGATTCGTAGTACAGGCGGTTCGGGTTGTCCGGCTGAGCGGCCGCATAATCGAACACGGCCCGTCGCTCCGCCTCGGGCATGGCTCCGGCAAAGAACATCTGATCCCACAGACCGACAACGCCGTCCGGCGTCGAGTCCCCGTTGATCTCGGCCAGTTGCCGGGCGTCTACGGTCATGCCCGGTAGTTCGCCGCGAGGCAGCACCGCGACCAGGTTCCAGCGATTCAGCAAGCCGGCCGCCCAATAGTCCGCCTCGTCCGGATAGCCGTCCGGCGTCGGCCATTGAAAGGGCAGATGCCCCATGATCGCGAGCGGCTGGAGCAGCCCGGGTTCGACGCGGACATCGGCCCCGCTCTGCCGCGCGGCGCCGGCCGTCAGGTGGAACGGGCGTTTGAACTTGAACGCGGCCTCCGCCATCGACGCCTTCGAGAACAACGCCCGCAGCGTCGTCCGGATGTCGCCGTCCGAAGCCGTGAAGGCGTCGGCCACGCGGTCGACCACGGATTGCGGAGCGCTGTCCGCGATGAAGTGACGGACCAGCTTGCCGGCGATGAAGCGGGCCGTGTTGGGGTGGCGGGCGAGGTAATCGAGCGCCTGTTCGCCATCGCTCACGCCACCGCCCGCGGGGAGACTCAGACCCATGATCTGCTTGGCGCCGCCGTCGTGGTGTTCGGGGCGAAAGATGAACCCTCCCCGGCGCGGTCCCTCTTCCTCGACGCTCCAACCGGTCAACGCCCGGGCCAGTTCCTCGACGTCCTGCTGCGAATAGCCCGCGTCCAGCCCGACCGTGTGCAGCTCCATCACCTCGCGCGCATAGTTCTCATTCGGCGCCCCGGCGACGTTGGACCGGTTGTCGAGATAGACGAGCATAGCGGGACTCTTCGCGGACGCGTGCAGCAACTCTCGAAAGTTGCCGAGCGCATGGCGGCGGATCACCTCCCGGTCGTCGATCGTCTTGAGGTAAGCCAGGACCTCCTTTTCGTGGTAGATGTTGAAATGGTCGGACCAGAACTCGACCATTCGCTCGAACAGTTGGCGCTTGCTGTAGATCGCGCGAATGAGGGTCGCGGAAATCAGTTCGGCCTTGATGTCGTTGGCCTTGCGCGGCGCGAGGCCCGCGATGTCGGCGTTGAGCGTCGACAGCCAGAACAGGCGGCCCTCCGCGTCGCCGTCGGCGATCCCGCCCGGATCGAGTTGCTGCTCCAGGAATCCGTCATAGCCCATCGCGTTGACGGCGTGGACCTCCGCGGCCGTGGGGCCGAAGGTGATGCGGTTCAGCAATCGGCGTTCGAGGTCGGGCGTCATCTCCGGCGGCGGCAGCGGCGCCGGCGGCGTGTGAAAGACCGAACAGCCGCCCAGCATGGCGGCTCCGGCGGCCGACGCGCCCAGCGCCCCGATGAACTCACGACGATTGAAAGCGGGTTTGGACACCATATCTGACGGATTCTCCACACATGCGAGGAAGGAAAACCGGAGGGCCGCGCCGCGGCCGACTTCCGCGCGGCAGGACACCGAGGTCTTGTCCCCGGGCGCGAAATTATTTCAGGCCCGATCACTACGATGAACGAACGGACACCAGAAGTATTGCAAGTGCCCAGGTGGAAAGCAAATCCTCGGCAGGTCCGAAAACGGAGCGATCTCTTCCGCGCGCCGCCAGGGGCGCACAGGTCGTCATGCGAAGCGCGGTGCGCAAGGATCGTGTCGGCGCGCGTCGCTCGACGGCCAATGGGAAGCGTTACCGACAACCATTGCCAACAGCCCGCCTGGCTGCCGCGCCAGCCGGATCACAAGAGGACCGCAGCCGACCCGCCGCGACGAGAGCCCGATCGAGACTGACAAGCCGTGTTGCGCGCCGAGCCGGACGGCGCAGCGCTCGCCGTGCGGATCGGAGGGAAGCCCACCGAACCACCGCGCCGCCGAATCATCCGCCTACGGTCCTACCAGGATGCCCACGAACAACGAGATGTCCGTCGTATCCACGACATCGTCTCCGTTCATGTCCGCGCCGCAAAACGACTCGCTGTGAGGGCCAGCGCTCAATACCTCGGCTACGAACGGCCGGATGTCGAGCCCATCGGCACGACCATCTCCATTGACATCGGCGGTCCCCGCAGGCCAAACCATCAATGTGGCGCTCAGGCTCGTCACGGAGCCACACGCGTTGGTAACGGTTACGTCATAGGCACCCGCATCGGACAAGGTGCACGGGCCGATCGTGAGCGACGCCGCCGTCTCGCCGGACATGACGACGCCGTCCTTTCGCCACTGATAGCTGAGCGGGACAGAGCCATCGGCGACAACCATGAAGACCACCGTCCCATCGACGCAGGCGACGTCATTGACCGGATTCTGGACCACCACAGGCGGAGCCGCAGCGCAGGTTCTGCCGTTGCCCGCGGGCACGCCGCCGTACAACTGAACACACTCCCATGGCAGCAAGTCGTCGATGCACGATGAAGGGGAGATACAGCAACCCTGCCTCTGTGGCTGCGTGTCGCTCAGCAGCACGAAGGCCATGTCCCAGCCGCCTTCGGCATTTTCGACAGGCTGTCCACCGACGAAGGGCGATCCCAGGGTGGGTCCGGTCGGATCGACGATCACGATTGCCGAATCGTTCCAGGCCGGCTGACGCGTCTTCCAGCCCCATATGTAGGCCGGCGGCCAGGCGCCGCCGCCCGGACAGCACACGAGGGGATCAGGACTACCAATCTGGCACAGCAACAGGTTCTGATCATCTATATCCACGTCGCCGTCGCAGTCACCGTCGGCATACTCGCAAATCGGTCCCGAAGACCC
>CAYQDV010000282.1:0-4397 GCA_964416295.1 uncultured Planctomycetaceae bacterium
GACCTCGCCGACGCCAACGTCGGTCAGACGACCGGCGGCTGCAACTGACGGCCGAACGGTCAGGTGCGCCCCGGACGCACCCTACGTTTGAGCAATCTGTGAGACCCTTGCAGCGGCGTCATTCTCTGACTCGGAGGATGGCGCCGCTGCCGCGTTCGCAGCAGAACGGGCTGGGACGCGCCTGTCCCATACCCGTGTCTGCGAGGCGTTGGGCAACGTCGATGGGCAGGGTGGCCCGGGATATCTCATACTGGGGGGACGATTATTGGGGCCGCGGAGTGACCCGGAGGATGAGGAGATTGCCTATCGCATGCGTCTGGATGGCGTCGCGGATTCGATCGACGGCCGCACCGAGGTCGGCGCGGTTGTGGGCCACGGTGACGGGAGCGATCAGGACGTTGCCGTAGAAGTCGGCCAGCATCCACTCGAACCTGGCCTTGGCACAATCGACGGCCACGATGCCGAAGTGCTGCGGCCCGACCGCTCGCACCCGCGGATGAAAAGCCCCTTGTGGCTTGAGGATGAGATTGAAGCGCCGAGACCTGGATCGTTTTCGAGTTCGAGTCTTGACCATCTGAGACTACCTCCAACAAGGAGAATGGAAACCTGTCCAATTCCCCTCGAAGACAGTCCAAATGGGGTTTTTGGGGATCCCTAGACCCCATACCAGGGGATGGGGCGCCCGCTGCTTTGGCGCCCTGACATCTTACCAGGCGATGCTGCGGCCGCCGTCGACGGCCAGGATCGTTCCAGTGACGTAGTCGGCATCCGTAATGAGAAACCGGACCGCCGCCGCAACATCTTCGGCCGTACCGGCGCGGAGCGACGGCACGCGTCGCGTGATCGCCTTGATGGTGTCGACATGGAAGTCATCCGGGAAGAGGGCTGCCCCGGGAGCGACCGCGTTCACGCGAACGTCCGGTGCCATCGCCTTGGCAAGGGCCTGGGTGAGGCAGGTCAGCCCCGCCTTCGAAACGCAATAGGCGAGATAGCCGGGCCAGGGCCGTTCGGCGGCGATGTCGCTGAGATTGACGATGCGGCCCGGATTCGCCTCCCGCAGAAACGGGTGCGCGGCGTGGGAAAGAATCATGGGCGCCGTCACGTTCACGGCCAGGGTCTGGTTCCACGCGGCGAGCGAGAAGCCCTGGAGATCCATCTGCTCGAACGTGGAGGCGTTGTTGACCAGAAAGTCCAGGGAGCCGAGGGCCTCGACCGCGCGTTTTGGCAGCGAACCGGCCGCCTCACCTTCCGCGAGGTTGGCCTTGAAGAGGACCGCTCTGCGCCCGAGGCCCTCGACCATGCCGGCGGTTTCCGCGGCGTCGTCCTTGGATGTGTAGTAGTGCAGGGCCAGGTCGCACCCGCATCGGGCCAGCTCCACCGAGATCGCGCGGCCGATGCGCCGGCCGGCGCCCGTGACCAAGGCTACTTTGCCCGTCAGTTTCACACGGTACTCCCATCTGTCAGGCCCGTCGGACGCCACAAAGGTTGCGACGACCTTGCCATGGTGGTCTGAATACTTGCTGCGGCGGTGACTGTCAACCATGCGGAGGCGAATGCGGCTCTATTTCGCCGGCCGTTCAAGGCTCGTCGGACCCTCCGGTGGAATGGGGACCGAGGCCAAACGGAGGGTCGTCGTCAGGACTGCCGGCGTCCGTCGTGCCTCCTTCGTCGAGTTCCTCCGGCAGCTTGTGCATCTGCCAGACGTCGTCGTTCGGCGTCGGCTGCGGCGATCGGCGCATCAGGTATCGCCGAAAGTTTCGAGAAAAGACAATGATGGCAATCGATGTGGCGACCAGAACAACGACCAACGTCAACCCAACCAGCAAGGTCGAACGCCACCGGATCGCGCGCGGATCGTCACGGATATGCTCTGCCGTTGTCATGCGTGGGATATCGTTCCCGACCGAAGGCGGCGAGGATTGAGCCTTCCGATCGCCTGGCGGTTCGGCCGAAGCGTGCGTCGCGAGAATGCATGTGAAGAGAAACGGCGTGATCAAGCCGAGCCGGCGCCGATGGTGTCGCACCCCGAAGCGCAGGTCTATCGACGGCATGTCGCACTTTCCTATCAGGTCCACAGCCCGTCCCGCAGCGACGCGCGGCCGGTGCGGGCGAACTTCGTGAGGAGGTCTTTTTGCTCGTCCGTCAGCGTCTGCGGCGGAACAATCTTGATGACGGCGTATTGATCTCCGCGCCGGCCTCCCCTGGCTGCCGACACGCCGAGGCCCACGAGACGCAGTTTGGCCCCACTCGCGGTGCCCGGAGGAATGGTGACGGTTCGCACGCCGTCGAGCGTCGGCAGGTCGACGCGGGCACCGAGGGCGGCCTCGTCCAACGTGATGGGCACGTCGAGGTAGATGTCGGACCCCCGCCGCTCAAAATGCGGATGCGGCTTGATCGAGCAGACGATGTACAGGTCGCCCGCCGGCGCCCCGGCCGGACCGGGCTGACCCTTGCCGCGAACCCGAATTCGCTGCCCGTCCTTGACGCCGGGCGGCACACGCACGGTGATTCGCTGAGCCGGGACGCCCTCGGAGGCGGGCAGAGGCAAATCGAGCGATACACCCCGCGCGCCCTGCTCGAACGTCAGGCTGACGGTGTGCTCGACGTCGCCTCCCCTCTTCGGTTTCTGTCGTGGCTTCCGCGAACGCGATCTCCCATGAAAGAACTGATCGAACCCTGACGACCCACCGCGGCCGGGCTGACCTCCGGAGAATCCGAAATCGAACAGGTCCGACAGGTTCCCGATGTCTATGGGATCGCCTCCGGTCGTCCACCGGACGTTCTGCCCGCCGGCTGCGCCGGACTCGACGCCGGCGTGACCGAACTGGTCATATCGGGCGCGTTTTTCGGGACTGGAGAGGACGCTGTAGGCGGCCTGGAGCTCCTTGAAACGCGCCTCGGCCCCGGCGTCACCCTTGTTGCGGTCGGGATGATGCTGTTTGGCAA
The DNA here is from genome assembly GCA_964416295.1 of uncultured Planctomycetaceae bacterium. Taxonomy (GTDB): domain Bacteria; phylum Planctomycetota; class Phycisphaerae; order UBA1845; family UTPLA1; genus JAPULF01. The sequence goes on from CAYQDV010000282.1 coordinate 2,947, forward strand.
GCCGCCGGTAGGCCCGCTTGATTTCGTCCGGCGTCGCACTGCGGGAGACGCCGAGAACATCATAGTAGTCGCGCTGGGACATGCGGAATGGTCAGACGCCCTTTTCTCACTGGGTCGGGAAACACACGGGATGGATCGGTGCCCACGGGAACGATCACGCGGGCCTTCTCCAATCATTATAGAAACACACTCGGGTCGATTGCAATTCGATCTCGAAAGGCCTAACTTGGGCCGCCATGATTGCCGCTTGTGGTCAGCTTCTGGCAACGACGATTGACGAGGCCGCGTCTGTCTGGGGCGCTGCGGATCGCTTGGCGGCGCAGGCATTGCAGCGCGGCGCCGACCTGCTCGTGCTTCCGGAGACGACCTACCCCGCCTATTGGCTGGAGTCGGCCGAGCGATATCTCCGCGACGACATCGAGCGGTCGCCGGCGGTGCTGGATCGATTCTCGAAGCTGGCCGCCGACCACGAGGTCTGGCTGGTTTCCGGTTTCGTCGAGGAGCACGAAGGCCGGCTCTACAACAGCGCCGCTGTCTTCGACCGATCGGGCACACAGGTCGGCATCGCCCGGAAAAACTTTCTATGGGACTGCGACAACCGGTGGTTTACGCCCGGCGGCGAATTGCCGGTCTTCGACACCGAGTTCGGCCCCATAGGCGTGCTCATTTGCGCCGACGGGCGGTCGCCTGAAATCACGGCCACACTCGTCTGCCGCGGGGCGCGGTTCATCGTTCAGCCGGCCGCCCTGGTAAACGCCGCGGCGGGGTCCGGTCAATTCCGCAATGCTCAGGCCGACTTCCTGGTTCGGTCGCGGGCGGTGGAGTTCGGCGTCCCGTTCATCACGTGCAGCAAGGCCGGCTCCGAGGGGTCTATTCTCGAATACGTCGGTCAGAGCCAAATGGTCGGGGCCGGCGGCGACGTCATCGCGTGCGCCGCGTCCGAAGGAGAACAACTGCTGGTGGCCGAGGTGGAGCCTTCCGAGAAGGCGCGGCCGCCGGCGATGGACGATGCATCGCGCGGCCGGCTGCTGGACTCCACCCCTCCGTTCCGCGCCCCGACACCCGGCAAGGCCTGCCCGATTCCAGTGAAGGCCACGTCTGACGCCGTCGTGGCCCTGCTCGAGGAGGCGGGCGGACGCGTCGTGCAGATCGGCGCCGCGGAACTGGCGAGTTTCGTCTCCGCCCGCTGCCACGCGCTGGACGGCGTTCAGGTGCTGGTTGCGGACGGCGTGGAGGTGTCGGAGATTCTGGTGCGGACCCGTGCGACCGAGAACCGCGTGTTCATCATCCTGGCGCCGGACGCGATGCACCTGGTGGTGGATCCTGCGGGGCGGATCATCTGGCGCAACGGGCATTCGGAGCAGACGGTCACGATCGACCTCGCCCTCGCGGACGACAAGACGTTCACGCCGGACACGGACCTGTGGGATCAGCGGCGGGTGGCGTGCTAT